>CAZNXK010000047.1:13525-24345 GCA_964576835.1 uncultured Treponemataceae bacterium | reverse complement strand
GGCCGGGCGATCGGCAGCGGTGACTATGGTCGATGCCGACCGGATGTCCAGAGCGGGTGTCGGCGGTACGCTTGGTTGGCTGCCGCTGCTCGGCTACTATGTCCTCTGGGCGTTCGCGGACCCGATGTTCCCTCACTTCATACAGCGCTTCTACGCAGCCCGTTCAGACCGTGCCCTTCTTTCGAGCATGGTCGCCTATCCCGCAGTCGCCGTCCTGGTGTTCCTGCCTGTCTGCGCGATAGGGGTCCTGGGATCGGTACTGGCGCCTGGCCTCGAAGGGGCCGCCAGCGATGGCGTCTTCACTGTGTTGACCCGGACCCTGGCCGGTCCGGTCTTGGGGCCGGTTTTCTCGCTGGCCGTACTCGCCGCACTCATGTCGACGATGGACAGCCAGCTCCTCTCGTGCGCCTCGATGCTTGGGATAGACTTCCTCCCCAGCCGACAAAGAGGCTCCTGGGGTTCCTCGACGCTTGCCCTCGCCTTGGCAGTCATCGCCTGGCTCGTGTCGATACGACCTCCTCTGTCCATACTGGACTTCCTCAACAAGACCGCTTTCCCTGGATACGCGACGCTGATGCCCGTGGCGCTTGCCGGCATCTACGCCCCGAACATCGGCCATAGGACAGCGGCGGCGACCCTGGCAGCGGGAACCGCACTCGTCGTCCTGGAGACAAGCGGCCTGTTCGTCCCTCCCGTCCCCGTGGCCTTGTTCAACGCCGGCGTCCAGTTCCTCGTCATCGCCGCAGGCATAGCCATACAGTTCCTCTCAACCGCATCGTCCAAAACCGCTTCCGCAACCGTCATCGGATCCAGGGGCCGGCTTGCCGTCTCGCCGGGACCTTTCGTGTCGCTGGCCTTGATGGCGTCGGCCGCGGCTATCGTCGCTCTGGGTTTTCTCGGGGTCGACTTCTGGAACTACGGCGATGTTCCGATCGTCATCCCTGGGATGCCAGCCTGGGTCGTCTATCACGCCGTCCTGACGCTGTCACTCTGCGGAGCGTTCGGCATGCTTTCCAGGTCTATGCAAAAGGGAAGGGCCTAGCGCCGCGCCGTGTTGGAGCAGTGCCTGCCGGACGGTTTTCTGATACAATGACTCCCATGCCCACGCGCCGCCCCGAAGAGATCCTCAAGACCGTATTCGGCTATGATTCTTTCAAGCCTCTGCAGCGGGAAATAATCGACGCCGTGCTTTCCGGGCGGGACAGCCTGGCTGTGCTGCCGACAGGCGGCGGCAAGTCGCTATGCTACCAGATACCGGCGCTCGTACTGCCTGGCGTAACGCTGGTCGTGTCGCCGCTTATAGCGCTGATGCGTGACCAGGTGTCGGCCCTGCGAACGGCCGGCGTCGACGCCGTCTTCATCAACAGCTCCCTGGAGCCTGACGAGAGGCGTGACATCGAAGCCCGCGTCAGGGCGCGCGAGGTCAAGCTGGTTTACGCGGCGCCGGAGTCGCTATCCGGCGACAGGCTCCTGTCGCTGATCGATACGGCGCCGCCATCCCTGATTGTCGTCGACGAGGCTCATTGCGTTTCGGAGTGGGGACACGACTTCAGGCCGGAGTACCGGACCCTGGGAGCACTCCGCGGGCGCTACCCCCGGGCGGTCTGGCTGGCGACCACGGCTACCGCCACCGAGCGCGTGCGCGCCGACATAGCCGGAAGCCTGGGATTGCGCCAAGCTGCCGTCTTTCTCGGGGGCTTCGACAGGCCTAACCTGCGGATATCGGTGGAGCGCAAGCTGGACCTGAGGCGCCGCTTGCTGCGCTTCGCGCTTGCGAGGCCGGAGCAGTCGGGCATAGTCTACTGCGGCTCACGGCGCAGGACAGAAGATCTTGCCGCCGCCCTGTCCGCCGCCGGCGTCAAGGCAGGAGCCTACCACGCGGGCCTGCCGTCGGAGGAACGGTCCCGCGTGCAGGAAGCCTTCGTGCGCGACGACATCATGGTGGTGGTGGCCACCGTCGCGTTCGGCATGGGCATAGACAAGCCGGACGTCCGCTGGGTAGTCCACGCCGACCTCCCCAAGAGCGTGGAGAACTACTACCAGGAGATAGGCCGCGCAGGAAGGGACGGCCTGCCTTCCGACTGCGTGCTTTTCTACAGCGCCGGCGACGTCGCCCAGGCGGGCCGGCTTTTCGACGCCCTGCCCGGGGACCAGCGCATCGCTGCCCTGGCTCGCCTCGAATCGATGCGCGACTATGCCGAGAGCGACCGCTGCAGGCGCGCGGTGATTCTCGACCATTTCGGCGAGGCGCACGCGGAGCGCAACTGCGGCGCCTGCGACAACTGCCTGTCCGGGCCGCGCGAGACGGTGGACCTGTCGGTCGCCGCTCAGAAATTCCTGTCGTGCGTCAAGCGTACCGGCGAGCGCTTCGGTGCGGTCCATGTCGTCGACGTCCTCCTGGGAGAGCGCACCGAGAAGGTGGAACGCTTCGGCCACCAGGCTCTTTCCACCTTCGGCATAGGTCTGGAGCTGGACCGCCCTGGCTGGCAGGCGCTTGCGCGCCGGCTCGCGTCGACCGGACACCTTGTCCGCGAACCGGAACACTCGACGCTGTCGCTCGGCAAGCCGGCTTACGAGCTTTTCGCCTCCAAGTCACCGTATCCCGTGCGTGCCGACCTCGTCGGGCTGTCGTCAGGCGATGGCGGCCCTGGCGGCGTCGACCTGGATGACGGCGTCGTCCGGGCCTCAGGACCCAAGCGCAGCCACAGGCGGGCCTCAACCGAACGGCCGTTCGTCCGCTCGAGCGATGAGGGCGGCGGTACGGACGAGGAGCTCTTCATGGCGCTGCGCGCATTGCGAAAGCGCATTGCCGACGAGGCCGGCGTCCCGCCGTACGTCGTTTTCCCCGACAGGACGCTCAAGGAGATGGCACTGTCCAAGCCGTCCTCGGAGGCCGAACTGTCCGGGCTGTATGGGGTAGGCCGGGCCAAGCTCGCGCGCTACGGACAGGCATTTCTCGCAGTGATACAGCTCGCATAGGGCCCGGGATAGCCAGTCCAGCCAAGTCACGGACGAATTTTACTTGACAGCAATACAAAACCGGTCAACACTATGAAAGTGCTTTCATGAACATACTTTCATAGAGGGCCCTTGCCTGGCCGGCCGATGAAAAGACGGGACGGGAATGACGAACATGCCGATAGCCACGATATACGACGTCGCTGAAAAGGCGGGCGTGAGCATCTCCACCGTCTCCCGTTTCCTGAACGATCCGGCCAAGGTCGCGACCGCGACCGGAGCCAGAATCAAGGCCGTCATGGAATCCCTTGCCTACATCCGCCACGGCAATACCGGAACCAGGCTCTCGAGGCAGACCGGACGGATAGGAGTTCTCGCGCCATTCTTTCCCGCGCCTTCGTTCGTCGAACGCATGCAGGGCATGACTCCGGTGTTCCACGAAGCCAATTGCGAAATGCTCGTCTACAGCATCGACTCGCCCGAGCAGCTGGACGGCCTTGTGCGCAGCGGGCTCATAGGCAAGCGCCTCGACGGCATCATCGTCATGGCGATGATGCTCGACGACGAGAACGCCGGCCACCTCCATCGAGCCGGGCTCCAGGTTGTTCTCATTGAACAGCACAATCCCCTGTTCTGCTGCATCGAATGCGACAATGTGCGCGGCGGCGCCCTTGCGGCGGAATATTTCATCGCCAAAGGCTACAGGCGCTGCGGCTACATCGGTCAGAAGGTTGCCTTGCCGTATTCGCTCCAGCCAAGCGAGCTTCGCATAAAGGGCTACGGCGACGCGCTCGAGGCCGCTGGATTCTCCCTGAGGCCGGAGTTCGTGCGTCTGGGAGAGGTGTCGGTGGACGGAGGCCTCCGGATGGCGCTCGAACTCCTTGACCGGCCCGACCGTCCGCGCGCCGTCTTCGCCATGTCGGACCTGCAGGCCTTTGGCGTCATCAAGGCAGCCAGAAGGCTGTCGCTGCGGATTCCGCAAGACGTGGCCGTGCTCGGCTTCGACGATATCGAGGCCGCTGACTATATGGAGCTGTCCACGATCAGCCAGTCGCTGGGGGAATCGGGGCGGCTCGCGGCCAAACTGCTTCTGGAGAGGATGTCGGAACCGACCCGTCCGCTTCAGAACATCCAGATCAGGGTGTCGGTCGTCGAGCGTTCAAGCTCTTGAGCCGCCATGATTTGCGCATTTTTAACGAGGTTGTTATCATTTCAGTTTTAGGGAGGAAAGAGTATGAAGAAGACAATGCTGGTCCTGCTCATGGCGATGCTCGCCATGGCACTCGTCTTCACCGCTTGCGCCAAGAAGGCAGAGCCGGTGAAAGTAACCGCGCTGACGCTGGCCCAGGGCAAGCCCGAGATCGACGCCGCGCTCAAGGCCTATGCCGCCGCATGGGGCACCAAGAACAACGTCGTCGTGACCATCAAGTCGGTCGGCGGCACGTCCGGCGGCCTCGGCCCGCAACTCAAGGCGGACTTCGCCGCCGGCGACATGCCTGACCTCTTCGGCTTCAACGGCATCGAAGACTACAAGGAGTGGGAGAAATTGGTGCTCGATGTATCGGACGAGCCATGGGTATCAAAGACAGCCGTCGCCTTCAAGTACAACGGCAAGGTCTATGGATTCCCCGTAGCCGTCGAGGGCTGGGGCATGGCGTACAACGCCGACATGCTCTCCAAGGCCGGCATCGATCCCGCCACGCTCGTGAACTATGACGGCTACAAGACCGCGTTCGCCAAGCTTGACTCGATGAAGAAGGAACTGGGCATCGACTCCGTAGTGTCCATGGCCGCTTCAATCGAGATGGGCTGGGTGACCGCCCACCACAACTTCAACTCGCTTCTGTCGAACGGCCTTCCCTACGGCGACCTCTCCGTTGTCAACGACCTCCTGGCGGGCAAGGTCGACGCGACCCGCCTCTCCGAGTACGCCGACTGGGTCGAGCTGCTCTTCAAGTACGCCGACAAGGGCGTCCTGACGACCGGCAACTACGACTCGCAGGTCGGGGCCTTCGCTACCGGCAAGGCCGTCTTCCTGCACCAGGGCAACTGGACCGACCCCAACATCAAGGGCGCCAACGCGACCTTCAAGATGGCCTTTGCTCCCCACGGATCGATGAAGCAGGCGACCAACGGCATATTCGTAGCCGCCCCGTCATTCTACGCCGTCAACAAGGACTCGAAAAACCTGGCGATGGCCAAGAAATTCCTGACCGACCTCGCGACCACGCCCGAAGGCGCACAGTATATGGTCAAGGACGCTGGCATGATTCCCGCCTATTCCGGCATAGCCTTGCAGCCCGATGGCCAGCTGTCGCAGTCGGTACAGGCCTGGTCCGCCGCGGCCAAGGTCTACTCGTGGAGCCAGTACTACTTTACCGGCGACTTCCGTGACAAGACGCTCAACCCGATCTTCAACCAGTTCGCCACCGGCAAGATCAAGAAAGCCCAGTTCATCGAGCTCATGACCAAGGCTTTCGTCGAAAACAAAAAATAACATTCGAGACGGAGTGGCCGGGATGCTCGCGCGCCCCTGGCCGCTCCGTTCTTCGACCAGGAGGGAACATGAACATCAAGAGGGAAAACGGGTTGATATTCTGGCTGTTCCTCGCGCCTGTCCTGCTGGCGTTCGCGCTGGTTATCGTGGTTCCGTTCTTCCTGGGCGTATTCTACTCGTTCACCAACTGGAGTTCGTCGGCGAAGGTAGATGGCGGCCTGCAATTCATCGGTTTCCAGAACTATGCGGAAAGCTTCAGGGACCCGGCCTTTGCCCATTCATTCGGCGTGACCATTGTCTATACGGTCCTCAACATGGTTTTCATCAATTTCATGGCCTTTGCCCTGGCCATGCTGGTCACCAGCAAGATAAAACTGCGAAAGATATATAGGGTCGGCTTCTTTGTCCCCAATCTCATAGGCGGGCTGATCCTGGGTTACATATGGCAATTCATCTTCAACAACGCGGTGCCTTTCCTGGGCAAGGTAGTCCCGCTCTTCGCCTCGATGTCGAGCGCCGAGAACCTGATACTCGGCAAGAGCAGCACGGCGGTGATGGCGCTGGTCATCGTGGGGACCTGGCAGTACGCCGGCTACATCATGATGATATACATAGCCGCCATAGAGAACGTTCCCGTCGAGCTGCACGAGGCTGCTATGATAGACGGAGCAGGCCCGATGCAGCGCATGCGTGCCATAACCCTGCCGATGGTGGCTCAGGCCTTTACGGTCACCATGTTCCTGACCCTGGTGCAGAGCTTCAAGCAATTCGACGTCAACGTCTCTCTGACGAGCGGCGGACCGTCGACGATGTTCATGGGCAAGCCGATACTCGGCACCGAACTTCTGGCGTTGAACATCTACAACACCGCCTTCCTGTCGAATTTCCTCGCGATGGGGCAGGCACGCGCCGTCGTCTTCTTCCTGGTGCTGGCTGTGATAGCGCTGGTGCAGGTCGCCATCAACAAGAAGAAGGAGCTTGAACTGTGAACGCAAAGAAAATCTGCGCCCTTGCGCTTGAGCTGCTCGCGCTGGCCATGTTCCTCGCCTTCCTGTTCCCGTTCTTCCTCGTGCTGATAAACTCGGCCAAGACCGCTTTCGAAGTCACCCAGTATCCGCTCGTGATGCCCGCCGACTGGGGAAACATCGTGAAGAACGTCGTCACCATATGGACGAGCGACAACATCCGCTACCCCGCGTCGCTGGTATCGTCGGTGATCATCACCGTCGTGTCGCTCGTGGCGATCAGCCTCCTTTCGGCCCAGGCCGGCTGGGCCCTCGTCAGGACCAAGAGCAGGACCTCGAACGCAATATTCTTCATCTTCGTCGCGGCGATGGTCATCCCGTTCCAGATAGTCATGTTCCCGCTGCTGTCATGGTTCAGGACGCTGACAGACATCACCGGCATCAGGCTCCTGCGGACGTACGCGGGAATGATCCTCTGCTACATCGGGTTCGGCGTGTCGCTGTCTATTTTCATGTACCACGGCTTCATAAAGAGCATACCGCTCGAGCTCGAGGAAGCCGCCACCATCGACGGCTGCACGCGGCCGGAGATCTTCTACCGCATCATTTTCCCCATCCTCACGCCGATACACGCGACTGTCCTCGTGCTCAACGGGATATGGATCTGGAACGATTACCTCCTGCCGCTCCTCGTACTCGGGAAAGGCAACGCCATCCAGACGATACCGCTCGCGGTTTCCAATTTCGCCGGAGCCTTCGTCAAGCAATGGGACCTGATCCTGACGGCAATACTGCTAGCCATGGTACCGGTGATCATATGCTTCCTCCTCGCGCAGAAATACATCGTCAAGGGGATGGTAGCCGGATCGATCAAATAATGGACCGGCTCTGGGCGGTGTTCGAGAGGCAATGCCGCGAGCGGTGGGAAGCCTCCGGCTTGAGCTACTCGCCGCAATGGCCGGGCTTCAGCGCCAGGCTCGACCAGGAATTCCGCCGCCTCGCGGAACTCCTGTGGGAGCTCTACCATGACAGGCCTGACTTTGCCCTGCAGTTCCAGACCCTCGTCGGGGACGTATTCTCGGCGTATTGCTCGCGACCCGAAGCGCTAAAGAAGCGCGACAGCGAACTGAGTCCCGAGTCGGGGTGGTTCGGCTCCGAATCCCAGGTAGGAGCCGTGGCGTACGTCGACCGCTGGGCCGGCGACTTCCGCGGCGTTGCCAGGCGCATCCCGGCTCTCAAGGAGCTCGGCGTCACCTGGCTGCACCTGATGCCATTTTTCCTCTCGCCCGAGCGCGAGAACGACGGAGGCTATGCCGTCTCGAGTTACCGGGACACGAATCCGGCTCTTGGCTCGATGGCCGACCTGGAAGCCCTTGCGTCGGCGCTTGCCGCGGAAGGCATTGCTTTGGTCGCGGACTTTGTTTTCAACCACAGTTCCGATGAACACGAATGGGCAAGACGCGCCCGCTCCGGCGACGCCGACTACCAGGATTTCTACCGGGTCTTTACCGACCGCGGCGACACCGCCGCCTATCAGTCCGGCCTCCGCGACATTTTTCCCGAGGTCCGCTCGGGTTCGTTCACCTTCTGCGAGGAGATGAACAAGTGGGTCTGGACGACATTCCATTCGTACCAGTGGGACCTGAATTACTTGACCCCCGCCGTTTTCAGGGCGATGGCCTCCGAGATGCTAAAGCTAGCCAACCGCGGCATAGCGGTGCTCAGGCTGGATGCCGTCGCCTTCATCTGGAAGCAGGCCGGCAGTCCCTGCGAGAACCTTCCGCAGGCTCACACGCTTATCAGAGCCTTCCAGGCTGTAGCCCGGCTTGCCTGCCCGTCGCTCCTTTTTCTCTCCGAGGCCATTGTCCATCCCGACGACATAGCCAGATACATCGACCTCCGCGAGTGCCAGCTATCGTACAATCCCCTCTTGATGGCCGAGCTGTGGGAGGCCGCGGCCACGAAGGACGCGAGCCTTTTGGCGCTGTCCCTGGAGAAAAGGCACCGTCTGCCCGCCGGTTGCGCCTGGGTCAATTACGTGCGCTGCCACGACGACATAGGCTGGACTTTCGCCGACGAAGACGCCGCCTGCCTCGGCATCAAGGGCGGCGATCACCGCGCCTTCCTCAACGACTTCTACCTGGGCGGTTTTCCGGGCAGCTTCAGCCGGGGGGTGAGTTTCCAGTACAACCCCGCCACGGGTGACCGCCGCATCTGCGGCACGGCCGCCTCGCTTGCCGGGGTGGAGCGGGCCGCCCTCGAAGGCCTTGGCGAGGATCTCGATACGGCAATACGCAGGGTGCTGTTGCTGTATGGCCTGGCGTTCTCTGTAGGAGGACTGCCGCTTGTCTATCTGGGAGACGAGCTCGGGGCTCTCAACAGCTACGAGTACGAGGACGATCCGGCACAGGCGGCGGACAGCCGCTGGGTGCACAGAGCATGGTGGAGCGACGAGCTGTTCGAGCGCCGCCATGACGCTGCTTCGGTGCCGGGTCGCATCCATTCCGGGCTCTGCAGGCTGTCGTCGGCAAGGAAGGAGACGGCTGCCTTCGGCATCCAGAGGCTGACCGTCGTCGACGCCGGGCACCCATCGGTCCTCGCCTTCCACAAGCAGGCTCCGGGAAAGCTGCTGACCGTCGTCGGCAATTTCTCCGACGGACCGGTCGCCCTCGACCGCTGGGCCGCCTCGGCCCTGCTCGCAGGCAGGCAGGGGAGCGACATCCTGAGCGGACGCCTCGTGCTTCCCGATGAGGCTCTGAGGCTCGAGCCCTGCGAGCTTTTGTGGATACTTTCTGAATCCATCTGAACTCAAGGCCGTGCTATACTAGTATGGGTTTTCAAAAGTCAGACGACTCTTGAATAGGCTGCATTATACTCTTGGCAGGAGCACAAGATGATCTACAAGAAGAACGTCGGCGCCGGCGCGTCGGAAGACAGGCTGTCGAGGCTCGTCGCCGAGCGCATGGCCCCCGGAGCCAACAAGGATTTGATAGACGAACGCATCTGGGACCTTTTCGGGGAGGAATGGTCCATCGTGTTCACGGACCTCTCGGGTTTCTCAAGGAACGTGGAGACATTCGGCATCATCCACTTCCTGCAGACTATCTACGAGAGCGAGCGCATCCTGATACCCATCGTCGACGAGAACGACGGCGTCCTCCTCAAGATCGAGGGCGATTCTATGCTGATCATCTTCAGGAACCCGCAGAAGGCCCTCAAAGCGGTGGCCGGCATGCAGGCAGCCTGTGCGGAATACAATGACGGACGGTCGGACGAGGAAAAAGTATTACTCTGCGCCGGAGTCGGTTATGGCCTTGTGCTGCGAATCGGCGACGCGGACGTTTTCGGCAAGGAAGTCAACTCGGCCAGCAAACTCGGCGAGGACACCGCCAGGGCCGGCGAGATCCTGGTCACGCAGGCTGTCGTCGACGCGATACCCACCACCCTGAAATTGAGATTCACCGAACTCGAGGAAACGCCAGCCGCAGTCGGGAAGGCGTACCGGCTCGACTACTAGCCACAAACGTGCGTCCTACAGCAATGTCCTGGCCGGTTCCTCGAGCAAGGCCTTGAGCTCGGCTACGAACGCAGCGGCCGCCGCGCCGTCTATGACGCGGTGATCGCTCGACAGCGTGATGTGCATCACGCGCCTGGCGACTATGGCGTCTCCGCGGACGACCGCCTCCCTGGTGACCGCGCCCAGCGCGAGTATCGCCGAGCCAGGCGGATTGATGATGGCGGTGAACTCTTCGACGCCGTACGAGCCGAGGTTCGAAATCGTGAAGCTTGCCTCGGAATACTCCTCGGGGGACAGGCTTCCGGCCCGCGCCCTGGTGACGAGGCCGGCGAGCTCCGCGTCGATTTCCTCGACACCCTTGCGTTCGCAGGCTCGGACCACCGGGGTCACGAGGCCGCCTTCGAGCGCGACCGCAAGTCCTATGTCCGCTGCCGGCCGGTAGCGTATCGCGTCGCCTTCCCATGAGGCGTTGACAAGCGGATGGCGCTCGAGCGCGGCCGCGACGATGCGCATCATGAATGCGTTGAGACCGACTGGCCTGTCTCGGCCGGCGTTGACCGCGGAACGCAGGTCCAGGAGCCGCTCCATGTCCACCGCGGCGCGCACGAAGAAATGGGGAGCTTCTTTCCAGCTGGTTCCGAGCCTTTCGGCAATGATGGACCGCATCTTCGACAGCGGCACCCGCTCGTCGCGCAGCCGGCCGCGGATGTGTTCCCCCGGCGCGGCGCCGGAGCCGGCAAGGGGCGCTCCTGCGGCAGGGGCGTTGACCGTGGCTGCGGTGCCGGCCGAAAGCACGTCGCGCCGTATGACTCGTCCGCGAGGGCCGGAGCCCCGAAGGGACCGCAGGTCGACGCCTCGTTCATGCGCCAGCCTCCTTGCAAGG
>CAZNXK010000047.1:0-13515 GCA_964576835.1 uncultured Treponemataceae bacterium | reverse complement strand
GAGGCAACGACGGAGGCAACGACGGAGGCAACGACGGAGGCAACGAGGGGCCGAGAGCCGGGAAGGCCGCTTCGTTCACCGAGGGGCTGGAAACGGAAGCTGCCGGGACGGCGCCTGCCTCCCCCGCCGCTTTGGCTGGAGCCGTTGCCGGGATGACCGAATGCCAGTCCTCGCCCGGTTTTCCCATGACCGCTATCGTTTCGCCGACGGCCGCCTTAGCGCCTGCCATGGCCGTTATCTTGAGTATCGTGCCGGCCAGCGGCGATTCGTAGGGCATGGTCGCCTTGTCTGTCTCTATCTCGCAGAGCGCGTCGCCTGGCTTTACCGTCTGGCCTTCTGAAACGATCCAGGAGGCAATGACGCCGTCCTGCATCGTCGGGGAGAGCGCGGTCATCAGTATCGATTCTGCCATGTCATTCCTCCAGGTACAGCGCGCGCAACGCGGCCGTCACTATCTTGCCTGCCGAAGGCTGGACCGCCAGTTCCAGGGCGTGGCTGTACGGCATCGGCACGTCCTCGCTCGACACGAATTCCACCGGCGCGTCGAGCGAGTCGAAGCGTTCCGAAGCAATCCGGTGAGCGACATATGCCCCCACCGAGGCGGCGGGCCACGATTCGTCGACGACGACGGCGTGGCCTGTCCTGGCTACGCTCGCCATCACGGTCTCTTCGTCCAGGGGCCGCAGGCTCCGGAGGTCGATGACCTCGGCGCTCACGCCGCGCGCCTCGAGGGCTGCGGCTGCCTCAAGCGCGTACTTGACCGGGCGGCCGAAGGCGACGATGGTGACGTCGGTCCCGGCCCTCGCTATCGCCGCCTTGCCTATCGGCACGAGGGTCTCCCCGTCGGGCACCTCGCCTTTGTCCGCGTACAGCATCTCGGACTCGAGGACTACCACCGGGTTGTTGTCGCGTATCGCCGACTTGAGGAGTCCGTAGGCGTCGGCCGGGTTGGACGGAGAGACGACCTTGAGCCCGGGCACGTGCACCCAGTAGCTGGCGAGAGCCTGCGAGTGCTGGCTCGACAGGTACTCCGCGGGTCCGTTGGGGCCGCGGAACACGATCGGCACCGACAGCCTGCCGCCGGACATGTGCCTGAGCTTGGCCGCCTCGTTGACCACCTGGTCAAGCGCCAGGAGGGCGAAGTTGTGCGTCATCCATTCGACTATCGGCCGCATGCCCGCTATCGCCGCGCCGACGCCGAGGCCGGTGAATCCAAGCTCGGTGATCGGCGTGTCGAGCACTCGTTCCGCGCCGTATTTTTGGAGCAGTCCCCTGGACACCTTGTAGGCGCCGTCGTATTCGGCCACCTCCTCGCCCATCAGCACGACCGACTCGTCGCGCTCCATCTCCTCGTCCATCGCCCGGTTCAGGGCGTCCCGGTAGCTGAGCATCGCCATCGTCAAACCCTCCCCGGCTCTTCGCGGCTCTTGCCCATGAAGAACGGCTCGCCCGAATAGATGTCCTCGTACATCGTATGCATGGCGGGTTCCGCCGACGATTCCGCGAAAGCCACGGATTTCGTGGCCATCGCGTCGGCCTCGTCGTCCTGCGCCTGGGCCCGGGCTGCATCCCACGCCCCCGCGGCCTTCATCTTTTCCTCGAGCAGATAGATGGGGTCCTGTTTCCTGTATTCGTCGACCTCGCCGCGCGTGCGGTATTTCTGGGGGTCGCTCATGGAGTGACCCTTGTAGCGGTAGGTGCGGGCCTCGATGAGGACGGGATTTCCTGCACGGGCGTCGTCGAGGGCGCGTCTGGCCGCATCACGCACCGCGAGCACGTCCATGCCGTCGACCTGCTCCCCGCGCACTCCGTACGCCGAGGCCATAAGCGAGAAGTCGTCGACCGCCGACACCCGCTTCCAGCTCGTTCCCATGCCCCACTGGTTGTTCTCGCATACGAGAACAGCGGGCAGTTTCCATATTCTGGCCAGGTTGAGCGCTTCGTGGAACGCGCCCTGGTGTATGGCGCCGTCGCCGAAAAACACCACCGTCGCTCCTCCCGTCTTCTTGCATTTCTGCGCGAAGGCCACGCCGACGGCGACCGGTATCTGAGCGCCGACTATGCCGTTGCCACCGAGGAAACCCTTCTCGGGGTCGAAGAGGTGCATCGAGCCTCCCTTGCCGCGCGATACGCCGGTCACCTTGCCGAAGAGCTCAGCCATGATCGCGTCCGGGTCCATCCCCGCGGCCAGGGCGTGCCCGTGGTCGCGGTAGCCGGTGAGAACGTAATCGCGGCCGCGTTCGACCGTCGAGCTGAACCCGACCGCCACCGCTTCCTGTCCATTGTAGAGGTGGCAGAATCCGCCTATCTTCCGCAGGCCGTACATCTGGCCCGCCTTTTCCTCGAAACGACGTATCCTCACCATTTCGTTACGCAGCTGCCAGCCAAGGTCGACGTCCCAATCGCTCACCGGATTGCCTCCATGTGGTTGACGGCGCTTTCCGCGGGGCGGTACAGCGACAGGGTCTCTATGGCTGTCTCTATGACGACGAGGCGCTTTGGATCGGGGTTGATGCGCCAGAAAATGTCGAGGTTCCTGCCGAGCGCTTCCAGAATCTGGGCCTTGAGTTCGGGAACCTCGATCACACGTGCCCGTCCGGCGACGCTGACGATGCGGTCGAGCGTCACGCTCTGGAACGACCAGGCAACCTTGTCGTTCCTGGCGATGTCGGCGACTTTCTTCGTCCCGCTCACCGAAACGCAGTAGATGAAATCCTTCTGTCCCTGGAGGGTCGCCGCGGTCATCCAGCGCAGGTGCGGGTAGCCATCATTTCCAACGGTAGAAAGGATGCCTGTCCTTACGGTATCGATGAGGGCCCGCAGTTCATCGATCGGTTCTTTCTGTTTCATGAAATAAAACTAAGTAAAATAGTCATAAAAGGCAACGTGACGCGGGCCTGGAACCCGGAAAATAAAAAGGGCTCCCTGTCCGGGAGCCCGCTGGATGCAACCATTTGGGGCACTATGGATGCCCGGTCGGCACGCTGTCAGTACGAGTCACCGCTCCGCGGCACCAGGCATATGAACTTGAGCGGAACGGAGCCAAGGTTGACGAAGTTGTGCATTTTGCCGCCTTCAATGTAGGCTACCGAGCCAGCCATGACCGCATGCTCGACACCTTCCATGACCAGCTTGCCCTCGCCCTCGAGTATGTAGTTGGCATGGAACCATTCGTGGGAATGGTAGGGGCTCCTGCCGCCAGGCTGTACGGTGAAGACCCGCATGAAGCCATCGTAGCCATCCCTGGGTCCTATGAGCATCCGCTTAGTCACGCCGACGACGCCGTCGCCCTGCATGTCCACTGGCTGAATGTCACTTTCGTGTCGTACCATTGCGGTCCTCCCTGTACTCTGGTTTCCTGCCGTATACTTCACGGAAAACGGTTTTTCGTACCATGAACCAGCTTACCGGCCTTGCGAGGAGATAGGCAAGGTATATGCTGGAACGCTCCTCCCGCGGCACCCTCCCGCGCTCATAATAGTTGACCATGTTCGAGCACAGGCAGTTGAAATAGACAAGCTTCAGGAATGTCCTTATTTCTGCGGCCATGATCAAGCCATGCACCTCGGACACGGCATCAAGGTCTTCCGGCGATGCCTCTCCCCCGTTCTCGGTGAAATGCCTGGCAAAGCGGAGGGCAGGCAAGTACCCAGGCGCGGCGCCTTCGAAACGCCCCGCCAGCAGGTCGCGGGCCAGATCCTGGGGCATGCCGTCCTGCAGCGCTGTCCGCCTGTGGAGATATGTCAGCAGCGCGCACTCTGTCGCCCCGCTGACTACGAGCCTGAGCATGTCTTTCAGCTGCGGGGGCAGGCGGCTTTCATCCGGTATCCGCTTTGTCGCGGAAATGCCCCGTGCCAGTTCCGAGACCAGTCCGAAGAATTCTGCCGGGCTGCCGAGCCGCCGCAGCCGACTGGTTTCGGGCTGGTCCTCCGGCCATTCGCGCAAGAGCGGAAAAACGAGCAACCTGAACGCGACCACCAGGAAAAAAAGGAGCAGCAGGATGCTCGGCGTCACGAATGTCATCATTTTTTTAGTATACTGATAAATAATCTATCAGAAAGTCGACGGCGGTCGAATTCAGGCGGCGGGCAACGCGGAGAGCGCCGAGAAGAAATGGCATATCGTGCCGGCAAGTACGAAGAGGTGCCATCCGACGTGCAGCCAGCCCCAGCGTCGTCCCAATGCGTAGAAAACGGTCCCAACCGTGTACGAGACGCCTCCGGCAAAGAGCCAGGCTATCATCCCCGGCGACGCGACGGCCACCAGGGGTTTCCATGCCAGTACTATGAGCCAACCCATGGCCAGGTAGACCAGCAGGGTGATGAATGGCCAGCGGTCGAGGAACAGGATTTCGATCACGATTCCGATGACGGTTATGGTCCATACCGCGCCGAAGAGCCACCAGCCGACGCTGCCCCTGAGGATGGTGAGAGCGAAGGCCGTGTAGCTGCCGGCTATCAGGATGAAGACGCCGCTGTGATCGAGCATCTCGAGTTTCCGTTTCAGGCGTGGAGCGCTGGCCGCGTGATAACAGGTCGAGGCAAGGTACAGCATCACCATGCTTGTACCGAAGACGGCGTAGGATGCGACAAACCATACGTCTCCGCTCGACGCTGCCCTGACGACCAGCTGGACCAGAGCGGCCATTGCCAGCATGGCGCCGATTCCGTGCGTTATCGCGTTTCCTGTCTCCTGGGCCCTGGTCATCACATGCCGTACCCTGAAACCGGGCAGTCCCGCTGTCGAATCCACTATCGTCTCCAATCCTGGTCTTACAGAATTGGACACCGCCGCATCGATGGGGGTTGCCTTCTATCGCATGTTCCTGCGCGCCGTTATAACCGACGAGACGACTACCGCCGTTATGATTATCGCCCCGCCGGCGAGGGAATTGGGGCCAGGCTTTTCGCCGAGCGCCAGGAAGACCCACAGCGGATTGAATACCGGTTCAAGCCCGGCGATGATGGAACCCTGGACCGCACTGACTCGTTTGATTCCCCATGAAAGCAGTATCGCCGCGACGCCTATCTGGAAAACGCCCAGGACCAGTATTGCGGAGACCGCCTTTGCGCTGATGGCCGGGGCAGGCATGAACAGGCAAATGATGAAGCCAACGGTAGCGGTGAGCATGTGGGCCAGGAGGTTCGACTCGAGGGGTGAACCGTCTTTCTGCATGCGCATGAACACGAAGTAGGCCGCGAAAGTGATTCCGGACCCGATGGCGGTGATGTTGCCAATAAGCGATCCGCCTCCAAGATCTCCCATGAAGAAGAGTGCCATGCCGCAGGCGACCGCGGCGAAGGCGAGCCAATGCTCCGCCTTTGGTTTTTCCTTGAGAAGGATCGCGCCGAAGATCGCCGTATAAATGGGAGAGCCGTACTGCAGGAGAATGGCGTTGGCTGCGGTCGTCGCCTTGTTGGAATAGATGAAAAGGAGCATCGTTGCGGAGCTCGCGATGGCTGCCCCGACCTGCGGGCCCGAGAAGGTGAATTTCGGTTTGCGCAGCCATATGAGGAGGAAGATCGCCGCCACGAGGCTGCGGCCGCAGGCTATGGCGAAGGGATTCCAGTCGACCAGCTTGATGAGAAGACCGGCAAGGCTCCAGAAGAAGGCGGTGGCTGCTATCGCGAGCGCGCCAAGTCCGCGCTTCTGTTCGGTCATGTTCATGATGGGCATAGTATCCCGCAGTCCCGGTGCTGGGCAATGGAGGCGATCTTGACTCGAGTCATGCTGTCGCTTAGTTTTACCTGATATGAAAAACCGCATGGACGAGCTGCGCGATGACATCCTCGACAGGCTGCTTCGATTCGTTGCCTGGGCGGGTCTCGTGGCGTATGTGCCAAGCGCCATCATGGCCGCGGTCGAAAGCCTCTGGGCAATCGTCGTCATCGATACCTTCGCGTACTTCTCCGTGGCGGCCATAGGCTTCGTGCCGCGGATTCCCTTCAACATGAGGCTGGCGATAGGCGTCGGCAACGCGATGCTCGTCGGTGCCGTCGTCCTTGTCTATACCGGCCCCCTGGGCGCTGGATACATATGGTTCATGGTCGCGGTGGTGCTCTCGGCGTTGTTCGGACGGATGCGCATCGTTGTCTTGACCATAGCTGCCTCGATGGCGTTCATGGTCGCCTGGGCGTTCGCCCTGTCGGCTGGTCTCGAAGGCAACGGCGCGACTCCCGTAATCGTGGCCATCGTCGCCGTCAGCCTGTTTGTCGCCTGCGCCCTCCTGGCTTTCGTCATCCAGAACCTGCTCCGCAGCCTGGGTAGCGCTCTTGATGAAAGCCGGGGACTGGCCGCAACCCTTGCCGCGGAGCTTGATGCCTCGAAAGCCGTACGGGCCGAGCTCGAATCGACGATGCTCCTCAAGGATGGTCTGCTGCACGAGCTCCAGCATAGGGTTCGCAACAACATGCAGGTAGTGCAAAGCCTCCTCGCTGTCAACGACGGCGGCAAGGCAGCCATCCCAGGCGAGATGGCCGCGGTACGGCGGCGCGTGCAAGCCTTGTCGGCGGTCAACGACCTGTACCTTTCCAGCCCCGGCGGCGCCGCGGTCGACGCGTCCGAGCTGATACGCACCATTGCGCACGGCATCGGCCGCTGCGAGGACGACGGGGACTGGTACCTGGGAAAGTCCGGCTCTGTCCGCGCGGCGTTCGACCCTCAGGTTGCCGGACTCGTGGCCATAATCCTGGGTGACGCTGTCGAGGTCATGCTTCGATGGGGCTACCGCGCCAGCCTTTACCTCAAGGCAGTAAATTCTGGCCTGCGCATCGAACTCCGTGTCCCTGTCCAGGATGGCCTGGTTGCCATCGCCCCGGTATTCAAGGAGCTTCTTGACGACCGAATCACGCACGGCGCAGCGCCGGAGGTCACGCTCGGTCTTCTGGAAGCGAGCGGCGAGGCGGGCCCGGGCCTGTACATCGAGGCCGCTACCGAGCCGACCCCGGCCTGAAGCCTCATGGCCGGCAGTTGGGCAGCACCGGACGGATTATCGGCACTGTCCGTCAGAAGGCTTGCGTTTCTACGCATAGCTATGATAGCATCCTCTTGCCGATGGAGGAGCGATTCCCAACAGTAGGCCGGTCGAGGGCTCGGAGCCCGGAGACGCCGGATGAAAGGGGAGGATCGCCGAAGGGCTCGCGGAACCGCATCCGCCCGCCTTGGACGTCCGGGTCAATACCCGGCGGCTGTCGCGGACCCAAATCAACGAGGGGTCCGCGGAGTGCCAGAGGAACGATGACTCGACTCTGTGCGGCTCGTGCCGCAGGTTCTGTCTTGGCATCCGACCCACGCGCCCTCCCTCGGATTGGAGGCGCCATGGGCACCCTTCGATCCGCGGGTTCGCACGCGAGAGCAGTCTCGCCTCGAATCCGCTCCAGCAGTACAGGCTACGGCCTTTCCGTAGGCATTTTCGGGCGGGGCCGCCTAGCCGGCGCGGCTACCAAGGCACTGGTCGCCGCGGGGCACCGCGTTGTCTGGAGCCTTGGCCGAGACGAGTTTCCCGCTTCGATTCCCGATGTGGTGCTCGACGCGTCCTCGGGGCAGGTGGTCGAGGCCCACATCGACTGGGCAGTCTCCGTCGGGGTGGACATGGTCATAGCGACGACAGCCTGGGATATGCCAGGCATCGAAGACAGGGTAGGCCGCAGGATTGGCGTACTCGTCGCGCCGAACCTGTCGCTCGGGGCGGCCCTGCTTTCGAAGATGGCCTGGCTGCTCGGCCGCTACGCGAACCTCGACCCCGATTCCGACATCGCCATCGTAGAGCGCCACCACCGGGCCAAGGTCGACGCTCCGAGCGGTACGGCCAGGAACCTCGCCGCGACCGTCATCGATGCCTGCCCCAGGTACAGCTCGTGGAGCCTCGGTTCGGTGGCTCCCGACGTCCTGTCCATCGCGTCGATGCGCGTAGGCACCGATGCCGGCGTACACGAACTGCTTCTGTCTTCCGGCCTCGAAAGCATCACCATCATCCACGAAGCCAAGAGCCGGGACCTATTCGGCAAGGGAGCGGTCGCCGCGCTGGCATGGATACGGGGACGGGCCGGCGTCCATCGCTTCGACGAGGTAGCCGCCGACATGCTCGAGCCGGCCCTGGAAGCCATGGCCGAACGGATGATAGCTTCGTGACGGCTTCGGACCTGCATGACTACTATGAGAGCGGAGCCGGTACTCCAGGCGCTGATCCGGCCACCCGTCACGACTGGCATTTCGCGCACGCGGCCTTGCTCGACGCTCTCGAGTCGGGAGAAGTCGCGGCCACCGAACGGGGAGACGACGGGTGCTGGAGGGCTGTTCCGTGGGTCAAGGCCGCCATCCTGGCGGGCTTCCGCGCCTCGGGCGTCGTGGAGCAGCCGTCGTGGCCAGGCGGCTCGATGGACAAATCGGCGTTTCCGCCACGTGTCTTCACGCCGGCTGACCGGGTCCGCGTCGTTCCCGGCGGAACGTCGGTCAGGCGCGGTGCGCGCATAGCCGCCGGGGTCGTCATCATGCCGCCGTCGTACATCAACGTCGGCGCCGTCGTCGGATCAGGCTCTATGGTCGACAGCCATGTCCTCGTCGGCTCGTGCGCCCGCGTCGGAGCCGGCGTCCACCTGTCGGCTGGCGTCCAGCTGGGCGGTGTGCTCGAACCGGTTGGCGCCCTGCCGGTCGTCATCGAGGACGGCGTCTTCATAGGCGCGCAGTCTGCGGTCCTCGAGGGCGTGGTCGTACGCGAGCGGGCCGTACTGGCGCCGGGCACCGTGCTTTCCGGCTCGCTCGTCATCTTCGACCTGGTGATGGGGCGGGAACTAAAAGGCGAAGTCCCCGCGGGCGCCGTCGTCGTACCCGGATCCAGGCCGGCCTCCGGAGCCTTTGCCCGGGAACGCGGCCTTCAACTCTACGCGCCATGCATCGTCAAGTACCGCGACGAGGGAACCGACGCCTCCCTCGTCCTCGAGGAAGCCTTGCGGTGAGGCAGGCGTCCAGGCTCGATTCCCTGGGACCGTCGCCGATCAGGGCCATGAGTGAAGGCGCGCCCGCGGCTTGCGTCTCGCTCGGCCTGGGTGAACCGTCCTGGCCTCTGCCCGATGTCGCGATACGGGCCATCACCGGATCATTCCAGCCCGGCCAGGCGTGCCTCTACGGGCCGAACGCGGGTACGCCCGAATTGCGGGCGTCCCTGGCTGCCTTCCTCGGCCTTCCCGAGGGCAGCTTCATGCTGGCCGCCGGCAGCCAGGCGGCGCTGTTCGCGCTGTTCCAGGCATGGGCTGGTGACGGCGACGATGTGCTCGTGCCTGACCCCGGCTTCGTCGCGTACCCGACACTGGCCGCGCTCGCGGGAGCCCGCGCCAGGCCTTACTTTCTGGCGGACGACGGCCGCCTCGACCCCGGCCTGTTCGATCTGGCGCTTGCCGCCTCGCCAGGCGCCAGACTCGCCGTCGTCAACCACCCTGCCAACCCCACGGGAGCCGGCGCCGACCCCGATGCTTTGCTGGCTGTAGCCCGGTCCTGCGAGAAACGGGGCGTAGTACTCGTGTCAGACGAGGTGTATCGCGAACTCCGCCTCGGGGACAGGCCGGCCGGCATCCTCGACGGCGGCCCGTTGCCTGGGGTCGTCGCGCTCGGCTCGATGAGCAAGGCCTTCACGGCCCCCGGCCTCCGCGTCGGCTGGGCCAGCGGCGACCCTGCCGTGCTTGCGCCGGCCCGCCTCGTCCATAACGCCATGACAAGCTGCCTTTCCCGCCCGGCGCAGACCGCCGCCGCTGCACTCCTCGCCGCCGCGGCGACGGTTTTCGCCGAGTCGAGGCGCCAGCTTGCCCTCAGGTGGGCAGCCTTCGAAGAAGCATGCGCCGAAGCCTTTCCAGGGGAAAGGCGGCCTTTGCCGCCCGCTGGTGGCTTCTACCGCTGGATGCGCCTGCCTGAGCTTGACGGCACGGACGAGACTGCTTTCTGCCTGCGCCTCCGCGACGAGGCCGGGGTCATCGTCGTGCCTGGCATCGCCTTCGGCTCCCGCGGATCTGGCCGGATCCGCGTTTCATGGGCCGGCCTGCCAGAGGACATAAGGGAGGGCGTGCTGCGCCTGGCGACATTCCTGAAGTCGGAACGGGGTCGCAACGCCTGGTAGTATATCTTTTTCACAGATAGGGCGACAGCAACCGCGCCAGGCCGTCTCGGACCCTCGTCCCGACTGGCTGGGACCTGAGGCTTTCCGCGGAGAGCTCCCGGCTCCGGGATATCCGCTCGTCAACAAGGCGTTCCAGTTTTCCCGCGAGCCCGGCATCGTAACATTCCAGGTTGTACTCGAAGTTGAGCCTGAGGCTGCGGGGATCCCAGTTCGTCGAACCGATGAGTGACCAGAGGCCGTCGACGGTGAATATCTTGCTGTGGTCGAAGGGCGGGGGAGAGATGAAGACCCTGCAACCACGGTCGATCAGGTCCGCCAGTTGGGGCTGCATCGCCCAGCCCATGAGGAAAATGTTGCTTTTTCCCGGAAGGACTATGTCGACTATCACCCCTCTGAGGGCGGCCGTCTTGAGCGCCGCGGTCAGGGCCTCGTCGGGGAGGAAGTATGGCGTAACGATGCGGGCCCGGTACTGCGCCGCCGCCAGGGCGCCGAGCATGACGAGCTGCATGTTGTCCATGTCCGAATCGGGGCCGTCCGGTATTCCCCTGGCGAATACCGTCCCGCCGGCTGTTGCCCCGGCTGACCAGGTCGGACCGGAGAGCTGTTCTCCCGTAGCGAAGCGCCAGTCAGCGGCAAAGTCTCTCTGGAGATCGGCCACGATGGGACCCGAGATGCGAAAATGCAGATCCCGGATGGGATTCCGGGGCTTTCGCGAAACGAAGTTGCCCTCGCGGATGTTCATGCCTCCGGTGAAACCGGTCGTGCCGTCGACCACCATGATTTTCCGGTGGTTGCGCAGGTTCGCGTACCTGAACAGGTTCTTGATGCGCGAGGGCCTGAACGCGGCCGCCGCCACTCCGGCCCCTCGCAGGGCCTCCAGCATGTCGCCGTGGCTGTAACGGGCTCCCAGCGCATCGATCAGCACCCGCACCTCGACGCCTCGCAGGCGGGCTGCCGCGAAGGCATCAAGGAAGAGCCGACCCGCCTCGTCCAGGTCGAAAATATAGCTGGAAAGCGACACGGAAACCCGCGCCCCCGCGATGGCATCGATCATCGCGGGAAACGCTTCGTCACCGTCAACGAGCGGCTCTACGACGTTGCCCGCCGAAAGCGCGCGCTCGGCAACGGTTCCGGCAAGCAGATTCAATCCCTTGAAACCCGAATGGGGAGCATCGTAGAGGCTCGATCCAGGTCGAGCCGGAACCGGGACCTGTGCCGCGAATCCGAGGCGGGCGGCTGTCCTCTCCACCCTGTTGATGCCAAGCAGCAGGTAGAGGAGCGAGCCCAGGACCGGCGCCAGCCAGGCGAGGCCTATCCACCCGATGGCGGCACGGACGTTCCGCTTGTTGAGCGCGACGTGAATAGTAACGACGAGCGCCGCGGCCAGGTGGATCGACGATACGACGATCGAAAAGATGCGGCTCAGTTCAGTTGCCATGCCGTCGATACTAGCACGGAAGGGGTATCCCCGGGGGCAAGCGTCCTGGATGCGCGGACTGCGGCGGCCGTTCCAGCGTTCCAGCTTCCTGTAGATGTAGCGGTGCGGGCTCGTCTGGCCTCCGGCCAGCCGTACCGGTTCCGTTGAAGCGGAACCGGCCGTGCAGGACGCCGACCGTCCGCAATGCCTGCAGGCGGCGGCTGCTCGTATTATCTTTCCAGCTTCCTGTATACGTAGCGGTGCGGACGGTCGGCGTCGCCGCCGAGCCGTTCGTGGCGGTACTCGGCGTACTCGGACCAGTTGCCGTCGTACCATATCACCTCGCCGTCCTCGAAGGCCAACAGGTGCGTGCATACGCGGTCGAGGAACCAGCGGTCGTGGCTTACGACCAGAGCCGAGCCGGCGAAGCCGTCGAGGGCTTCCTCGAGGGCGCGCAGGGTGTTCACGTCGAGGTCGTTCGTCGGCTCGTCGAGCAGGAGGACGTTGGCGCCTTCCTTGAGCATTATCGCCAGGTTGAGCCTGTTGCGCTCGCCGCCCGAGAGCACGCCGACTTTTTTCTGCTGGTCGCCGCCTGAGAAGTTGAACCACGAGCAATACGCGCGGCTGTTCACTTCCTTGACGCCGCCGAGCTTGACGATGTCCAGGCCGCCGGATAGTTGCTCCCAGACCGTCTTGTCGGGGTCGAGCCCCGCGCGCATCTGGTCGGCGTAGGCGAGCTTTACCGTGTCTCCTAGCTTGAGGGAGCCGCCGTCTGGCTGCTCCATGCCCGCGATAAGCTTGAACAGGGTAGTCTTTCCGGCGCCGTTGGGTCCGACGATTCCGACGACCGCGCCCGGCGGTATGGCGAACTCGAGGTCCTTGAACAGGAGCTTGTCGCCGTAGGCCTTCGACAGGTCCTTGGCTTCTATTACGACCGAGCCAAGGCGCGGGCCGGGAGTTATGAAAAGTTTCGTCTCGCGCACCTTCTCGCGCTCGCCGTCGGCGAGTAGCTTCTCGTACTGCGTGATGCGCGCCTTCGATTTGGCGTGCCGTCCCTTGGGGCTCATCCGCACCCACTCGAGTTCGCGCTCGAGCGTCTTGGCGCGCTCGGAGTTGCCTTTCTCTTCCTGCTCGAGGCGCTTGGCCTTCTGCTCCAGCCAGCTCGAGTAGTTGCCCTTCCACGGGATGCCCTCGCCGCGGTCGAGTTCTAGTATCCAGCCCGCGACGTTGTCGAGGAAGTAACGGTCGTGCGTTACGGCTATCACCGTGCCCTCGTATTGCTGGAGGTGCCGTTCGAGCCAGGCAACAGTCTCGGCGTCGAGGTGGTTCGTAGGCTCGTCGAGGAGGAGTATGTCCGGCTTGAGGAGCAGCAGGCGGCACAGCGCGACGCGTCGTCGCTCTCCCCCTGACAGCACATCGACTACCTGGTCGGCCGGCGGGCAGCGGAGAGCGTCCATCGCCAGGTCGAGCCGCGCGTCGAGGTTCCAACCGTCGACCTCTTCAATCTTTTCCTGGAGCTTCGCCTGCCTTTCGGCGAGCTTGTCGAAGTCGGCATCGGGGTCGCCGAAGGCCTCGCTGACTTCCTCGAACTCCTTGAGCGCGTCGACTATGTCCTGGACGCCTTCGGAGACTACCTCGCGGACGGTCTTGCCAGTTTCGAGATGGGGTTCCTGCTCCAGGAAGCCTATCGAATAGCCGGGAGCGCAGGTTGTCTCGCCGGCGAACTCGGTGTCGACACCGGACAGTATGCGCAGGAGGCTCGACTTGCCCGAGCCGTTCAGTCCTATGACGCCAATTTTCGCGCCGTAGTAATAGCTGATGGATATGTCCTTGAGGACCTGCTTGGTACCGTGCTTCTTGGCGACGCGGTACATTGAATAGATGATCTTCTTGTCGTCGACTGTGGCCATGGTTGGAAGTATACACAAAAGTAGCAGAGAGAAACAGGAGTACTATTCTCTTAAGCCGTAATCAGGGAGCAGTTCATGCAATA
>CAZNXK010000046.1:0-24440 GCA_964576835.1 uncultured Treponemataceae bacterium | reverse complement strand
TATGTGAGCACCGAGACGAGGAACGACGCAGGGATCAGCCCGATTATGCGGGCCTTGCCGCATTTTACTACAACACAATGACTTACTATAAATTTGCGGCAAGGTGTGAGATATCCGGGCTAGACTATCCCGAGCCTCTTGCCCTCGTCCTCGGTCACGTTGAGTATCGTGTCCAGTTCCTCGTCGGTATGGATGGCCATGTACGACGTGCGCAACAGGGCGTGGTTGGGCGGGACGGCGGGCGATATGACCGGGTTGACGTAGACTCCGCGTTCGAAGAGCGCCTTCCACAAAAGGAAAGTCTTGGCGTCGTCGCCTATGGTCAGCGGTATGATGGGCGTCTCGGCCGAGCCTATGTCGAAGCCTATTGTCCTGAAGCCCTCTATCATCTTGACCGCTATCCGCTGGAGCCTGTGGACCCTCTCGGGTTCGGCCTCTATTATCTCGAGCGTCTTCTGCACGGTCGCGATGTTCGCCGGAGGCATGCTGGCGGAGAATATAAGCGAGCGGGCGCTGTGCTTGATGTATTCGATGACATCCTCGCCGCCGGCGAGGAATCCGCCTATCGAACCGAAGGACTTGGAAAACGTGCACATGATGACGTCGGCCAAGTCGCTCGAGCCGAAGTGTTCCGTGGTGCCCCTGCCGGTGGCTCCGATGGTGCCTATGGCGTGGGCCTCGTCGAGGTAGACGCCTGCGCCGTGGCGGTCGGCTATCTTCTTGAGCTCGGGCAGGTCGACGATGTCGCCTTCCATGCTGAACACGCCGTCGGTGACGATGAGCCTGGCTTCGTTGTCCGGTATCGACGCCAGCACCTTCTCGAGGCGCTTCATGTCGCCGTGGGGGTAGCGGTGAATCTGCACTCCGCCTGTCAGGCCGCGAGACAGGAATATGCCGTCCATGATGGAGGCGTGGTTGTATTTGTCGGATATCACGTGGTCTGTCCTGGACAGGAGCGACGATATGCCTCCGAGGTTGGCCTGGTAGCCCGTGGAGAACGTCACCGCGGCCTGCTTGCCGGTGAAACGGGAGAGTTCCTTCTCCAGCTTCTCGTGGATGACCAGCGTACCGTTCATGAAGCGGGAGCCGGAGCAGCTGGTGCCGTACTCGCGGATCGCCTCGATGGCGGCTTCCTTGACTCGCGCGTCGTGTGACAGCCCGAGGTAATTGTTCGACCCCGCCATGATCAGCTCGCGGCCGCCTATTACGACCCTGGAGCCGCGGTACGCCTCGATCGGGCGGAAATACGGATACCAGCCCTCGGCCTTGGCCCGCCTGACTTCCTCCATCCTGCCGTCTTTCTGGAAGATCGATTTAGCGTTCATGGTTGTTCCTTGCTTTCGTCATGATTCTCGAGTTCCAGCAGCATTTCAGACCAGCGCCTGGCTTCGATAGCGCTTTCGGGTACCCCGGCCAGCGCGAGCACCGACCTGAGCTCTTCCTTTGCCTTGGCCGTTCCGGCGGAGTCGTCGTTTTCGAGCAGCCGCTCTATCTCGATGAAGCTGCCGAGTCCGGCCACGTCGACGAGTTCCACGGTGCAGCCACGGTAGTCCCAGGCACTGCCGGTCTTGCACTTGCGGTAGAAAGGTTCGCAGCCCATCCGCTCGACAAGGCTTCTGAACGCGGAGGCGTCCGATACCTCGAATTCGGTCTCCCGGTTGATCTCGATGCCGGCGGAGATGTTTTTCTGCTTGAAGGTGACCACGGCCTGCCCGTCGTCGATGCGCAGGCGGAAGCCCCTGGCGCCGCGGTCGGCGCGCCAGCCCGGGCCGTGCCAGTATTCGTCGAATTTATCAAAGGCGCGGAGGAAACGGGCAAAGGACCCGACCCTGGCCTCGACGGCCGACTTTTCCCGGACCTTCGCCTTGAGTTCCACCTCCAACATGGCGGGCGCCCCGTCAGCTTTTCAGGGCGAGTACCGATGGGTCGTAACCGGAGGGCGCCACGAAGCCGAGGAGCTCGACGCAGGTGGCGGCGAGAGAACTGATGCCCAGGCCTTCGCGGAGCTCGGGCTTGTATTCACCCTTGCATTCGGGGTCGAAGATGACGCAGGGCACGGGATTGAGCGAATGGCTGGTCTTGGCCCGGGGTTCGCCGTCGGCCTTGATGGAGACGGCGCCGGTCTTCTTTTCGTGCTCGTACATGTCGTCCGAGTTGCCGTGGTCGGCGGTCAGCACGAGTATGCCGCCGGCCTTCTGCACGGCTTTTTTCAGGCGCCCGAGCTGCAGGTCCATCGCCTCGAGGCCGCAGACCACCGCCTGGTAGACGCCCGTGTGTCCAACCATGTCGCCGTTCGGGAAGTTGAGCCTGATGAAGCGGTATTTTCCGCTTTCTACGGCCTTGATGACCGTGTCGGTGATCTCGGCGGTTTTCATCCACGGGCGCTGCTCGAAGGGCACGAGGTCGCTCTTTATCTCGACATAGTCCTCCAGCCGCTCGTCGAACTTCCCCGTGCGGTTGCCGTTGAAGAAATAGGTCACATGGCCGTACTTCTGCGTCTCGGAAATGGCGAGCATCGGCACGCCCGAGCCAGCGAGGTATTCGCCGACGGTGCGGTCAATCGCCGGCGGCGTGACGAGGTAGGCCTTCGGAACGTGCGTGTCGCCGTCGTACTCCATCATGCCGGCGTACTCGACCTTGGGTCTGCGGATGCGGTCGAACTTGTCGAAGTCGTCGTTCTCGAAGGCCGCGGTTATCTCGAGGGCGCGGTCTCCGCGGAAGTTGAAATAGATAACCGAGTCGCCGTCATTGACCGTGCCGACAGGCTTGCCGTTTTCCTCGACCACGAACTCGTGCATGTCCTGGTCTATCAGGGCGGGGTCCTCCTCGCGGTAGTGGAGGATGGCCGCCTTCGCGCTTGGAAAGCGCGCGCCCTTGCCCAGGACGTGGGCGTTCCAGCCGCGGTCCACCATAGCCCAGTCGGCGCCGTAGCGGTCCATGGTGATGTACTGCCTTCCGCCTCCGGAGGCGATGCGGTAGTCGAAGCCGCCGCCGGAAAGACCGGCGAGGAAGGCTTCGAAGGGCTCGAGGTATATAAGCGCGCTCTGTTCGCCGACGTCACGGCCGTCGAGGAGTATGTGGACGCGGACCCGGCGGATGCCGTCGGCCTTGGCCCTGGAAATCATCGCCTTCAGGTGGTCGATGTGCGAGTGCACGTTGCCGTCGGAGAAGAGGCCCAGGAAATGCAGGGCCCTGCCGTCGTCGGCCTTGAGCCCGGCCGTCAGCCGCTTCCAGGTGCCACCTGTGAACATCGCGCCGGTCGCTATCGACGCGGAGACGAGCTTGGCTCCCTGGGCGTAGACGCGGCCGCAGCCGATGGCGTTGTGGCCCACCTCGCTGTTGCCCATGTCGTCGTCCGAAGGCAGCCCTACGGCCAGGCCGTGGGCCTTGAGCCTGGTGGCCGGGCAGGAGCCTTCCATCGCCCTGAGGCTCTTCATGTCGGCGTCCGCGACGGCGTCGCCTTCGGCATATTTACCGTATCCCACACCGTCCATGATGACGAGCACGACCGGTCCGCGCCTGGCGTTCCAGGCGCCGTTCTTGACGAGCGAAAGTGACATGAGGGACTCCTATTCTCCGAAATACTCGATGAGAGTATTGACCGCCAGACCCGCGAGGGTCGTATCGTAATGGAGGAAGGGCAGGCCGATGACGCTGAATACGCCCACGGGCACCGCGCCGCCCTGGATGAAGACGTCGGCCGCGGCGCGCAGCGTGCCGCCCGTCGCGATGAGGTCGTCGACCAAGAGCACCTTGCCGCCTTTGGGGATGTCGGCTTCGTGGATCTCTATCTCCGCTGTGCCGTATTCGAGGCTGTAGCTGCGGGACAGGGTCTTGCCTGGCAGCTTGCCCTTTTTTCGTACCAGTATGAGCGGGATGCCGAGCCTGTCGGCGAGCGGAGCGGCGAAGAGGAAACCCCTGGATTCTATGCCCGCCACGGCGTCGATCCTTGCCGATTTGTACAGCTTGACCATCGAGTCGACGCAGTAGCGGAAAGCGTCGGGATTGGCCAGTACGCTCGTGATGTCGTAGTAGAGTATCCCGGGCTTGGGAAAATCCGGCACCTTGCGGATGGCGTCGTCTAGATTGAACCCTGCGGACATATGCACCTCGTGTGTCGATGATGTGACGGCGCGGCCGCGCTCTATCGAGCCGCGATGAGCGCCTGGATCCACGGGCCCGCTGCCTCGGCCCGCCCGGCGACGAGATCCTCTTCGGCGACGATGAGCTCCGCAGGCACCAGCGCGGACTTGAGCTTGTCGCCGACGCCGGTGCGCGAAACAAAAAAGCCCGCCTTGCGGCCGGCGAGGTTCATCCCCGCGAGCAAGCGCTTGACTTCTGTCCACGAATGCGATGTGGAATTCTCGACGCCGAAGGCGTAGACGTCGGCGGCCAGAATCTCCGCCACGGCTACCTCTGAGGCTGTACGGGTCTTGACCAGCGCCTTTGAACCGACCTGCGTTTTGATGTTCTTGGCGATGGCCTCGAGGCTCTCTTTTTCGTCCTCGAAAATGACCAGCAACCTTGTTTTTTCGTTCTTCACGATGGAAACAATACTAGACTGCGCATCCCCTGCTGTCAAGCTCGGCCTCTTCAACCGAGCGCCACGTCCAGGAACATCATCAGCGCGAAGCCGCTGAGCGCTCCAAGAGTGGAGATGTCGGAATTGCCCGAACCCTGTGATTCGGGAATGACCTCTTCCACCACGACGTATATCATCGCGCCGGCGGCGAAGGCCAGGGCGTACGGCAGCAAGGGGCGCATGGAAACGACGAGTATCGCGCCGAAGACGCCGGCGATCGGCTCGACGATGCCCGAGAGCTGGCCGTACCAGAAACTCTTCAGCCGTGACATGCCCTCGCGCCTGAGCGGAATAGACACGGCGGCGCCTTCGGGAAAGTTCTGCAGCCCAATGCCCAGGGCCAGCGCCATGGCTCCGGCCAGCGTCGCCGAGCCTATTCCCGCCCCCAGCGCCCCGAAGGCCACGCCCACGGCCAGTCCCTCGGGGATGTTGTGCCGGGTGATGGCCAGCACAAGCAGGATGCTGCGCTTCCAGGTCGTCTTGGGACCCTCCGCCTCCTCGGTCTTCATGCCTATGTGGAGGTGAGGAGTGATCTTGTCGGCGAACTTGAGGAAGGCGCCGCCGGTCAGGAACCCGACGACAGCCGGCAGCCAGCCCGGCAGGCCCATGGACTCGGCCATATCTATGCTCGGCGCAAGCAACGACCAGAAGCTGGCGGCTATCATCACGCCGCCCGCGAAGCCAAGCATGCTGTCCAGGACCTTGCGGTTTATCTTCTTGAAAAAGAACACCATGCCCGCGCCCAATGCGGTAACGCTCCAGGTGAAAATCGTAGCCAGCAACGCCTGCGTCGTATGGTCGAGAGCAGCAAACCATTCGTACATGATTGATCCTTTCCTACCTATGGAAGGCCGGCCACCTTGAAGGGGCGGCACCTTCGAGGATACTGCTTCACAGCCGGCATTGCAACAAAAAGGCGCGCTCCTGGTCGGAGCGCGCCTTTGCTATGTAACCGCGCCGCGAGGCGCCAGAACCGCTCTGCCTAGAGCTGGAAGCGGACCATGGCCGACGCGCCGAGGCTCTTGGTGGTCGGGACATAGGTGACGGTGGTGTCGAGCTTTATCACGAATATCTCGAACGACAGGCCGCCGTAGATGCGGAGTACGGGCGAAGAATCCTCCGCGTTGAAAAGGATACCGGTAGAGCTGATGTCGATTGTAGCCTGGCCGGATGCCGCGAGCGCCGCGTTTATCTCATCGATATCAGCCTGGGTCATTGCTGCACCATCATGGGTGATCGTGCTCAAGAGGCCGCCGCTTACGGTTGACTTGCCCATGCTGTAACCCAAGCCGGCGTAGGGTCGCAGGAACAGGAGGCCCTTTGAGACCTGCAGGGTGAAGTCGAAGCTGTTGGTGGCCCAGTCGAGTGACAACGATGGATTCGTCGCGGCTACTGTATGAGGAGCTGAAAACTGATCGACGTACGTAAAGGATGGCGTTGTAGCTGGAATATCCACGCCGACGCTGCCCGTCAGCCTGTTGTAGCCCGCGCCGAAGGATACGTCGGGGAAGAGGAGGCCTTCCTTGACCAGGCCGAAGCGGACGTTGCCGCCGAATAGCTTGTAGTCTGCGGTAATGCCGGAGGCCGACAGGGCCGACGCGACGCTCCCGGGCAGCACCATGGCCTTGAGGCCGACGTCGAAGGGCAGTATCAGTCCGCCGAGCTTGGCGCTCAGGGCGGCTGCCGGGATCGGCAGGCCCATGGTCTTGAGGGAATCGGGAACCGCCACCTGCATTGCGGTGAAGAACGGCTCGATGCTGGCTGTCGGGACGGCGGTGACGCCAACGGCAAGCCCGACGCCGAAGTGCGGGAAGCCGCCCAGATAGGCGTCCGACCAGTTGTTGCCGACGGTGGCGTTGTACGACAGGGTGCTGGCCATGTCGGCGGAGAAGGCGGTGAAGCCAGACTGGAACTCAGAGAGGGTCTGTCCCCAGGCGCCGGCCGCGGCGGCCAGGACCATCATCGATATCAGGATAACGCGTTTCATGGTACCTCCTGTGAATGGCGGCCCGGGGAACTGGTTCCGCCAGCCGCACGCTCTAGTATAACGCGATCGGAGAAAAAAGCAAAAAAGATGTTCAGCGCATGGACAAGATATGGTCGCGGATGCGGTAGGAGTTCCAGGCTCCAGTGTCAGCATCGTGTATTTCAATATGGACATGGTTGCCGTGCCCCTTCTTGCGCGCGTTGACGCCGGTGTTGCCGCCGTGGCCGAGGCTCTGGCCGGCCTCCACGAGCTGGCCCTCCCTGACCTCCACGTCCTTGAGGTGGAAGTACGCGTAGTACCGTTTCTCGCCTGGGCAGTAGACGATGGCGCCGTTGCCGGCATTCGGGGACAGACCGCCTGCGCGGTACAGCGACGGCCTGTCGCCCCCGCGCCAGTCGCCTGAAGCCGATACGACGACGCCGCTCGACATGCTCCGCACGACCGGGCCGGTCTCCTCGGCACCGCTTCTTTTGACTCGTGTGAAGAACACGTCAAGGGCGTATTGGTGCGCCGAACGAAGGGACGAGCGGGCCGGGAGCCATCGCTCGCCGCGCTTGAGTACGGGAGAAGGCCCTGCGCTAAGGGTAGCCGATATTCCGGAAGACCGCCAGATTTCATCCAATACCGTTTCGAGCGCCTTGGATGAAGCGCGGGTTTCCGCAAGCGCGGCCTGGATCGCCTTGTAGGCCTGGCCGTAGGCGCCGGCGGTCATCGCGTCGCCCGCGAGCGCTTCCTGGTCACGCTTCCCGACGAGTCGCGCCTGGAACCATACGGATGGTGGCAGAATTTCACCTATCGCCGCCGCAGGCTCGCCGCCGCTCAGTTGGACCGCGCCCGCCCATTCGATGGCGCGGGCCTTGGCGACATCGGCCGTCACGCCGGCAAGCGCCTGTGACGACAGTATGGCGGCGGCAGTCCGGAGCCGTTCCAGATCCGTCGTCTGCAACGCCACCTGCGGCGGCGTATCCATGGCCAGCTCGCCGGGCCGCGCCTTGAAGCCATCGGGCCCTAGGGCCAGGGCCACGGCGACGAAGCCCAGGAGCCAGCACGCGGCTATGGCCATGGTGGTCAGGAACATGCGCTTGGCTATAGCCGTTACCTCCCCGGCCTTCCCGCCGTCCGTCAAGTCTAGCCGGGGGCGGACAGGGGGTCAAGGAGAGGATTTCATTGCCCGTGGCCGCGGCTTGCGTATATACTCCGGTTTTCGGGGGGCGATCATGAATCCACGGTTCAGCAAAAAGACCTTCATCGCTGCAGCGGGGATCGTCGCGCTGGCGCTGACCGGCGCCTTCGTATTCGTGCGCAACGGCGGACCGGTCGTCGCGCTCCATGGACTCGACGATAGGGAAGCGCAGACTATCCGGAATCTCGCGGGAAGCGGGCCTCGCCTGATCACTGGCGCTGCCAAGCCCGTCAACGTCCGCCGCACCTCACGGGCTGACATCATCGTTACCCGCGCCGGGCTTGCCGCGCGTTCGGAAGCGATCAAACCCGCGGCAATCCCTGGCGACATCATCGGCAGGACGGTTCCGAGTCTCAGGCGAGCCGTCGAGATAAACGGCGTTCCTTCGGCCATGCCGCTCTTCCTTGATCATTTCGAGCTGGCCTGGAACAAGGATCGATTATCATCGATGGGCCTTGGGAAGATGAATACGATCGCCGACATGGAACACGCGATGGCCGCCTGGGCGACGCGCAGGACTACATCGACGGACGCGCTTGAAAAATCAAGCTACGCCTTCGTATTTGCCGGTGGTGACGACGAAACCCTTCTGCTGTTGCTCTCGGCACTGTGCGTTTCCGAAGGCGGCCTGTCGGCGTACGACGTCATCACGAGGAGCCTGATTGCGGGAACGACGCTTGATGCGATGCGCGGCATGGCCATTGGCGCCGCGGAGAACGGAACGCCCCTGACGTTCGGCTCTATCCTGGACAGGGTAGCCTCCTGGAACAAGACAGGCTACCTGCACCCCGAGTGGTACACGCTCCAAGACAAGGACGTCAAGGCATTGCTGGAAGGCAATCTGGCCTTCATGAGCGCCGAGCTCCTGTCGTTTCATCGGACCGTTGACTACGACGCGATCGCGGGATTCTCCACGGGCAGATTTCCTCTGCCGGGTGCGGCCGCGGGCAGGGCGCTCGTCGCGCCGCTGACCATTGCCGTCGTCACCGCGCGGGGAGGCCGGATTGCCAAGGCGCTGGACCTCATCCGCTCGATGACCGACCCGGCTGCCGCGCGCGAGGCCGCTACCACCTCCGGCCGCTCCACGACCATCGCCGCCGCCGCCGCCCCCGACATACAGGCGGCCGACGCGTTGTCCTTCGCCGCTGCAAGCTCCGCCGTGGTGTCGGGCTGGTACCGCGACGCGTTCGCCTCCGAGGCGGCCGCCGGCCGTTTCGCCTCGGAGCTCAGGGAGTGGCTCAGGCGATGAAGACTCTGACGCCATAGGAACGTCCAGGCGAAAGCCTCCTTGAGTTGCCCGGGCTACTTGAGTTGCCCGGTTTCCAGGTTCGTGCTCGTGGCATAACCAAGGATTGGATTGAGCGCAGCGGCGCCGATGTCCTTGAAACCTACACTCACGGTGAAGTCCTTCGGTATCCTGGATGTAGGAACCATCGAAATGTCCCAGCCTCCGGTAAAGGAATCGTCCACGACGCCAGCCGGAACGAGACCGGAGAAGTCGATGCGGCGCGCGATTCTGAGGCTGTACTTGGTGCTGATATACGAACCCATGAAGTAGGAAATATAGGGTATCTGATCTGCTCCGACTTTCTTGACGTCGACCATGATGTTTTGTCCGACCGACAGGTAGGAATCGACGGTTACGTGAAGGGCAGCGAGTTGTTCAGGCGTCATGCTCGCCGTAGCATCATAACTAGCAAGATGTACATATCTCAAATCTCCAGCTCCGCTGCTGTAATAGGCGATATGGATTCCTCCATCAGTGTCCACCGCAAGGTCGACGTACCAGCCCGCGAAGTCAGCGTCAATTACCCTGGCATTGGTCTGCCAACTCGCAGCCGTCGCCCCGCTGGGGTTGACATTGTATGAATAGACAAGCTGCTGGTTGGTCGCGTCATACCAGGCGATGACTGCGATACCGGCGGCAGTGACTCCGATAGCCGAATATGAGCCGGGCTTGAATGTGTCCCCCGCGCCTGCGACTGTGTGGAAGCCAGCTGATGAATTCGGGGAAGCGCTGTCGAGTAAATTTCCCGCGATGGTATCGCCATTGACTCCGACGGTGCCCCACCGGAATTTTACTTGTCCCGCGTAGTTGTCAAAATAGCTCATGTAGATCTGGGCCGCGTTCGCGCCGTCGTCAATCGCGCTCGCGGGGGCAGGTATCCTGGTCGCCATATCGGGGTACTGCGACCTGAGCGTATCGTAAGTCGGCGCAAGCGTGGTCCTGCCAGGCTCGAGCCGGTTCTTGAACGTGCCGTTCAGTTTCGCGTCATTTACATCAACGGCCTGGTTGCCGGGTTGCCTGGAGTAAAACATGAGGTAGCCGGAATCGGTCGCGATGTCGCTTCCCAAGCCAAGACCATAGGTATTGCCCTTGGCATCAAAAGCGAACGTCGTCCAGTTGAACTTGGTATAGTCACGGTCAAACTGGGCGAATACATCGGTGTCTCCACGGTATTGGTAATAGTATTGTTCATTTCTGGCCATCGAAAAGCCAACCTCGCCGACCGGTCCGATTTTCATGACCGGGTACCGTATCGTGCTGTCCGCCAGGATCTCGGTGAACCTCCATATATCGAAGAGCCTGTCATCCTTGAGTAGATCATTGTTCAGGCCATTCGGCTCGAGGTTGTATTCCTTGGTGTTGAGATTGGTGTTGTTGGGTGAAGCCACTCCAGCCACCGATACGGTTATTGCACCGCTGAGTGCTGTCGTGCCGATGTTCGCAAGGACCTGCGTGCTTTCTTTGCCTGGCACGGCGCTTACGGCGAGCGGTGTTCCTTCCATTGCGACGCTGGTCGATCCCCCCGAGAAATTCAATCCATCGATGGTTATCGATTCGTTTTCCCTCACAGGGTAACGACCGGAAGAACTCCTGTCGAACGCTGACGGTATCCGCGTGTAGGCAGCCGAGGCGCTCGATGTGATCTTTCCGATATACGGCACCACGTCCACCGGGTACGAGGCCTTCTGATGCGTATCGAGGTATATGGTGTACGCGGTGATGGCGGTGTCTATTGCATCGGAGAAAACGATGGTTCCGGCGGTGTACGAGCCGATGCGGCTGGCGTATGCTTGCTCGCCTGAACCAAGGATGACGAGCTGGCCGGCTTTAATGCCCACGTCGGGCGTGACGACGAGACTATTGTTTGCCGGGCGCGTGCCTGTTCCTGTCAGCGTATTTATGCTATCGGTGGCGGGGCTTGGGCTGTCCGCCTTGTCCTCCGCCACGATCCGTATCACGCGGTTGGCCGCGGCCACGCCGGTGACTTTGGAGCTGTCCCAGTCGAGCTGCCACGATATTCGGTGGCCTGACTGGTCAGGAGCGGCGTCGCCTATCGACACCTTCCAGCCATTGGCGGTCCACTGGTCGCTTGTCGTCCAGGCGCCGGCGGCATAGCTTGCGACGAGGGCGTAGGTGTACGAGCCTATCGGTTTGGTCGACACCGCTCCGGGGAACGAGAATCCATCTATGTAGGCGAACAGCGACTTGATGCGCTGGTCGTCATAGGCCACGCCGCGTATGCTTATCTGGCCGGAGACGTCCGGGTCGGCGCCGTCGTACACGCCAGAGATCTCTATGTGCCCGTTGGCGCGGGAACCGGCGTACAGCGAGTTGTCAAGCGAGCCGTTCCAGTGGAATGGTCGGACAGCCATGGTCGGCGCTACTCCGTCGATGTAGTCGATGTCAACGGTGGCGCCGCGGACGATGTTCAGGCTGTTGGTGCCGACGGTCGTCTCTTCGGTGCTGTCCCATATCGTCAGGGTAAAGGTGCGCGAACCATCCCCTATCGTGACGAGGTTGGCGTCGGTCATGGTAATGGGGGCGAGCACGCTGTTGGTGCGCAACGCGTAGTCATTCAGCGTAAACGCGCCGGTCATCCACAGCCGGAGGTCGCCGTTGCCGTTGGTCACGACCGGCTCGATGTACATCGGTCCTTCCTTGACCAGGAAGGGAAAGCTCTTCGTCTCGCTGCCGATGGTATCGCTTGAGTAGTAGAATGGCAGCCTCTCGTCGGAACCGACCGAGCCATCGTCGTTCAGATCCGAACCCAGGATGATGGCGGCCATGCGCGGGCCATTGTTCTGTATCTTGTAAGCGCTCGTGTTGTAGTGGACCGAGTTGCCCGCCCTGTCAAAGACCATATAGTGAATTTCTATGGGTCCGTCCGGTATGGCGTCGCTCTTGATGTCGACAGACCAGGTGTACGTGATACCCGAGTCCTGCTTGAGGTACTCTACATAGTGGTCGCCGTCATCATTGACGACCGAGAACACTTCGTATGCCTGATTGACTCCGACGGCGACATCGAGCCCTGCCCAGCTTGCCGTACCGCTGGCGCCGTTCCACGCCGATATGATGCGGTATTCACCCGCGATGCGCAGCGTGTTGCCCGCCGCTATGTCCGTATTGCCTATCAGGGCCGGAGCGATAAAGGTCTTCTCCTGCCCGGCTGTGCGCGTTACCGAACCCGAGGCGACCACCGAGCTCTCGACGGTGTCCTTGTGGTCGACCTGGAGGGCCAGCCTGATCGTGTAGGCCGTCTCGGTCAGCGGCACGTCGCCGCCGGTCCATGTTATCTGGCCAGTCGCCCGGTCGAATGCGCTTATGGTCCTGAGATTCGAGCCAACGAGCAGTTTCTGGCCGTTTACCGTCATCGCGTTGCCTATGAGGGCTGCGGCGGTCAGGCTTGTCGGGGTTCCGCGGCTGGCCGTACCCTTGATGGTCGGGTAGCTGCCGGTAAAGTCTATGGAGCTCAAGAGGGCAGACGTAGTCTGGGTGCCCGGATTGTATATTCGGTCGAAGGTCGTAGTGCCGTTGCCTCGGCGTATGAAGTAGACCTCGACATGGTCAATATCGGAACCGACATCCTCGGCAGTACCCTTGACCTTGTACCAGCCATTGCTCTGGGCGACTGACGCAGGGCTGGCGCTCGCGTTCAGCGCGCCGACAGGCGCTTGGTTGTCGTAATTTATGCGTACGTCATACACACTCTCGCGCGGAATGGCGCTGTTGTCGTACGCGGTAATGGTAAACTGCTTTGAGCCCGAAGAGTTGGCGGGCAGGCTGACGGGAATTGCCAGGTCGTAACCCAGACCCGAGTAAGCGGCGGTGAACCAGGTGGGGTTGCCGGCCAGCGACCCGGTTATTGCTCCGCTGACCTGGATGTCAGTGATGCCGCCGTCATCGGTAACCGAACCGCGCAGGTATACTGTCGTGCCGTTGACGTACATGCCGACCGAATAGGCCTGCTCGTTGTCGTTGCCGATGGTGGTATCGGGGTCGATGGCCATCGGGCTGGATGAGCCGAATTGCGGTACATTCTTGTCTATCGTAATGGGCTGGGCCGCTGTCCAGGCTCCGTACGTGCCATAGATGTCCTTGCCGCGGAGTCGTATCGATATGATCCTGGTGCCGGTGACGGGATTGAACTCGCCGGACTCATTGATGGTACGGTACCAGTTCGCCGAGCCTATCACCTGCTGCCCAAGCCCGCCTTGGTACCAGTCGACGAGTTGCGAATCCACATCGGACGCGTCGAAGAGGCCATCATTGTTCACGTCTATCTGCATGTAGACCGAGTCGACGGCGTCGTCGTCGGTTGCCATGCCGTATACCCGGATCGATCCGCCCAGGGTCTTGGTCGGGTCAGCGGGGTCGGGGTAGTACACGGTGACGCGCGGGCGGTCTCCACCCGGATCGAGCTTGATCATGTAGTCGCCGAGCGTCGTCACCGCTATGTTGTCGGCGTTGTCTTCGGCTCTGATGAGCACGGGGAATTCCCATATCTGGTCATTGTCGATGTCTCGCGACTCGGCGCTGACGAAGACGCCGCTGCCGATGGAGCCGATGTCGACGGGAGCGCCGAGGGAAACAGCGGACACCCTGAAATCGTTTGCCGTCGCATAGACGACGAAATAGGCGCTTGCGCTGACAAGTCCGCCAGGCAGCGGCGTGCCGCTGAAATTGACCCTGGTGCCCACGACAAAGCCATGCCCGGGGCTCGTGATGGTCTCGGCGCCGGTATCGACCGCGGTCACGGTCTTGCCCGCGTACAGGTCGGAACGGTTTGCGCCGGTCAGGGCGATCTCCCAGCTGTATATGCTGCCGTCCACGGGCGTCCATGCCTCGGTGTCGTAGTTGTAGCCGAGTTTGTATGAAACCGATTTGAGTCCGGCGGTCTGGTCCAGGGCGGTGCCCTTGATGGTGATGTCGCCGTTGACGACCTCGTTGTCAGCCGGGGTCGTTACCGTATACAGCGGTGGCGTGTTGTCCACCAGGATCGTGCGGATCACTGTCGTCTTGAGGCCAGAATTGTCTTCCACCTCCACGGTCACCGTGATGGCACCATCGGTGATGCCGCTGCTTACGTCTATCAGCCCCGTGTCGAAACGGGTATAGGTCGTACTGCCCTGCACCTCGGTGCCGTTGGCGACGGCGGTAAAGGGCGAGCCAGCCGCTCCCGGCACGAGAACCTTGACGGTATTGATGCCGCTGGCGTCGGTGACCAGGGCCCGTAGCTTGAACACGCCCGAGGATCCGCCGAACGACATGTTGGTGGTCAGCGGCAGCGCGTCGGCAAAGTCGTAGGCGGCCGTACGATCCACCGAGAGGGTAGAGAAGACATCCGGGAAATTGGTATCTACCTTGTACGATACCGTGCCCTCGATGTACACGCCAGGCGCGCCGTTCTCGACGCGCGGCTTGTCTCCGCTCGCGGCCGCGTTGGTGGCGAATACGCGGGCATTCTTGTCGGTCACGCGGAAATACAGGGTCTTGGTGCCGTCTCCGGCCGACGAGTCGTAGCTGAAGGTGCCGCCGCTCATCGTGATCTCGGTCCAGGTGGAGCCATTTTCGCTGATTTCGAGCATGGTTGGCGTGCCATCGTCGTCGGAAACGCTGCCGAACACGGTGTTGGACATCTTGAGGGTTGTCAGGCTCGGCAATCCATCGGGGTCGATGTTTGACAGTTTGACCATGGGCCTGTCAGAGTCCTGGTCGACATTGATGTTCAGTACCTTCGGCGTGGCAGGAGCCGTGGCCATGTCGTTGCCTGCGCCGTCGACCGCGACAAGGTATGCCTTGTAGGCTGTCTTGTCGGACAGGAGGGTTGTATCCACGGTAAAATTGAAGGCGTACTTCTGGTTGACGAGAAGCGTATAGCTCCCCGGGAAAGCGGGAACGGGATCAGCAGCCTTCGCGACGCTGAAGTAGAGGGACGCGACCTGATTGTCGTCACTCGCCGTACCGCTGATGCTCAGGGTGCCGTTCACGGTGGCCGACTCGTCCGGCGCCAGAAAGTTGACCGCGGGAGCCACATAGTCGTAGATGATCTGCACGGTGCCCGAACCCGTTTTTGCCGGGTTTGAATTATCGGTGGCGTCTACCCGTATCGAGTTCGAGCCACCCGCGCCGTCGAGCCATGTTTTGTCTACTGCAAAGCTGAACATAAAGTTTGGCACGGTTCCGCCAATGATGGCTGTGCCCGCTCCGCGCTCCGTTCCGTTGATGAAGACCCTGACCGATGCCAGGCTCTTGTCCTCGGTTATGGTGCCGGTCAGCGTGAAGCTGTCCTTGACGAAGGAGCCGGAGCCCGGGCTGAAGTCGGCCTGGTTGACCACCGGAACGTCATTGTCAACCTCGAAAGCTATCGTTGACGTCGCGTTCCAGTAATTGGCCTGCGGCAGCGCCGCCGAGCCGTAGTCTCCGAGGAGAGAATTGCTGTCGCGCGCTCGTACGCTCAGCCGGTAGCCGCCGCTTGCGAGAGCCGGTAACGGATAGGTCCATGAATAGCTTGCGGCTGCGCCAACTTCGGCGCTTATGTCGGTCCAAGTCTGGAAGACAGCCCAGACGCCAGGGCTCGTCTCCAATTCCAGGAGCAGCTGGATCGCGTTCGTGGCGCTCGCGATGCCGTCATCGTCGCCGGCCGTGCCGGATATGATGTACGTTCCACCGATGACGCTGCCCGCGGTAAGGTTATTTACGGTTACGCCTGGCTTGTCGGTGCTCTGCAGAACCGAGAAGGCCAGGCTTGTCTCGGAAGAGTTGCCTGCCGTGTCGTACGCGCGTGTCCACAGCGTATGGGCGCCGTCGGACAGGGTCTGCGTATTGTTGAGCCACGACCACGAGTACGTGCCCGTTATCTGCGTGTACGCGCCTGAATCGACCTTGGCCTCCACCTTGTCCAGCACGGTGATGAACGCATCGCCGGAACCGTCCGCCACCGATCCCCTGAAGGCAACGGCGCCGTTCAGATTGGCGCCCGGGTCATTGAAGGAGATGATGGGCGAGTCGACATCCATGATGATCAGCACTTCGCTCTGGCCCCAGACGCCGAGGTTGTCTCTGGCTCGGACGCGGACCTGTGTGGAGCCGCCCAGAATGCCGCTCAGGTCCAGATCGAAGTTGGTCCAGCTTACCGATGACGCAGGTGCGATGGGGATGGCGTGTACCGCCAGGTTGTCCGCCTGGATGGTCACTTCCTGTATGCTGTTGCCGGCGCCGTCGCGGCTTGCGCTGCCGTCGACGAATATGTGCTGGTTCGCGCCGTAATACAGCTTCCATGCAACGCCGTCGTTGTCGGCCGAGGTCGAGTTTGCCGTATCGATGCTGACGAGGGGCCGTCCGTCATCGATGACCACGTAGCGTATGCCGGAGACGCCCGTGGCTCCGCCATTGTCGGCTGCCCGTAGCTGAATCGCATAGACGCCATTGGTGCCGGGCAGCGGGAAACTCCAGCGTTGCTCATAGCCTGGATTTCCTTCGACCAGCGCCGAAGTATATGTTGCCGCGTTTATGTCTCCAGGCAAAAGTGCATACCGGTAATCCACGACAAAATTGCCGACATTGAGGTCGTCATCCTTGACTGTGCCATTGGCCTTGGTGCCGCCGGCGTAGCGTTCCGCCGCGGCTTCGCTCGTGCAGTCCTCTCCGGGCGTCACGAAAGTGAAGGTCGGCAGATCGCTGTCGACATTGACCTTGAGAATCGTCGGAGTCGCGGGCGTCGCGTCCTTGTCCTTGCGATAGGAGACAAGCGTGGTCTTGTTGAAGCTGATCCCCTCTACTGTGGCGCTGCCATCAGCCGCGGCATCGAGCGAATCGATCTGTGAAGCGGTCAACTGCTTGTTGGCATTGGCGGTGTACAGGGATTTGTATTCATATTGGTATTGATTTGAATTACCGCCCTCGTCGGTCGCGGTAATGACGACGGTGAGAGGTTCCGCCGTGAGCGCGTAGGCGGGATCGGCGGCGTTGAACGCCACGTCCCACTTGGGCGCCGTGGTGGAATCGGCGGAGAACAGCGGAACGCCGACACCGGATTTGTAGACGCTGACCGCTACGCCGGTTATTGCCGACAGGCTGTCGTAGGCATCGCCTGAAATATGAATCTCGCCGTTGTATTCGGCGTCCAGGTCGAGCGGCGTATCGATCAGAACCGTCGGCGCCCTGTTGTCAAAGGTGATAAGCACCCGGTCTTCCGAGGCGTTGCCGCGTGCGTCCTTCAGCATTGCCGCTATGGTATACGGGCCGTCAGGAAACTGGGCGGTATCGATATTCCCGGTAGTCCAGCTGTTCGCCGCAATGGTCGTGCCGAATTTTGCCAATTCCAGGCCCGTCGTCTTGTTCAGGATCCTGACTTCGGCGCTTGCAAGCCCGTATGAGTCTTCCGCGATGCCGCTGATGGTTATTATTCCGGATCGGTACGAACCCTGACCGGGAGATATGCTCAGCGATCGGGGAGCGACAAGGTCCACCTGCCCCCCCAGCCCGAAGAGCGGGCTCTTGCACGAGAACAACATTCCACCAGAGGCGACGGCGACGAGCGCCAGCAAGGCGGTACGTAGTTTCGAGTCGACTGTTCTCAAGGTGAGCTCCTGCAAATCCTGTCTCCGGCCCCTGGGCGCTCTCTTCAACTATCGGAAGCGAAGCGGTGGATATAAGCCGTATGTATCCACAACGGTAAATATACCACACAGCGACGAATATGTCGACATCGACGAATATGGCGAGAAAAAAATAGTGAATCTATGCCCAATGGTGAGCGGCAGGTGGGGTTGCTATGAATTTGGAATAACTCGACAATATTGTCGAATTCGACAATATTGTCGAGTTATGCTATTTACTTGTATTGATAAGGTTTATGCAGCGTGAAAACAATTCCATGCAGACTCTGGCGTCGTCTGCGCCGCGGTGGGCAGCCGTCTGTTCTATCCTGAACGATGCCGCAAGCGACTTGAGCGAATAGCTGGGCAGGCCGGATACGGCCGTCTTCGCTATCGCAATAGTATCATACGCCGGATTCGGCGGATTTTCAATGCCCGCACGGGCGGTTTCAGCCGCGAGGAAGCCAAGGTCGAACGGGGCGTTGTGGGCGACGAGGATGGAGCCTTCGATGAAGGGCAGGAAGTCTCCGGCCGCCTCCCGGAAGGCCGGCGCGTTTGATACCGACAGGTCGTCGATGCCGTGGATCGCCGTGACTTCCGGCGGAATCGGCCTGCCGGGATTGACGAGGGTTTCGTACGTGCCGTCGACGACGGGATTCCACCCCGAATCGCCATGCATGAGGGTGAAACCGACCGCACCTATCTCGACTATCCTGTCGTCGAGGGAAGAGAGGCCGGTCGTCTCGAAATCGAACGCGACGAAGCGTACCCTGCCGACGGCCGCGAACAGGGCGTCGATGTCGTCCGGCGTCAGCCTGGCCGCCCGCGGACCTCCGTTCGTCCTCGGCCGCCTGGAACCGCCTGCGCCGCGTCCGCCTGAACGCGAGCCACCCCAGTTCCGGCCGGAGCCGGGGCCGGCTCCGAAGGGATTTCCGCCCCGCATCAGCCGATGGCCTTCCTGATGTCCGCCAGGATGGCGTCGACCTTGGCCGCGCTCGCTTTTTTCGCCGCGGCGAGGCCTTCCGCGCCTACGAGGGTACGGGCAAGCACGTAGTACTTGATCTTGGGCTCGGTGCCGCTGGGACGCACGGTCACCATGGTGCCGTCGACCAGGTACCACTGGATGGCGTCGCTCGGGGGGAGGTCGACCTTGGTGGCTGCCGTCGGTGCGGAGACGCTCCAGGCCTTGCCTGTCTTGACGTCTCGTATCCGTTCTATGGCGATGCCGCCGAGCGTGGCGGGCTGGTTTTTGCGGTAGCCGTCCATGATGCCACGCATCACGGTCATGCCGGTGGGGCCCTCGAAATACCTGGAGAGGCCGCGCTCCTCGTGGTAGCCGTGCAGGGTAAACACCTCGTCGAGCCTCTCCAGGAGGCTCTTGCCCTTGCTGCGCCAGTACAGGGTCATCTCGGCCGTCATCGCGGCGGCGGATATGCCGTCCTTGTCGCGGACTTCGTCTTCGACGAGGTAGCCATAGCTCTCCTCGGTGGCGTAGACGAAATCGATGCCGTCGCGCTCGAAGCGGCGCATGGTGTCGGCTATCCACTTGAAGCCGGTCAAGCAGTCGTGGCACTCGGCGCCGTAGTACGCGGCTATCCTCGACAGGAGTTCGGTGGTCACGATGCTCTTGATGATGGCCGGCCGCCTGGGCATGCGCCCGAGTTCCTTGAGGGAGAGGAGGATGTAGTCCGCGTGGAGCGCGCCCAGCTGGTTGCCGGTGATGAGGGTGAAGCCGCCTCTTCCGTCGGGAACGGCTATCCCGAGCCTGTCGGCATCGGGATCGTTTGCCATGACGACGTCGGCCTTGACTCTGGCACCGAGCTCCAGGGCCATCTTGAGGGCCGCGGCTTCCTCGGGGTTTGGGTAGGCAACGGTCGGAAAGTCGCCGTCCGGGGCTTTCTGTTCGGGAACGGTGAGCACCGACAGGCCCAGGTCGCCCATCACCCGCTCGAAGTGCATGGCGCCGGTGCCGTGCAGGGGGGTATAGACGACCTTGACGTCCCCGGCCATCGCGGTGAAGAGCTCTGGCCGAAGGAGCTTGGAGCGGACCATCGCGACGTAGGGTTCGTCTATCTCCTTGTCTATCATCACGAGGAGTCCCTTGGCTATCGCCTCGTCTTTTGGCATCGATTTGATGGCGGTGACGGAATTGACCCGGTCTATGATGCGCGTGTCGTGGGGCTCGGTTATCTGGGAGCCGTCGTTCCAGTAGGCCTTGGAGCCGTTGTAGGCGGGCGGGTTGTGGCTGGCGGTGACGACGACGCCGGTGGCAGCGCCGAGCCTCCTCACGGCGTACGACAGTTCCGGCGTTGGCCTGAGCGACGTGAAGAGGTAAGCCTTGATGCCGTTCGCCGCGAATATGAGGGCCGTGTCGAGGGCAAAGATGTCCGAATAGTGGCGGGAGTCGTACGCTATGCAGGCGGACAGGCTCTTGCCCTTGACCGTGTCATTGATGTAGTCGCACAGACCCTGGGTCGCCCTGCGGACCACGTAGGAGTTCATGCGGTTGGAACCTCCGCCGATGACGCCGCGGAGTCCTCCGGTGCCGAATTCGAGGTCACGGTAGAAGCGGTCCTCGAGTTCCTTCATGTCCCCGGCCACGATGAGCGCCTCGACCTGGGCTTTGAACGTCGGATCGCCTTCCTTGGCTATATAGTCGCGCGCCCGCGCAAGGATTTCGTTCTTTTCCATCGTGAACCTCCGGTTTTTGTGGGGCCAGTATACTTGGACGGGGCGGAGAAGTGAAGCTGGTCTTTCGTGAAGGGGCGCTGCTTGCCGCTCTTCGGCAACGCCCTGAACGGGTTCAGCCGAAGAGCGGCGGAATATCGGCCATCGACCTGGCTATGATGACGGCGCCGGCGGAGAGGAGCTCGTCTTCGCCGCGGAAGCCCCAGGCGGCTCCCACCGGCACCATGCCGGCGGCTACGGCAGTCCTCATGTCGACATTGGAGTCTCCGACGAAGGCGCAACCGGCGGGCGCGAAGCCGCAGGCTCTGGCCGCCTCGAACGCCGGGGCCGGGTCGGGCTTGGAGGGGACGCCGTCGCGGCCTCCGTGGACGAACGCGAACGGCACGCCGGGGAAAAGTGCCTCGACCATGGCGATGGTGAAGGGGTCCGGTTTGTTCGATACGACGGCCAGGGCAGCGCCGGCGGCGGCGAGTTCGGACAGTGCGGCTGTCGCGCCGGGGTAGGGGCGGGACGATCCTACCCCCATCGATTCGTACTGCCTGAAAACCGCCGGGTACAGCTGGGCGGCACGGTCAGCGTGCTCCGGCGGAACGGCGGCGCGTATCAGGTTGGTCAGTCCCCGGCCCACCATCATGCGGTATGCTTCGACTGGATGACCTGGCCAGCCATGGCTCTCGAGAAAGCGGTTCATCGTGCCGGCTATGTCGCCGAGCGTATCGACGAGGGTGCCGTCAAGGTCGAAGATGAAGCATAACATCCGGCGTGGCTCAGGGCGTCGAGAGGTCTTCTTCTTTTCCGCCGGCCTTGCCGAAGGCTTCTTCCTTGGTCTTGATCTGCGCCTCGAGCCGCTGTATCTGGTCTATAGACTCCTTGATGGACGGAGAATCCTTGCTGACGCTTTTCTGGCCCTTCTCTACGAGTATCTCATATACCTCGGCCCCCATCCTGGCAGTCATCTTCTCTGCCTGGTTGCGGAGCTGGATTATTTCAAGCTTGAGTACGCCTTTCTCGCCCCATTCCTTGGTTTTCTCACCGGTCTGCTTGGCTATTGTCTTGGAAGCCTTGATTCCTTTGTCGACGAGGTCCTTCATCCGTTCTGAAAAAGTCATGCTGATTCCTCCCTGTACTGATGCGCAAGATACAGTAAAAATCGTCCTATTCGGCGTAAAAGGCAATATCAGTACATCGTCGTTCTTGACTCTTGACAATTCGACGAGCTGATCCTATATATTGATGCGATTGCTTGGATGGATACCATCAATGGTATATCCACGGTGCCGATTGCCGGAGGACCTTTAAAAAATGAGATGCCCACATTGCGGATCGATGGACGACCGCGTTACCGACTCGCGGACGCTCGCCAACGGTGAAAGCATCAGGCGCCGCCGCGAGTGCCTGTCCTGCGGCTTCCGCTTCACGAGCTACGAACGCATCGAGGAAAAGCCCCTGATGGTGGTCAAGCGCGACGGTAGGCGGGAACCCTTTGACAGGAGCAAGCTTGAACGCGGCCTGCAGCGCGCCCTCGAGAAGCGGCCTGTCTCGCAGATGACAATAGAAAACATCCTCAACGAGATGGAAGACGACGCTGCCATGCTCGGCAAGGGCGGGAACGAGGTCCCGAGTTCATCGCTCGGGGAGATGACCCTCCACAAGCTCTATTCCCTCGACAAGGTCGCCTACATACGTTTCGCGAGCGTTTACCGGAAATTCGAGTCGATGGACGAGTTCATGCAGGAGATCGGCCGCCTTGAAAACGCGCGGGAAGGGGAGTGAGCATGGCCAAGACTCAGCAGGTCTTTCCCGAGTGGCGCACCTTCCTCGGAACCGGCGACGAAGCCGACCGTTTCGTCGCCAAGCGATCGGGCACGGTCGAGCGCTACGACCGTCGCCGCATAGAGGCGGCGATTGAAAAAGCCTGCAAGGCGGTCCGTGGCGTCGCAGACCGCGACCAAGTGCTGCGCATCGCCGCGGACGTCGAGACCAGGCTCGGTCTGGTGCTGTCTGCGCGCCATCCGCATTCGATACCCGCCATAGAAGAGATCCAGGACCTCGTGGAGGAGGCCCTGATCGAGGCAAGGGAAACGCAGGTGGCCAGGGCGTACATCCTCTACCGCGCCAGGCGGGAAGCCGTCCGCGACGCCCAGCGCCTCATGCTCGACATCAATACGACCATGGACGGCTACCTGGCCCAGGTCGACTGGCGGGTCAAGGAAAACGCCAACGTCAACTATTCGCTCGGAGGCCTCATACTCCACAACTCCGGAACGGTCACCGCCAACTACTGGCTCAAGAACATCTACCCCAGGGAGATTGCCGAAGCCCACCAGAACGCGGACTTCCACATCCACGACCTGTCGATGTTCTCCGGTTACTGCGCCGGCTGGTCGCTGCGGCAGCTGATAGCCGAGGGGCTCGGCGGCGTGCCCGACAAGATAACGAGCGCCCCTGCGAAGCACCTGTCCACCCTCGTCCAGCAGATGGTCAACTTCATGGGTATACTGCAGAATGAATGGGCAGGCGCTCAGGCCTTCTCCAGCTTCGACACCTACCTTGCGCCGTTCGTCAGGATAGACTCGCTCGGCGACGACGAGCTGAGGCAGTGCGTGCAGAGTTTCATGTTCGGAGTCAACACGCCCAGCCGCTGGGGCAGCCAGGCGCCGTTCACCAACATCACCCTCGACTGGACCTGTCCGGCCGACCTCCGCGACAAGCCTGCCGTCGTCGGCGGCAAGGAACAGGGCTTTGCCTACGGCGACTGCCAGAGCCAGATGGACGCGATAAACCGCGTGTTCATAGAGCTGATGCTCGGGGGCGACGCCGACGGCCGCGGCTTCCAGTACCCGATACCTACGTACAACATCACCAGGGATTTCGACTGGGACTCGGACAACGCGAGGCTCCTCTTCGAGATGACCGCGAAGTATGGCACGCCGTATTTCCAGAACTTCGTCAACTCCGATCTCGATCCAGGCGATGTGCGGTCCATGTGCTGCAGGCTGCAGCTCGACAAGCGGGAGCTGCGCAAGCGCGGCGGCGGCCTGTTCGGCTCTGACGAGCTGACCGGCTCGATGGGCGTCGTGACCCTCAACATGCCGCGCCTGGGCTCCCTCGCCGGGGGCAAAGGCGTTTTTTACAACCGCCTCGACAGGCTGATGGATCTGGCGGCCAGGAGCCTGTCTGTCAAGCGGAAAGTCTGCTCGCGCCTGCTCGAGGGCGGGCTCTTCCCGTACACACGGCGATACCTAAAGAATTTCGACAACCATTTTTCGACGATTGGCCTGGTCGGCATGAACGAGTGCTGCCGCAACTTCATGGGCAAGTCGATTGCGGAGCCCGAGGGCAAGGCGTTCGCCGAGGAGGTGCTCGACCACATGCGGAACCGGTTGCAGGATTACCAGGTCGACTCGGGGGAGCTCTTCAACCTCGAGGCGACGCCCGCCGAGAGCACCTCGTACCGTCTGGCCAAGCACGACCGCAAGCGCTACCCCGAAATCCTATGCGCCGGCTCAGGCGAACCGTACTACACGAACTCCACGCAGCTGCCCGCCGACTTCACCGAGGACCTCTTCGACGCGCTCGACCACCAGGAGTCGCTCCAGGCCAGGTATACGGGAGGCACCGTTTTCCACGTGTACCTCGGCGAAGCCGTCGACGACTGGCGGGCGATGCGCGACCTGGTGCGTACGATTGCCGGCCGCTACCGCATTCCGTACTATACCATCTCGCCGACTTTCTCCGTCTGTCCAGTGCACGGGTACATAGCCGGCGAGCACTTCGCCTGCCCCAAGTGCAAGGCCGAGCGGGAGACCCGCCTCCGTGACGAGATCGCCGCCCTTGAAAACGAACTCACCGGTATGGCCTGACTTACGAAGAATTTTGCCACGGAGCCACGGAGGCACGGAGTGGATGAGAAGAATGAGGAGGAAGGAAAGGTGAGGTATTTTAATAATATTTTCTTGTCCTCATCTTTCATTCCTCATTTCTTCTCCGTGTCTCCGTGTCTCCGTGGTCTCATTGTTCATATAAGTTGATTGGGGGAATGATATGGAAAACAGGGAACAGAAAGAGTCGAGGCTGGCTGAACTGAGGGAGAGGCTCCTGTCTGTGGCGGG
>CAZNXK010000045.1:0-24720 GCA_964576835.1 uncultured Treponemataceae bacterium | reverse complement strand
CGTTCGAGGGGGCATCCCCCTCGACGACAAGGCCGGCGCAGCGAAGCGAACCCGCACGTCATGGATGACGACAAACCTCCCGAGAACGCGTTCAGGGACGCCCTCGTCGCCTTTGCCGAAAAGTACGCGAAATAGCCGTAAGCACCAAGAGAACCACGGAGGCACGAAGGCACGGAGTCAGGAAATATGAAGAGAGAAAAGAGCGAAAGAAGAAGAAAATCTTCGTTCATAGCTCTTTGACTCTTCTTAAACTCCGTGTCTCCGTGGTCTTATTCATTTTACTAATTTACAGGAGGTTTTTATGAAGATGATCGATTTGACGATTCCGCTCGGGATCGGGACCCCGCCCTGGCCCACCTACGAGCCGCTGGAGATGAAATACTTCAAGCGACTGTCGCCCAACGGAGCCAACGGCCAGCTCCTGACGCATTCCAATCACATCGGTACGCACCTCGACGGCGAGATCCACTTCTACACGCCCGGCAAGGACATCGCTAGCCTGCAGATGGATTTCCTCGTCCACGAGGGAGCCATCGTCGACCTGTCGGACTGCGCGGCCGACTACGACGTCTACACCTCGAAAATGGTCGAGGAGCGCGTCGAGGTCAAGGAAGGCGACATCCTCATCATCCATACCGGATTCCACCACTACGGCTGGGACCAGCCCACGGGCGACGAGATACGCTACATGATCAAGCACCCCGGACCGGACCGCGAGTTTGCCGAGTGGGCCAAGAAGAAGAAACTGCGCTGGATAGGCGTCGACTGCGGCTCGGCCGACCACCCGATGAACACCAAGATCCGCGACTGGATGCCCAAGCAGGCCGCCGAGTGTGACCGCCACTTCCAGAAGAAGTACGGCAAGACCCTCGATAAAGTCTTTAGCGAAGACAAGTACCAGTTGATGCACATCGAGATGTTCAACGTCGGCCTCATCCACGCCGAGTGCCTCGGTGGCGACCTGGACCTGCTCCTCAACCAGCGCGCCACCATCGGTTGCTTCCCCTGGCGCCTGGTGGACGGCGAATCCAGCGTCGCCCGTATCGTCGCCATGGTCGAGGATGACCGCTACGAGAAGCTGATGGCCAAGAAAGCCAAGTGCGAACTTACCAAATTCGGCGACATCGCCGGCGCGAAGGCCACCTGGCTCCACGAGGAAGCCAAGAAGCACTAAGACGAATTTGGCCACGGAGACACGGAGCCAAGACAAAGAAAGCATGGTGAATAAGGAAATATTTGAAACTTCCTTATTCTTTCCCTCTCTTTCTTCTCCGTGTCTCCGTGCCTCCGTGGTATTCTTTTACGAACAACCAATGCCGAGGAGTCCATATGTCCAAGCCGCTTGAGGGGATCCGTGTCCTCGATCTGACCCGCGTTTTGGCGGGGCCGTTCTGCACGATGATGCTGTCCGATCTGGGCGCTGAAATCATAAAGGTGGAAGTCCCCGTTACCGGCGACGATTCCCGCACGTTCGGGCCGTTCAGGAACGGCCAGAGCCTCTATTTCATCAACGTCAACCGGGGCAAGGAAAGCATCGCGATAGACCTCAAGAACGAGGCAGGCAAGAGACTCCTCGTCGACCTGGCCAAGGAATGCGACGTGCTGGTCGAGAACTACCGCCCTGGCACCATGGAGAAGCTCGGGCTCGGCTGGGAGATCCTCAAGGCGGCAAATCCGCGCCTCGTATACGCGGCCGTATCGGGCTTCGGCCATACCGGCCCCGACTCCGGCAGGCCCGCCTACGACATCCTCGTGCAGGCCATGGGCGGCGTCATGAGCATCACCGGCTGGCCGGAGCTGCCGCCGACCCGCGTCGGCCTGTCGATGGGCGACATCACCGCGGCGATTTTTTGCGCCACCGGCGTGACGACCGCGCTGTACCAGCGTGAGAAGACAGGGCTCGGCCAGAAGGTCGACGTATCGATGCTCGACTGCCAGCTGTCGATACTGGAGAACGCGCTCGTACGCTACCAGGTCGACGGCAAGGCCCCCACCCCGCTCGGCACGCGGCACCCGACCATCACCCCTTTCCAGGCGTTCCGCGGCAGCGACGGCTGGTTCGTCATCGCGGTGGGAAACGACACGCTGTGGAAAAACTTCTGCGGCGCCGTCAAGCGGCCTGACCTCCTGGCCGATGCGCGCTTTGTGACGAACGGAGACAGGACAAAGTACTACGCCGACCTGATACCCGAACTCGAGCGCATGCTCGAAGCCAGGACCTGCGACGAATGGCTCGCCGTCCTTGAAAAGGCGGGAGTTCCCGCGGCTCCGGTCAATACGGTAGACAAGGTGATGAAGGACAGGCAGCTGAAGGCGCGCAACATGTTCGTGACCGTGGAGGACGAAAAAGCCGGCACCGTAACGGTACCGGGCAACCCCATCAAGATGGAGTCCATCCCGGAGACCGCCACTCGACAGAAGGCACCGGCGGTAGGCGAACACACTGACAGCATACTCCGCGCCGTCCTGGGACTCGATGATGACGCGATTGAATCGCTACGCACGCAGGGAGCCATCTGACATGAACACGATAGAAAAACCGGCCGTTCCCGATACAGTCGCCCCCGAGCCGCTCGTCCCGCTGGCCGCGGCTCTCCGCTCGGGTTCGCTCGGACTCGTCGACTACATCGAACGGTCGCTTGCCCGCGTCGATGCCTTCGACGGCACCGTCCGCGCCCTCATTTCGGAACCCGGCCGCCGCGCGCGGCTGCTTGCAGAGGCGGCTGCCCTTGAGTCCCTCTACCCCGACCCTGCCAAGCGGCCGCCATTGTACGGCGTCCTCCTCGGCGTCAAGGACATCTTCGCCGCGGACGGCTTCGAGACGCGCGCCGGCTCGCGCTTGCCCCCCGAGCTGTTCGCGATGCCCCAGGGTCAGGTCGTCTCTGCCCTCAGGCGAGCCGGCGCGCTGGTGCTCGGCAAAACCGTCACCACCGAGTTCGCCTACTTCGCACCTGGCCCGACGACCAACCCGTGGAACAAGAAGCACACGCCCGGCGGTTCCAGCTCCGGTTCCGCGGCCGCCGTGTCCGCCGGCTTCTGCCCGCTCGCGCTTGGCACCCAGACTATAGGCTCGATATCCAGACCTGCCGCCTTCTGCGGCATCGCCGGCTGGAAACCGAGCTACGAAAGGACGAGCCGGGCGGGAGTCGTGCCCTTCAGCCCGTCTCTCGACCACGTAGGCCTCCTCACCCCGGACGTCTCCAGTCTCGCCGTCGCCGCGCCCGTCGTGACAGGCGACTGGAACGCCGCCTCCTTCGCCGCGGCTGCCGAACGCTTCGCCGCGCGTCGGCCCATCATCGTCATCCCCGACGGACCATACCTTGCCCAGACCGAACCAGCGGCTCTCGCCGGATTCGAAGCAGCCGTAGCCAGACTCAAAGCCGCGGGATTCTCGATAGTCAGGGTCGACGCTTTCGCTGACATCGAGGAGATAAACGCGCGCCACAGGCGCATCGCGGCGGCAGAGATGGAGCGCAACCACCATGCCTGGTTCAGGGACCACGCCGAGCTGTACGCCGAGGCGACCCGCGAGCTGATCATCAAGGGACAGTCAATCAGCGCCAACGTGCTGGAGCTGGACAACGGCGGACGAGGAGAACTGCGCGCCCAGCTCGAGCGACTCCTCGAGGAGTCGGGAGCCGCCTGGTGGCTCAGCCCCGCCGCCCCCGGCCCGGCGCCCAAAGGCATCGACGCCACCGGAAGCCCGGTGATGAACCTGCCGTGGACCCATGCCGGCCTCCCGACCGTCTCGCTGCCCTCCGGCGATTTCGTCGGCGGCTTGCCTCTGGGACTCCAGTTCGCCGGCCCCTTCGGCTCGGACGAGGCGTTGCTTGCGCTAGGCGTAGCCGTGGAACATTTCCTGACACGGAAGGGCTGACAGGCTAGTATCGTTTCATGCCGAAATAAACGAAATCTCGTCGATCATCGAAAATACATCGCTCGTCGTGGTGGGCAAGAGACGCGCGCTGGAACTGATGACGGTCGCTCTGCTCGCCGGCGGGCATGTCCTCCTCGAGGACGTGCCGGGACTCGGCAAGACAATCATGGCCAAGGCTCTCGCCCGCAGCATGGGCGGGAGTTTCAGACAGATACAGTTCACCCCCGACCTCCTGCCTTCGGACGTGACGGGTTTCTCGGTCTTCGACCAGAAATCGGGAGACTTCGTTTTCCAACTCGGCCATGTCCAACGTGCTTCTGGCCGACGAGATAAACCGCACCATACCACGGACGCAAGCGAGCCTCCTTGAAAGCATGGGCGAGTTCCAGGTAACGGTGGACGGGCAAACGCTTCCCCTGCCTCGGCCATTCTTCGTCATAGCGACGCAGACCCCCATAGAAATGGACGGAACGTTTCCGCTGCCAGAAGCCCAGCTCGACCGTTTCCTCATGAAAATAGACCTCGGCTATCCGCCGAAGGACGAAGAGCTGTCCATCCTGGACCGGTTCATGACGGTCGATCCCCTTGACGGGCTAATGGCCATCAGAGCCCGGGGCGCATCGTCGAACTGTAGCGGATACGTGGCGGGATCACCGTGGCACCGCCGGTGCGCGAGTACATCGCGGATCTGGTCTGGGCGACACGGAGCCATCCCAAGGTGCGATACGGACTCTTCGCCCGCCCGACGATGGTCGCGATGCTTGGCTTGACGGCCTTCTTTGCGGCCTCGTACTCCGCGATAGCCTTGATCGTCGTAAGGCATCGTTGCCGCCATCCATCCTGAACAATATGGGGTGCTTGATCGGCAGTTGTTCGATGATGGCAAGATTTCTTTGCAGGAACAACGTGTGCCCTTCTGGCAATGCTGGAAACCAGGACGCAGCTGGCAATCGAGCATGCAGCCTTCGGTTCCGATGTAGCTGAAGGCTGCCCGTTTCAAGATCTGGCTATTGCACTCACGGGTGGCGTGCCGTATTGGTTTCAAGGCCGCCGTTTTTCAAGATGGAGGCGAAGGGTTTCCATATACAGGCACATAAGGGAGCTCGAATGAAGTTTTGAAATATTTACTGTTCCGGTACAGGTCGATTTCTTCAAAATTGCTTCGCCCTTGAACAAGCAGTCCAAACATCGCCACGAGCGAATTACCTAGCGAAGTATTGTGCCCGGCACACTGGTACAGGCCGCTCAGTCTGGAAATTTCTCCGGCGAGAGCGATGCCGGCTACACTTTCAAGTCGTTCCGTGGTAGATTGTATCGTGAAAGCCATTATCACCCCCCCAAGTGTATTGTTCGTTGTGGTTAACTACCTATACACTATGGAATTGAACCTGGCTTTCTCTTTTTTTATACGGATTCAGGTATTAGCTTAAAGTATGCGAAGTTTCGATATTTTTACTTCTGTTTAGTAAAAAGTGAGTATTGGGTTCTTTTTTGCCAGTTTATTTCGAAACATATTTTATATCCTGATAGCATTATATGAAACAGCTAATATTAAAATTCATTTTTATAATTGGGCTACTTCCAGTTAGTTGTTCAAATCCGGCATCAAATACTTCAAACACTATTTCGATGAACAGTACTACTGGTGGAACAATTCCAATATCGCCAAGCAAGACGAGCTATTCATAATGCTTTCCATGGCATCTTGCATGACTGGGGTAGCACTCCAAATTTATGTGAAAAATTTTCTATGCAAATACTCTTCCTTATTTGATCAGCAATCCCATCGAGTACAACAGGGCCATGCCCGCGATAATGCCGCTGGAAACCGCGATAGGCCTACTGTCCATTTTTTTCGCTATCATCTTACCTATCCCCCCCGCTACCCCAAACACCGCCCCCGCCCCTAAGGCCAGCGCGAACACGGAAAAGGCCGGAGAGGGCGTGAGCCCGCCGATCCAAGCCCCGGCTATGGCTGGAGCCCCGCCGATGAGCCCGAGGCCCGCGAGGGTCTTGAGCGAGGGCTTTTGCTTGATGATCGGGGCTATGATCCCCAGGCCTTCGGTGATGTTCTGAATGATAAACCCGATCACGAAGAAGGTACCGAGATCGGCAGATCCCATTCCAAAGGCCGAGCCGATCGCCAGGCCCTCGCCGAAGTTATGCAGGCCTATCCCCACGGAAATCATCAGGGCGACGCGTTTCGCCCGCCCGTCCTCATCGATCAAGGCTGGGTTTCGCCGTTGGGTAATAGCCAAGAGGGACATGAACGCGAGCAGCATTCCTATCCCTATCAAACCCGGCCCCTGAAAAGGAGGGCCGAGGGTGCCGGCCTCTTTCAGGGCCTCGGCCACCGCGTCGATGCCAAGGAAGATGAGCAGGCCCACGGTGAGTGCCATGAGCCAGGTAAAGGCCACAGGCCCAAACTTGCGCAGGGCTGGCAGCCAAAGGATGCCCAAGAACACCGGGATTACCCCTACGTACAGACCGATTAGGGTAAACCCGATAAGCGTCGATACCCTCGTCTCTTTGGTAGCCGTCGCTGCCTCTATCGTGAATGAGAATGGTATCGAGTTGGACGAGAATAACGTAATCTCGTAAGCCTCCGCCTCAACCCATGGGTAGGGTATGGTCACGGTGGCCAGGTCCATCCGCGGGATGTACCCGTCTACGTTCATAGGCACTACCATGTCCCTGACGCTCGCGAACGATAGCCTCAGCGGGTCTGGGCCCGTGTTTCTTACCCGGAGCTCGATGCCGCCCGGGACCAATACGATACGCTCGAAATCCAGGCTCTCCATAGGCGCGGGCGGTTCCGACGCGAGGCCGGCGCCGTCGGTCACGATAAAAAGCGTGATCACGCCCGCGAGCAGGCCCAGTGGTAAAAGGAAAAACAGCGGAGTCTTCATGGCTTAATCCTCCACCTTGAAGAGGCCGGTCCAGCCGAGTTCCGCAAACTCGGTCTTATGGGCGTGGAACATATACAGCCCCGGAAAGCTATAGCTGAATTCTAGAATGCCTCGCTGAGCCTGTACCTGAGAGACGGTATCGGTGTACTCGGACGGCGTTAGGCTCGTGCCGGTCGGGTAGTAGTCGAAAAAATTGGCATGGAGATGAAATGAGTTGACTGGGTCGAATTCAAGCATGTTGATGAGGTAAATCCTGACTCGTTCGCCAGTCTTAATTCGAATAGGGTTCTGGTCGTAGTAGAAGGGGATAAAATTAACCGCGTATAGGTCATTGGCATTGTCGAAGTCAAGGTCGATACCGCTCATGACCATGACCATTTCCCTGTCTACCGGGGGCCTTCCACCCCTGGGGTCGACGATAAAGGCGCCGTACAGGCCTCGACTTATATGGCTGGCCAGGGGCATGATATGGCAGTGATAGGGATGCACGCCCACAGGCAAGGCCTCGAACTCGTAGATGAAGATTCCTCCGGGAGGCACGGGTTCGAAGACGCCGTCCATGTTTCCGGGGTGTATCCCATGGAAGTGCATGGTATGGGGATGCGGCGTCGCATTGGTGAAATGGATCCTCAGTAGGTCGCCCTCGGTAGCCCGGATAGTCGGTCCTGGTATCCGGCCGTTGTAGGTCCAAGCCTCGTAGACGAGCCCAGGGGCTGCCATGACGTCTATTTGTTCCGCAGTGATAAAATATTCTCGCAAGACCCTGCCGTCAGGAAGCGTGGATACGTGCCCATAATCGAAGTCTTCCAGGATGGCCATAGGATCGAAGCCTATGTCGGCCGGGATAAGGTCGCTTGGGTAACCGGGCATAAAGGCCATGACGGAATCCGCGGACGCCATAGCGTGGTCAGTTGGCGAAGAGCCGGCCTGGGCATGCGGAGTTTGGTTGTAGCCGCCAGGAGAGCAGGAAAAAGCCAGTGCTAGGGTAGCCATGGCAAGGACGGACGCCTGAGCGCCCCAATAGGGTTTCTTCAACGGGTTTTCCGCGTTCATCCAATTTCTCCTTATCAGTCGCCCTTGATCACCAATATCCTAGCCGCGGCACGAACGTCCACATCCATATCCCGGCCGCCTGAGTTCACCGACACGGTGCCGCCGGCCGAGTCCCGAGATTTTACTGTCACCGGACGGCCGGGCATAAACCCGCGCTCGCGGTAGAAGGCCAGGCGTTCTGGGCTCTGGTCTAGGACGCGGAAGACCAGCATCTCCCTACCGGGTACGCAGTCTGAGAGAGCCATCGTCTCCCGCGCCGGGAGGCAGCCGTCCGCGTCCGGTATCGGATCGCCATGGGGGTCGAACTCAGGCGAGCCCATCTTCGCCGATATACGCTCGATGAAGCGTTGGCTGGCATAGTGCTCTAACCGATCCGCCTCCTCGTGCACTTCTTCCCACGGATAGCCCAATTCCCTTACCAAGTAAAGCTCCAAGAGCCGGTGCTTCCTGACTACCGAGAGGCTGATCACCCGCCCGGCGGGGGTAAGCGACACGCCCTGGTATGGCGTATAGTCGAGGAAGCCCGACTCGGCCAGCCGTTTCACCATTGAGCTTACAGAAGGGGACTTGATGCCGCCAAGCTCATCGCCCATCCTTTTGGTCCCGGCCGGCAAGCCCGATTGCTCAAGCCGATAAACGGCGGCTAGGTAGTTTTCAACCGCGGGTGAGGCTTCGACGACGCCCTTATCTCTACCTGTTGCCATGGCAAGCCTCCAAATGATTAGTACAGACTAAATATAATGAGTCTTGCCTAATTAGACAAATCGAGTACATCACTCGGTAGCTCAGATCAGAGGCCTACGTTTTTATCTTGGGAGGTGTTGAATGGCACGAGGCATTAAGCGCGGTTTCGTAGCCCTAGCCGCGTGTTGTCTGCTATGGAACCTGGCGGCCGAACCGGCGACCAGTCTGGCGCCGGACTACGAAGTATCCTTGATTACGATAAGGCCTGCTGAACAATCGTCAAATCCCGTTGTATTACACAAAACTCAACTCTTTGATGAATATTGGCGTATGAAATACTCTCAACATCTTTTCTTTTGTGAGAACAAGAGAGAGCACAAAAAATAACAATAGCCCCCGGGAGCACATACCGATATCCCTGATTTAGATTGGCTACGATTATTGCGATCAATATCCATGCTTCGCTAGTATCCACCAACCTGGCCTTGATTAGATCCCAGGTAAATCGTCGCTTCATTACACCGAATTTGCCTTCAATCTCAACACGTTCTATTTCATCCTGTCGTTGTGTCCTTCTTTGGATTCGTGACTTCAGGGTACCTTCTTGATATGGACGACCGAGCTTTGGCCCTGCCAAGTGGATTTCCAGATCATGGCAGTATCGGTAATTTTCACGGGTCCGATATATTTTGTCTGCCAGCAACGATTCAGGATATTTTCCTGTCCGTTTTTTATATGCCTCGACCTGTGCTGGTAAATCTCCACCTTCATTATAGGCATCAAAATAAATACGGTCCACGTGAACAAAATGGTCTATGACGCTCATCGAAACCTTTGCGCCGAACTCGACGTTCGCCCTTGCCTTCCCCCTGACAATAGGTCGAACATGCGTTGCCGTATGCTCACAATCCGGCCAGCTACCTGATGCGTTTTGTTGTCAAACATTTCTTTCTGTTGTCGATATAGCTCGTTTACTACCAGCAGGTTTCGATATTGTTCTTTTGAAAGGAACTTCAGCGGACTGTCAATTGTTTCAGTTCCAGAAGAACCTGATGGAAGCATTTCCTTGATTGACAATAGATTACGACGAATATACCGGAGTTGCTTCCCGATTCCTTTCCTGATTTTCCTGGCTGACTTCCTTCGGTTCCGAATGACGGCCAGAAACTTCTGCCGTGCCTGTATACGATATGTTCTTGGTTTCCTGGTCATTGCTTTGCAATGTGGAAACAGAATGTCTATTATCTTCTCTGTATCACGTCTTGCCTCATCAAGCAGGCTCAAGTCAAGCGGGTATCGGATGTCAGCAGGCGTACAGCTCGCATCTATTTTAATAATTCCCTCATGCTTTTCGTCACCCCCTGATTCCACCTTGTTATGCGCAGGTCTTCGGGGAGAACCACCTTTCGGCATATGATAGTCTTGTACCGCTTTCACATTTTTGACAAGCAATTCATTTATAGCGGCAAGCCCTGTCCAGTTCAATCGTTTGCGGAAATAGACGAGAGTCGAACCATCAAATGGTACCTGGGTCTGATATGAGGTAAATCCTAGAAAATATTGCAAGTAGGGATTTTCCTGAATCTGTAATGCCGTTTCATCGTCCGAGATTCCAAGCTCTTCTTTTATGATCAATGCCCCAAGTGCAACACGAAATGGAAAGGCCGGTCGGCCTTCTTCGGATGGAAATAATTTTGCATACTCAGGCTCGAATGTATCCCATGGAATGAGTGATGCTTTAATAACCCATCGGTTATCTTTTCTAAGTTTCCCGTTGAAACCCAAATCAAATGGTTCAAACGCATATTGGGTCTTCAGGTTTTTCCTGTAAATGGCTACTACCATAGTGCACGAGTTTTTGATCGATCCGCTCTATTTCCGTACACTTCCTTGCAATATATTCTACATAATTTCTTTTATAATAACAAGAAGCTTGTTATTCAGCAGGCCATATATAGTGCATCCAAAAGCCAGATATAGCGTTTACCGGCTCGGGGTGTCCAATCCTGACAGAACAGCTATAGATTCGAAATTTCATGATTGGCTCCCGCTTATTTGGGATATTTTCAAATAAGAATTGAGCAATTCAATAATCCAATAGTTCCAGCAAACTTTTTTCTTTTTCTCTTGGCGTCAAAGCTCCACCTTTGTGAACCGAAGGTAATGTCAGAGATCTGGGTGGCTTCATCGACAAAATATCCTATTTTTTAATAACTGATTATTTCTTGTTCGATACCAGATGACGTTTCTCGTATCCGCTCGACCAATGCACTGACCCCATCAATCTCCAGAGTAGCGGAATCGAGTCGACGGAGCCTTGAGACGATGGATTGCGTGAGCGGCCTGGCAAACCGCGAGTACTCATCGAATGTCGTGCCATCCATCCTATGGGGAGTCACAGCTATTCCTGATGAACGCATTACTTCTTCCATGATAAGCAGTCCATCCGGATCGAGATCTCCGGCATGGGATATGGAGAAACCGGAACGCGCTATGGCTGATAGCAGTCCTGCGACGGCGGGGTTGACGTGCCCGCCAACGTAAACGAGGCAACTAAAAGACCGTCGCACGTTGCATAGCGAATAGAAACTCTCTTTATTCTCAATGGACAGCGCGTGAGGCGATCCCCCCTTTGCCGAAGGCCTGATCTCCACGATTCGAGCGACAGTGGAACGCGGCAAATGTACGACCATGCCGCCAAGATCCCAACTATGTCCATCGTCGAAACAAAGTATCACATCTCCGCCAATAGCCGTCTCGGGATAGGAACGCTCCAGCCAAGAAAGATCGGGTACCTTTATGCCGGCTCGATATGCGCGATCAATCAGACGCTTCATCGAAGGCAACATGGCCTCGAGTCTTTTTGAATCAGAAAAACTTTCGACCGAAAGCGCACGCAGAGCCGTAGCGTTCAGTTTTTCCATTGGGCAGGAGCATATCGACGCCATATCGCGTACGAAGCGTTCGTCTACACCAGCCGCTCCGTCTTCCGGGCTTAAGCGAGAGGCAATATACCGGAACAGTTCGGCAACCGCGGAATCACCTCGTTCGGTCGCCAGGTCGGCGACCTCTTGGGCGGTGATAGCGGCTCGTTTGGCTATGCCATCGGGCGGATCCAAACCAAGCTTTTCGAAGACCAAATCGGATGCGATGAGCTCAATCGAATCTATCGATTCGCCTTTACGTCTCCTGGTCCAAAAAATACGCAGGATGCCTTCCCGCTTCAATCTCTCTACGGCTTCAAGAAATGACTCGATCTCGTCCGGCCCATGGAGATGGGGAAACTCTCTTGCGCGCATCCGAAGCGTTCGTCCTCCGCAAGCCGCCGCCGAGGACGGGAATCGTCTCGCGAATTCTTCCATGATGAACTTTTCATAGTCCATCATGCATCTTGTCCCAGGACCCTGAAATCACGCACGAACGCGGAATGCTTATGTCTGATCACCAGATTGATGCGGTCAGAATACTGGGCGATGTCCTCGATTTTATTGGTCGGGACGGCGGTAACAATTTGCAGCCGCAGCTTTTTGAAAAACTCGAGCATCTTGGCTATGCGTTCTCCGTCCATCCGATTGAACGCCTCATCGAACAAGACGAGCCTTATGGTATTCTCTGGCTTTTCCTTATAGAATCTATAGAAACTCGCCGCGATAGCGACATAATACGGCGTCTGAGCCTCACCTCCCGACTTTTCCCGAATTACCTTCGCCAATGAGAGTACCATGGCCTTTCCCGTTTTCGGGTCGATCGACTCGGCATCATATATCTTTATGTCGTAGGTGAAGTACGTCCTGTAATCGCATATCGTCCTGAGTTCGACGGAATCCAGATCGGAGCGGAGGATCCTGTCGAAAAGAGCCTGAGCCGCGGCGCGTTCCGCTGGATCGATGAGCTGAGCGAATAGCCCTCCATCGACTGAGGCTATTTCAGCCGCCTTCCTGACCACCTCGAGTTGACCGCGCCGCTCCTGCCGCTCTTCGAGGACGAATCGGTATTGATCGTGGCCAAATGCCATGGCCTTGAGCGTTTCATTGATCTCCTTGAAACTTTCGCGGGCTCCTTCTATAAGCTCGGCCAGCTTCGAAATGAAGTGATCCTTGAATTCCCGCTCGGCGTCGAACTTGGCCTTCTCGATCTTTTCCCGATAGCTTGGAAGCTCGGATCCTTCGAGACGCTCCAAGAGTCGAGCCGCCACGAGACCATCATCAGGCCTCTCAGGTAACAGAGTATTATATTTCAAGTTGAATGCCGCTGTTTGCTTGTAATACTGATTGTGGGCGTTATCCCGCCGGGTCGCAAAGCCCTTCAGAGCCGAATCGTAATTCGAGGAGATATCATCGAGCCCGGCATTCTTCATCCTTTCGTCCGCATAGTCCTCGCATTCGCCTATGAGCTCTTCATGGATGGCGATGAATCCCGCAAACAGGCGTTCGCGCTCGGACAAGTCGATTGTAAAGCGATCGATATCACCACGAACATTCGCGAGAGCACTATTTGTCTCGCCAGTACGATTCGCGATACGATACGAATTGGTTTCAGCTTCCTGGATACGCGATTCGAGTTCCTGCACGCGCTTCTTGAGTTCGTTGAAGCTGCCCGTATCTATCGCAGCGAGCTCAGCCTTGGCCTTGTCTATATCCGATTCGATTCGCGCGAGTTCCCTCACGGCGGGGATCAAGCCAGCCGCCTCGAGCAGCCATTTATAAACGCGGCCGCAGATTTCTTCCCGTTCCGCGGCGATCCTGGCCGTTTCCGTGTATCCGTCACGGGCGTTTCGCAATCGCGTTACCTCGCCAACGAGTTGTTCCCGCCTTCGCTCGCGCGCCGCTCTTCCCATGAAGGGTCTGGAATACACATCCTCCTTGATTCGCGACGCCGTATGATTGGAATATGTCATGCATTCCTTGGTTACGGCTTTGTTGTAATTCTTGAGGCTACCCAAGTCGGAAGTCATCACGTCACCGAGGATGTAATTCAAGTATATTCTCGCGTAAGGGGATTCTGTTTCGACGAGCGTCGCCAAGGATTGCTGACGTACCGGAGCTTCGCGCATCTTATCGATATTCGGCAACTTGGCTCCCCCTATATTCCGTGGGAGCGCATCGTATATTTCCAAGGCTTCCTTGAAGCGCTTCGGTTCCACGAGTATCGCGAATCGGAGCGAATTGAGCCAACCTTCGACAGCATCCGTCCAATCGGGGCTCGATATCTCGGCGAGATCCGCAAGTATAAAGGCTTCGATGCCTGCCTTCGACAACGCATCCCTAAGCCGCGTCGAGTATTCCGGATAGCGGTGGATACCGTGTTCCAACTCCGACAGCTCGGTACTAGCATCTCGCAGGAGAACCTCGGTTTCTTGCCGTGCTTGATTCGCTTGCCGCTGTGCGGCAGCGGCGTATTGACGCTCCTCGTCCACCGTATCCGCTTCTATGGATAGATCATCGCCGAGGGATCTGCCTAACAGGGCGGCGCACTGCGTCTTGAGCAGATCCAGTCTATCGACCTTCGATCGGGCATCGCGCCTTGACGCGTCGAGGTTCGCTATCGCCTCTTCCAACCTGCTATAGAGAAGATTGGCGTCATCGCGGGCCAGGGCAGTTTCAGTATTCCGTCTGTCCATTTCCAGACGCCGTTTCAGCTCGGCCATCTCTGTTGTTTGCGTCTCGAGCGACGCGAGAGCAGCCACCAGTTCGCTTTCCTGGTTACGCTGTTGCGCCAATCGCCGGGCCACGCGATCACGATCGACTTTGAGCTTCAGATATTCCTGAAACATGATGAGCTTCTCGAATTGCCGCCATTCGGTGGCTACGGCCATCATGGCTTTCAATGCCTTGATTCGCTCGATGGTCGCGGCGGCTTCCCGTTCCGCTTCCTTATAGCTTTCGAGGTTGGCTTTCATCGTCGAAATATCGACGGGCCGGTCTTCCAGAATATAATCGCACACGAACTTGTCAACCGATACGAGCGGCGTGAAACTGACCGATCGAGTCAACGCCTCGAGATATGGATTGTATTCAGCGTTTCGCCTGAAAACGCCCATCTTGTAGGTCAGCTCCTTCAAGTACTCACGCTTGGAATCGTACAGGCTCACGCCACTGGCGTTGATACCATCGCGGAACGCCCGTGAGGATAAAGGCGTTCCTTCTTTGTTTCGGACTTGGACATCGCCGATCTTCGTGCCTTTACCTATCCAGAAACGCTCGTTCATCCTCCCGTCGGCGAAAGCCTCGACACAGACGCACGCGGCGAATCCGGATTCGTTATCCGAGAATTCCAGCATCACGTGGGCAACGGCGTCATCGCGCAGATATTCCGCTGTATCAGCGCCTAGCTTGCATCTGACATAGCCGGCCAGGTCGCGCCCGCTCTTCTTGTCCCCAGCTGCGGCATTGAAGCGCGCTTTCCTGAGATCGGCGGCCATGGCGTACTGGATTGCATCGATGATGGTGGATTTACCTGAACCATTCTCTCCGGCGAGCAGGCAACTCTCGCCGATTTGTATCGTCACATCTTGAAAGAAATGCCAATCGACGAGGCGAACGCGCCGAAGGACTATCATGCTTTCCCCTTATTGACAGCCGCCAGGATCTCGTCTATGGCATCGCGGTCGAGCGTCATGGCAAGGCTTGGATAGAGCACCATGAGGGCGTCCGGGTCGGTTGGCTCGGACGGCACAGCGATGAGCTTGCAGGAGGCCATGCGACGGAGAATCTCTACGAGCTTGGTCTTCTTGAGTTCTTCGTCGACTACGGCCCGGTACTTCTGGGTAAATTCCTGTACCGTCGCGCTGGGAAACTGCGACACCATCAGCAGAGAGCGCTTTCCCTCGTACATGAGCCTGAGCACGAGGAGGGCACAGGTATCGTCTCGACTGAAGCGAGCCCTCGTCTCGTGCCCTCCGCGATAGGCTATGACGCCGAGCCCTTCGTCGCGTTTCAACTCCGCCGAAGCGCAGGCGAACCAGGCATCGAATACGTCTATATTCCTGATGGTGAAATCGTACAGCGCCTCTTCCTTCTCGATGCCGCGGATGATGAAACTCCGACCGAGCAGTAACTGGACGGCGGATCGGAACATATCGAACTCGCCATCGGTAAAATCCTGGAGTAACGCGATGCTGGCTATATCGCTCTTCATAGCTTCCTCCGCAAGACAAGATCGGGAATTTCATATCCGGCTACTACAACCCGCTCCTCATGCCCTTCCTCCAATTGATAGGGAAATCGCTCAAGACCCGAGTCTGCGTACAGGACGGCATAGAGCGCGCGCACGAAGCTGTCGGTATCGCGAATTATCGATTCGAGGCGAAGGGGCCCCTTTTCGCCGCCTCCCGCGTCGAGCCAGGCGATGATCTTGTCGGGTCCAAGTTGCGCTTCGATGCGTAGCCGAAGCTCGGCCTCTATCCTCGCCAAGTCCGCGGGATCGTCGGAGATCCTCGCTACAGGCGCGAGGTTCAGCGTATCGCGAAGCCAGCGCCTGTATCTGGATTCCGGAGAGACGGTACGGACGCGGAACATCTTATGGCCAAGGCGGGACGCCAGCCCGGGATCGCTACGTATGCACTTGGCGGCCTCTGCTATCCGTCCTGCTATCGTGGCATCGGACTGGAGCATGGTCTTGATGCGCTCTATGCTGGCGCTGGCGTACATCATATTGCGCCTGTCGATATCCTCGAGAAGCGGATCGACGGCCTTGAGCGTATCGCGTATCTCCTCGAGCATCATTATGAGTTCTTGCCGCGCGCTGGCCGCGTCGATCGACTTCATGCGCGCCAGCTTCGCGGAACTCGCGTCGAGCCATGCGGTATCCGACAGGAGATCGTTGCCACGCCGTATGATCTTTGGCCTGTAACGCGACAAGTTGTCCGAAGTCTTCAGCCTCTTGTACGCTCCGTCCAATATCTCGTCCGCGTATACATCGTAATGAAGGTGAAGAAGATCCTTGACCTCGCCCCGGGCGGATGAATTGAAAAAAGTCTCGTGATGGGCCTTTATGCTCTGCGAAAGCACTTTGAGCGAATCGATGAGGGCCATGGTATGATCATGGGCGTTGAGCACCACATAATGCCCGTTCTCCGCCGACGCGTCTCCGGACAGCAACGAGTAGATGGCTACGACATGGCTCTCGTACTCTACGCGAAGTCCCTCGTCTATGCGAGAAAGCGCCTCGAAAAATGGTTTGGCAAACGGCGTCATATTTAGCACCCTGCTGTAATCGGGCAAGGTCTCCTCGCCGATCCAACCAGCCGATACCAGGGTCCTTATGAATCTAGTCGCTATGACGCGCGAACGATCGGGAAGCGATGCTTCCGTATCCATCGCCCCGCCTCCCCCAGCCTCGGGGAAGAGAGGCGGCGTATCGGCCTCGAGGATATCCTCATCCATTTCCGGCTCAAGAGTCAGCCCATCATGGTTGCGTCCGATATAGTCGGCGAAACGCGAAACGGCAGTGGACCTCTCGACGCCGCCCGTCCCTTCCTGGAAAGCTCGATAGAATATGAGGAGGCAGGCGGCATAATACTCCCTGTTGGGGCTGGCCAACGGCGAGAAGAAACTGGAAGGCAAGGTAACAAAGATTGAACCCATTCATTCACCGATTTGGATCGGGCACGTACCTCATTACTGATCGGCTTTTCATACCCCATGCACCAATCTCTTGGCAAACGAGTACGCGATCAATTGTGCAGGCGCAGTCTCAAGCCAAGCGGGTTCTTCATGAGACTTATCACGAAGGTGTCCCGCGGATTGTTTTCCTAACTTGGCCACTACTCGCTTGACGATATCGAGCTCGCTCGGCGTAAAGCCGGCCTCGACCTCAACGACATCGAAGCCCTCAGGCAGTATTAGTATCTCGCCAGTTTCGGCGCTATCGGGCTGCAACTCGAATCGTCCACACTTCTCGCCTTTGTATAGCAGGTCTTTGTAATCGTTGGGAACCGGACCGAACGGCAGGCGGGCATAACTCCATCCGGTCATGGAATGATCGTAGTGACGGTAATATGAAAAATCGATATAGAAGAGCAGCTTCAGGACAGCCATCTTATAAAGCGGACGATCAATATATAGAATGATAAGCTGGATCAAAGAGAGCATCTGTTCGATTTGAACCGACGTTCGCCCATGGAATGGGATTTCCGCTTCAGCGACCATGAGGTTGTCATCGCGTTCGTCGGGCGCAGCGTACTCGTATGCGCATGCCTCTTTGATGGAGGCCAAGGCTTTCTCAACCTTGAGTCGCTGTCGGGGAGACAGGCTTTCCTTGTTCGTATTAAAAAGTTTGGTAAAATTATCAGGCTCGGCCACGAGCGCAAGCAGGCTATTATGGGCGCCAGAAGGCAGGATACCCTGCTCGTATGTGTTGATTGTCAGTTCACCGATATCGAGCAACTTGGCGAAGGTCTTCTGGCTCACGTCATATTTTGTACGAATGGCGATAATATCCTTGGGAGACAGTACGCTGTTTCGTTCCCGGTAGACAGCCCTTGCTTTCTCAAGGTTTGAGTCCATCTGCCCGCCATCGACGAATTCATTACCGCAGACAACGCATACGAAGAACTCGGCCGCTATTTCCACCGCCTCTTTCCGTATGGTGACTGTCTCGTTCCTCGTCTGGAGTTCTACTTCGGTACGAGCCTCACAGTGCGGGCAAACCGCTAACATCGAACCTACCTTCCTTGACTAATCGTGAAAGGAAAGGATTTTAAGATAATCCTCGCCTTCAATGGTATAAAGCTTCAATTTAATATAAAAACGCGTTCCGTCTTCATTTAATAAAAATACCCATATACTGCCACCAGAGCCGTCATCATCGGGATGGGGCCCTGACTTATAATTCTCCGGTTTCAAGGCTCCCAATCGCTTAAGAAGTGCCTGAACCGTCAGTCCGTGACGCTCCATCGCCTCTATATTCTTTTCTCGATTAATAAAAGACACCTTTTCAGGTCGTTTTAATAACTTTTTGAGCGCCAATAGGAATAATTGAAGCCCTAGACTGCTATCAGGCACTAGTATACCTCTATTTCGGTATTAATCAATACCAATATAACAATAATATTCGTTAATTTTTACCTATAAACTAAACTTCTGGCTCTCCCCTACTTCAAACCACGCACTGATCGCACCAGCGCGATAGCACGACATAATCCTCGCTTGTTTTCAGGAAATCGAATTCTTCATGCAATTTTCCTAGTATATCTCGCTTCGATAGCGGCACTTCTTCCGTCGCGTAGTTATATTGTGTCAGCCATTTTTTCAATGTGTCTTTGGTATCGTCTCTATATCCTTTTATTTCCCTGTTATCGAGTGCCGCGATCAGTTGATTACCGTTAGCATTCGTTTCCGTGACGTAGCTAATGGTGCTTGCCCAAAATCCTGCACTACGGTTTATTTCCAGAGAATGATCCTCAAGAATTGACACACTCAAGGGTCGACTTCGACCTATTCTGATCAGGGCTTGCAGTCGTTGGAGCATTGATAATCGTTTACCATATGGGACTTCTCCATTTGTTGAGTTACATACCTGACCTATTCGATTCATCCCGCGCTCGAGGCACGCATGCAATTCTTCGCTGACATTCAGAATATGCCAGGTATGCGCGCTTTCGACCGGATTCCATAGATCGATACCAGGGACCTTACAAAGCTTTGCGTATTCCGAATAGTCGGCAACAGGTTGGGGTATGGTCGTACGCTCAATTGCGATGTCCTTAAGAGGTTTTTTATGGGCTTCGTAGCTATCGGCAATAACGCCTAACGGTACGTCGTTCAGCTCTTCATCGCAGATCGCCTTCAGCTTGCTGACTTCATCCTGTTGGGCGGTGAAGTAGAAGACCTGTCTGTCCTTAGCAATCTCGCAGATTGAAGATGCGATAGCGTTCGCACGCCTATCATCGCTATTAGCCAATAATTCATCGAGGAATATCGGCAATTTTATGTTGCTTGATTGCTCCTGTGTCTCTATGAAGGCCATCCTCAACGCGAACAGCAGTTGTACCCTGGTTCCGCTAGACAATTGTTCCAGGCTTTGAACGGTCTTCTCTACCAGGTTATTGGCGACGAAGCCTTCATCGTGCGCGGAAATAGCGTACCGAGAATCAGTGATCCGACCGAGCCATTCGTTCGCTCTTCTCATGACTTCCGGCTGCAGCTCGCGCTCCGATTCCACCGCTATCCTCTCGGCCAGTTCATACACCACGCGGTCGACGACATCCTTACGCCTGGCAGCATCGAGAGCATCTGTGGCCTTCTTGTGATCGAGCAAGGCGTTAGCCAGCTTGTCGTCGTCAAGCAGGGACTGGTACTTCGTCTGCAGTCTCGTCAGAACCAGTCTCTTCTCATTCAATTCTGATATAGCGCCAGCCGTTTTTGTAATCTGTAGGTCAAGCTCCTCTATCGACGTCGACGCGGCAAGCTCCGTTGATTCTGCGGACAAAGCCCTTAGCGACTCCAGAGAAGCCTCAATATTCCGTCGCTGCAGGCCATGTTGCTTCCATTCCGCAACGTGGCTGGAAATATCGGCAAGCTTAGCCGCATCCCCCGGCTGCAGCCTTCTCTTGTCCCAGAATTCCTTTATGTCGCCTTCTGACTTGGCAAGCCCTGCCGACAATTCCGCTATAGAGTTTGTTTTCTTTACGCTATCGTGCTCTAGCTGCCGAGCCAGCGTTACGCGGCCTATTAGGTCTTTAGCCATTCCTTTTAAAACGACAGTGCTCGTTTCAGCTGTGTGAAGTTGCCGCTGCAGATCAGAACGAATCGCGCTATGCGTCTCATCCACGGCAACCAAGGCGATGGCGGCCCGGTTCTCTTCCAGGATTGCCTTAAGCCAAGCATCGAGGTGCTGTGAGAAGTTATAGAATTGCGCGCCTTCGAGCCGAGGATCGTTTATGGCAAGCCCGAGATCATCTGCCGCCGATTCCCAACTATCCCTCCAGTCGCCAAGGGCCTTGGCAGCCGCGATCGCTTTTTCGGATGCGTTCCTCCGCTCGGAATTCAATGCGGCTAAGGCCTCGTATTCAAGCGTCCGCTTGCCGGCGGCGCCCTGCAATTCGACGCACGACGAGACAGTCCATTCAGAGAGCGTCATATCCTTCAAGGTCTTTATTAGCGCTTCTATCTTGGTACGCGCGTCTCGAGCCAGCGATTCCAGAGTGGATATCTCGGTTTCCTTGGTAAAGCGTGGAAATATAAGCCACAATGCGATCGGTATTATAATAAGGCCAAGAAGGCATAGCGGATGCACGAGTAGCGTAGCCAAGGCGATGATCAAAGAAAGTCCTATAGTGATGGCGATTACCTTCAATCGGAATTTAGAGGTAACGACTATTCCCCTGGGCTTGCCGGCAAGGTCGACGCTTAACTTGATCCACTCCTTAAGCCAGGTCGACAGCTCCCTGAGGCTATCGATAGGCTCAGGTATCGGCTGCTCCTGGCCAAGAATATCCTTAAGGCGATTAGCTGAATCCAACGCGCACCGTAACGGTTCGCATTGACTGGCCAATTTCCTTAGCGCAAGCACGAAAGTCTCGATGTTCCTTATCGCTGGCGGTGACGAGAAGAGCCAGGCATGCTGTCTTTCCCATTCCTCCGACGCGGCCTTAGCCCTGTCGTGGCTTGCCCGGCACTGCTCCCTCGACCGCTCCGCTTCGTCGAGCGCAGTGCTTAAGGCATTTTGCTTATCTTCCAGCGCAGTATCTAACAGCAGTTCCTTATCGATCTGGCATTGTTCCAGCTCATTGTATAAATCAGCTAGTTCGCTTTTCGCCGTATCAAGCATCTCTTGCCTTTTTGTACGCAAGCTCTCGAGATCGGCGAGGCGGCCTGGATCATCCTCGGATATATACGGTATTTCCGCTGGGTATCCAGCAAGCTTAGCCTCAATGCCACGTAACTCGCCGAACGCTCTTTTTATTTCATGGGAACTTTCAAGGATTCTCGCGCTCTTCTCGAGATCGCTGATACCTGCGATTTGCTTTTCTAAATCTGCTATCTCCTTATAGATATTACGATTTTCATTTTGATTTCTTTTAATAGTAGCAATCTTTTCTTTGCCGCTTTTTAGCGCGCTTACTTCGCTAATCTTTGAACTACTGAATTGACTCTTGGCGCACGCATTATCACGGGCGGCCTTTACGTCGACTCCGCCCTGCATCTCCTTACGTACGCGCTTAAGATAGAGAGCGCCATTCTCATCGGCCTGTAGCAGTTCATGCAAGGGGAACCAATAACTCTGGCACAGATCGTCGGTGCGACCGGGGAGACTCGATACCCTGTTAGTGCTTCGGTCCGTCTGCCTAAGCTCCCCACGGTTAAGCTGTAATGCCCAGGAGCCAGACGGGGTCTCCATGATTCCGTCGGCGTCTACGTCGCTCGCTACGCCCGTTTTCCACAGCAAGTTCCTGATAGCCCTGGCAAGGCTTGACTTGCCTATGCCATTGGCTCCCCAGACTACGTTCAGGCCCTCTTTCAGTCCTTTGATCGGAGGGAAGGCCCCTGGCCTGAACCCTGGCGAGCAGCTAAGATTGACCGAGCTTATCCAGTATTTATTACTCACGCGATCCCTCCTGTTCGAGCATAGCCCTAAGCAGACGATTGCCGGCGAGCCGGAGGATATCCTCGGGGTTGATTGGAGCCCCACTCTTTTCTAAATTCCTATAAGCCGCCGAATCCCAGCTTTCTTTCTCTATCCTTAGTACTTCTTGAGTCAAGCCAGGCAGGGTATCCATATTCTTAAGCTGCCTCGCAAGGAGGGCCGCCGGACCACTGCCTTTCTCGAGGCTATCGATATCGATCTCAGGCAGGGTATTGTCGTCGAACGTTTCAAGGGCGGTAACGGTGACATCGTGCAAAGTAATCACCAGCTCTGATAGTTTTTCCATAGGAAGTAGCCTGGTAAGATTAACGGAGCATGAAAGGTTTCCCTGGAATGACAGCCTGCAATAGGCTTCACCTATAAAACCGTCAGCTATCAACTTTTCTGCTAATCGGCGCATCGAATCGGCTATATCGTTTAATACGCCGTCGCCATCGCGGCCATCAGGCAAGCGCACCGTGCATACATCGAAGCGCCAGGGCGATAGAGGTATGAATGTTCTATTCCAGTTTCGGCCGTTAGTATTCTCCAATAGCCAGATTCCATGCGCTCCTTGTTCGCCTGAATCAAGGGAAAATGGAGAGCCGCAATAGAAGTAGCCCTGCTCTTGATCGAGGATTGGCTTATGTATGTGTCCAAGAACCCAAAGAGGGACGGTGCTGTTTTTTAAAACGTCTTCGGGAACAGGCGCGTAATGACTATTGGCCTTCGCCCCATTAAGGTCGCAATGGAGCAAACCAAGAACCGGACCGCTTATTGCTTTCATCTCCGAAGGGAAGCTATCGAATGGATTCGATAAGCAATTTGGCTTTGGGAATGACCAGCCTAGTATCGTCACCTCCTGGAATTCGACTTTCTCCCAGGTTCCATTCATGCCAAGAAGCCGTATATCGTCGCTCTTGGCGGCGATGCGCGCGAACACCTCGGCATCATGGTTTCCGGCTACGGCAAATACCTTAATGCCAGTACTGGCTAGCTTGCCGAGGCCTTTTATCAAGGCGCCATAGGCCTCGAACCAGGCATTATCATACTCGACGACATCGCCTGCCAATACCAAGGCATCGACCTTCAGTTCAATCGCCTTGTCGACCACGGCCTCCCAGGCGGACCTTCCCGATATTCCGGTTCTACCAGGCACCGAAGGTATCCTGCCAATATGAATATCCGCGCAAGCCAATATTTTCATACGACCTCCCGGTCCAGCCAAGGTGCTTGTATTAAAACATCTCCCCCTGCCCACTATTCTTCTTTCCTTCTTCTCCGCGCCTCCGCGTCTCCACGAGAGTCTTCTTCTTTAGGACCTTCCCCTCTTCATCGACTATCCCCGCCGCCACTTCCTCCGCGTGCCGCTTGTGGTTCAGTTCCAGGAGCAGCCTGAGTATCTCCCGCCTGGCTTCAGGAGAGACGGTGTAGCGCATACGGTCGTTCTCGGGCAGGAACTCCCATTCATGGAAGCCGGGGCACGGGTTGCGCAGCGCCTCGTTGAACATCGTCCCCAGGAAGGTCAGCAACTTGCCAGAGCCTGTGCCGGAGGTGACGACGAAAGCCCTTGCCTGCCGAGCCGAGCCGAGCCGAGCCGTAAAGCTTCTTCCTGATGCTTGTGTAGCGTAAAGGCCGCGAACACCTTGGCCATATCGGGCGATAATACGTTCTCGGCTACCAGTGCGTCGATACTTGCTCCAGCCTGGTACACCGGATTGAATTGTATGAGCGGTTCCGGCCACATCGTCTCGGCCTGCCCCTCAGTCCGGAGGGCTGCCTCTATTTGCGTATCGTCGATATCGAAGAAGCTGGTCGCGAAGGATCAGTAACGGTTCATCACCCGTTCATGGAAGTTGAGAATATCCGGACTGCCATGCATAGCTGAATCCTTGTATTAATTACTATGAATCATGATAGACCCGCGTCTTGGACCGGTCAAGGAAATATGGGTCCGACTGGCATCAGACTACCCTCACCGTCCCAGGTAGACTGCCGGTCCTCAGGCTTCCCCCTTGGTCGCCGTACGGATCACCAAGACATATTCCCCCGGCTCCAGCCGCGGCCATCGCTTGCCCGCCTCGTAGTCGCACGTAACGACCGCCCGTTCCGCTTTAGGCCTTCTCGGCTGCGCGGTCGGGTCTGAAGCGAAGCTGGAAGCCGTGTCCGCGGCCACCAGGTCGGGTTTCGAAAGTGTGGTGCGCGCCTTTGCCCTGATGTCGATCTATTGCTCGCAGTCGACGATGCCCCAATGCCTCGTGTGGAAACGGACGACCCTGACCCCGTTCGTCAGCGTATTCTCGCGAGCCCCGCTGCTCAGTGAGCAGGCGCAGTCCCAGCGCGGGCAGGTGATGATGCTGGGGGCCGCGTCGACGATGCTCGGCGCTACCCTGGCCGGTTTCACCGGCCCGTGGCTCGTCGTGAACGCCGGAGTGGCTGCGCTGGCCTGGACCTCGGCCGTTGCGGTTGCATTGGTTGTGGTTGTGGGTTTTGTCAGGGAACAGCGAATCGAGGGTTCGAGTCCTACCCCTGCCTATTTAAAATAGAAAAGCCGCGCAATAGCGCGACTTTTCCATTTTAGCAGGGGTAGGACTCGAACCTACGACCTCCGGGTTATGAGCCCGACGAGCT
>CAZNXK010000044.1:0-24969 GCA_964576835.1 uncultured Treponemataceae bacterium | reverse complement strand
GCTTGGCTACCAAATTTTCATCCGCAGAGAAGCGGCACAAGCAGGACGAGAAGCGACGCGTCCAGAACAAGAAAGTCAAGAGCAGCGTTCGCACTGCGGCCAAGAAAGTAGTCGCAGCGGCGCATGCCAAGGACAAGGTCCTGGCCGAGACTACACTCAAGGACATGATCAAGCAGATTGATACCGCTGCCCGCAAGGGTATCTTCAAGAAGAATACCGCCGCCCGCAAGAAGTCCAGGCTGCAGCGGCTCGTCAACGTCCTCAGCGCCTGAGGCGCATCCAATCGGCTGATCGCTGTCTCCGCGAAAAGGATTCCTAAGCCCTTTCATGGGCTTTCCCGAGAAACGGATGATTGTGGGCCGGCCTTCCAGGAGTTGCGGCATGGCAAGAAAAGTCACGAAAGCCGAACTGATCGACGCTCTCCATGAACGATCGACCATAGGCCGTAAAGACATTCACGTTCTCATCGACGGGCTGTTCGAAGAAATAAAGAAAGCCATACTCGACGAGAAGGCCGTGGAATTGCGCGGTTTCGGCACCTTCGAGGTACGCATAAGGAAAGGCCGCAAGCGGGCCCGCAATCCCAAAACGGGAGAGCCGGTTTCGGTATCCGACCACGGAGTCGCCGTTTTCAGGCCAGGCCGCGAGCTCAAGCAGGAAGCCTGGAAGATCGGCGCCGCGGGCGCTTCCGCCCCAGATGCGACCGCATCGTCCGAAGACTAGCACAGGACGGCGACCTCCGGCCGTCGTCCTGTTCATCATCTCGATACTTCTTTACTCCGGCACGTTCGTCTGGCACGCTCCCGTTGCGCCTTACTTGTCCTTCTTCGCGCTTATCCCGGCATTCGCATTGCTCGAGAGGACGAAGCCCGGATGGGCAGCGGTGGAAGGCGCAGTGGCGGGAGCCGTGATATTCTGCCTCGTCTGCCCCTGGCTCGGAGCATACCACCTGGGCGCAATCCTGTTCGTCATCTGTCTCGAAGCGACCTGGTTCTCGCTGGCGTTCGCTTCGATTTCCGCAATACTCAGTACACGCAGCCGCTTTGCCCTCCCTGCTGCCGCCTTTATCTGGGTAGTGATGGAAGTTGGCCGATCGGTCGGATTCCTGGCCTTCCCCTATGGGTCCCTGCCCTATTCGCTGGCGTACAGACGGGCCGCGCTGGCACTGGCGTCGATAGGCGGAGTCCCGCTCGTCGGGCTCGCGATAGCCGGCACCAACGCATCGTTCCTTGCCGCGCTGCTGCGCTTCCTGCAGCCCAGACCCCGGCGCCTGGCTGAGGTCTCCAGGCGGGCATCGTTCGGCATTGTCTGCGTCGTCGCCACCGTGCTTGCGGGGCAGGCGCCTGCCACAGCGACGGTAAAGGACGGCAGGTCCGTCATCGCCAGGCTGAAGCCCGAAACCCCGCCCCAGCCTGGCTGGTTCAGGGTCGCCTTGATCCAGCCGGCGGTCCGCGATCAATCCAGCGTCAAGGATTATGTCGCCGGTTTCAAGCGCATGGCCTCGATGAGCGTCGAAGCGCTTGCCTATAAACCCGATCTCGTCGCATGGCATGAAACGGCGATCGTCCCGCCGATAGACTGGCATCTTCGGCATCGACCAGACAGGAAAACCTACGAGTTCGTCTCCGAGGTCGACGATTTCATCACCGCCTTCCCGGCGCCACTCCTTGTCGGAAACGGATACGCGCCACCCGGCGAACTATCTCGTACCGTCGAATACAACTCCGCCGTGCTCTACGAAAGCGGGAAGATTTCTGGCCGCTATGACAAGGTAAAACTGGTACCATTCACCGAATATTTCCCGTACGAAAAGCTGTTTCCAGGACTGACCCGCTGGCTCATCGCAAAGTTCGGCTATTTCTGGACGCCCGGCCCGGGTCCGACCCTCCTTGAATCGGGGCAAAGCAGGTTCGCCGCTCCCATTTGCTTCGAGGACTCGTTCGGCCGATACATGGCCTCGTTCGACAAGCCTGATTTCTTCATCATCCAGACCAACGATTCATGGGCAAAATCCGAATCGATGCAGGAACAGCACCTGGCGATGTCGATTTTCAGGGCGGTCGAAACGGGTTCGGTGCTCCTGCGCGTCGCGGACACGGGCGCCACGGCGCTTATCGCCCCGAACGGCCATGTGGTAGCCTCGCTGCCTGCCTTCGAACCGGGCACCCTCCATGTCGACGTGCCGTTGGGCTCTGCCTCGACGACATTGTACGAAGCGGGCGGCATGAACGCGGATATAGCCATTCCATGCATAGCTTTAGTACTGGCCATTCTTTCGGCCCTGACCCGGGGGACGACCTTTCGCATTGACAATAACGTCACCGTATAGGAAAATGAGTCATGTCTTTCCGGAGGCATGCCAATCCGCGCAGGCGCGGTACAGAATCAACAATAGAGCAACAAGCGCACATCAATGAATGGAGATTTTCCCGTGAGCACCAAAAAACGGATTTTAGTAGTTGACGACGAGCAGATAAATCTGGAATTCTTCGAGGTGATGCTCTCGAAGCTCGGGTTCGATGTCCATCTGGCCGAGAACGGCCAGCAAGCCCTGGAATCAGTACGCCGGCTCCATCCCGACCTCGTCATACTGGACAACATCATGCCCAGGCTGAGCGGATGGGAAGTGACGAAAATAATCAAATCGTCGCCTGAATACGCCGATTTCGCCGACACTCCGATAATAATGTTTTCCGCCCTCGACGATGTAAAGGACAAGGTAGAAGGCCTTGAACTCGGCGCTGACGACTATATCACCAAACCCTTCAATTTCGCCGAAGTACTCGCCAGGATCCGCGCCGTCCTCCGTTCCCATGAGCTCCTGAGCCAGCTCGAGAATCGGGAAAAGCGCTTGCACGTCGGCGATGCCACCGTCACCGAGCTGTCGTCGGCCTTGTCGAAGGTTCACCGCGTGCTCCAGTCAATTGAGAAGGCGGACGACCTCGAGACCGCCAGGAAACACGCTGCCGAGGGCACGGGCATCCTCAGGGAACTCGATCCACGCGTGCTTGCGCTCAGGAACGAATCAGACGATTTGCGCAAGTCGGCCTCCGACGTTGTCCGTCATGTTTCCAGGAAGGAGCCCTTATGATCAGTGACGAAAAAAAGAAAATCCTCGAGCTGTTCGCGGAGGGCAGGAAGCTTTACAAGCTGATGAACTTCGCTGAGGCCTCAAAGCGTTTCGCCGCCGCACTGGCCATCGATCCTGCCGACGGCCCTTCCAAGGTATACCACGAGAGGTGCGACCTCTATGTCGTCGAACCTCCAGACGAAGACTGGGACGGCGTCTTCGTGATGAAGCATAAATAGCAACCAAGGCAGGCCAGTACGAAACAATCATCGATAAAGAACAGCGTAGAAGTGACGACAGTCCTGGGAGCCATGACGAGCTTCTCGGGCACGCTTAAATTCGACTCCAGCCTGATGATACGCGGGCACTTCGATGGCGACATCGACGCGAAGGGCGCGCTGTATATCGACGAAGGCGCCACGGTCAACGTCGGCCGGATCAGGGCGATGAGCATCATCGTGGCCGGTTCGGTGCGCGGTGATCTGGAAGCCGTGGACAAGGTGGAATTCCGCTCCAGCGCTCAGGTGCGCGGAAATGTTAAAACCGCGAAGCTCAGGATAGCCGACGGCGTCCTCTTCGAGGGACGCTGCGAGATGGTCCGGGATGGCGTGGCATTCGACCCGTTCTCGGCCTCTCCAGGCGTCAAGGCTGAAGCCGGATCGTGACCACGGAAGAACTGGCCATCGAGCTTGCCGCCGCGGTTGAATCGGCCGGCTTGACGCTCGCCGTTGCCGAGTCGTGTACCGGGGGATTGGCGGCGGCGGCGATCACCGCTGTCCCGGGCGCATCAAGGTTCTTTCTGGGCGGCTTCGTGTCCTATTCCAACCAGGCCAAGGAGCGGATGCTCGGTGTCAGCGCAGATTGCATCGGCCGCTACGGCGCGGTATCCGAGGAGACAGCGCTGGCGATGGCCGCCGGGGCAGCGTCGGCTCTTGGCGCCGACTGTTCCTTTTCGATAACGGGGATAGCCGGGCCACTTGGAGGAAGTGCCGAAAAACCGGTAGGCACCGTCTGGTTCGGTTTTTCAATGAGCGGCTCGACCTTCGCCGAAACTCGCTGTTTCAACGGCGACAGGACAGCGATACGTGATTCTTCTGTAAGGCACGCTTTGGGCAGAATCATGGAATTGATTCGGCATGCGATCGAGCTTGACAACACTCGCAAGGCGGGAGTATCGTTTCCACAAGGAAAATGAGTTGCGCGGCATAGCGCGCCGGCGATCTGGCCTCTGGCCGTTCACCGCGTATCTTCCGACCGGAAACGGAAAAAACATATACATGAGGGTTTTTTCAAAATGCGGATGTATTTTTGAAAAACTCCATATATCTGCGCAGATTCTGTTTTTCTTGCGATTAGCTCGAAAAACGGGAAACTGCAAATCCAGTTCCAGAAGAAATAGACTTTTGGAACTGGCTAAAATGCCAGGGATGCAACCTTCAAGGCTTCCCCTTTCCCTTCGGCCGCGTGAAAGCCTGGGCTAATAACCATGCATTCATTCCAGACCGACCTACACCAAGCAATGGAGAAATTGATGGCAATAGTGCGCAAGAGCCAGGCGGACGATTCGTCGGAATCGGCCGAGCCGAAACCTCAAGCCGAACTCGGCCTGGACGAAGCGAACGACCAGACGAGGCAGGCGCCTCGCAGGCGCGTCGTCCGGAGGCCCGCCACCCGGCAGGACGAAACGGCAAACCCTGCAGCGCCCCCCCCCGCGGCGACATCCCCTGCCTCCGCTGCGCAGGCAGCGACGCCGGCATCGTCGATGGCGCCTACCGGGGCGAGCATGATGCAGGTGCAATCAGCACTTTCGAACGCCCAGAGCGCAAACCACGGAACACAAAACTCCGGACAGGCTCAACGGCGAGAATATGACGACGAGCCCCACTTCGAGTCGAGGGGCAGCGTTGTTCCGGGTTTCGTACGCAAGCAGGAAAATTTCGAGAAAGCCCGGGATGATACGCCAAAGGTCGAACAAACGGATTCCCGATCGCGGCTTTCCATCAACGAATTGACAAGCATGGGCTTCAAGGAGCTCAGGGAACTCGGCGGGGGCACCGGGCTCATTCATGAGGAGATGATGGTCCTCAAGAAACAGGAACTTATATTCCAGATCCTGAAGGCGCATACCGAGCGTGGCGGCATCATATATGCCTATGGCTCCCTCGAGATACTGCCCGATGGCTACGGTTTCCTGCGTTCTCCCCAGAACAGCTACCTGCCAGGCTCGGACGACATCTACATCAGCCCTTCTCAGATCAGGCTGTTCAACCTGAAAACCGGCGATACCGTCTACGGGCAGATCCGCAGCCCCAAGGAAGGCGAACGGTTCTTCGCGATGCTCCGCGTCGAGCAGGTCAACTTCGATGAACCCGCGGTAGCTCAGAACCGCATTCCTTTCGAGAACCTGACCCCCCTCTACCCCAACGAGCGATTCAATCTTGAAACGACTACGGCCGAGACTTCCACGAGGATCATAAACCTGTTCTGCCCCATAGGAAAGGGACAGCGCGCGCTGATAGTATCGCCGCCAAAAACCGGCAAGACGATGCTCCTCCAGAAGATCGCCAACGCCATCACGGCCAACCACCCGGAGGTCTATCTCATCGTCCTGCTCATCGACGAGCGGCCGGAGGAAGTCACCGACATGGAACGCACCGTCAAGGCCGAGGTCATATCGTCGACATTCGACGAGCAGGCCACGAGGCACGTCCAGGTTTCGGAAATGGTTCTCGACAAGGCAAAGCGGCTCGTCGAACATGGCAAGGACGTCGTCATCCTCCTCGACTCGATCACGAGGCTCGCCCGCGCCTACAACCAGACGGTTCCGACGAGCGGAAAGATATTGTCGGGCGGCGTCGATTCCAACGCCCTCCACAAGCCAAAGCGTTTCTTCGGAGCAGCCCGCAACATCGAGGGAGGCGGCTCGCTGACCATCATCGCGACCGCGCTCGTCGATACAGGATCCAGAATGGACGAGGTCATCTTCGAGGAGTTCAAGGGCACCGGCAACATGGAGATCAACCTCGACAGGCGCATGTCCGACCGCCGTCTTTTCCCGGCGATAAACGTCAAGAAGTCGAGTACGCGCAAGGAAGAGCTCCTCATGCCGTCCGACGAGCTGCAGAAGATATGGATCCTGCGCAAGGCCCTGAGCCCGATGGATGATCTCGAGGCGACGGAGCTGCTGATTGACAAGATGACCAAAACCAAGAATAATGAGGCCTTCCTACGCTCCATGAATACGCCCATGGGAGATTCATGAAGCCAGGATACAGCATTTCGCCGTCATCAAGCCGGTTTTCTGGCATGCATGACCGGCGCGCGAGGAGATCACGATGAAGAGCGGCATACATCCAAAGTACGAGCTCACGACGATCACATGCGCGTGCGGCAGTGTCATTGAGACCCGTTCGACGGTAAAGAACATCCAGGTGGAAATCTGCTCCGCCTGCCACCCTTTCTTTACCGGCAAACAGAAACTCGTGGACACCGCAGGACGCGTCGAGCGATTCCGCAGGAAGTACGGCATAAAGGAATAAGCCGCCCGGCGCACGCCGCAGGCTTTTACCCGAACGTACGTATTGAAACCGGCGAACCGATTATGGTCCGCCGGTTTTCTTTTTACCTCAGGGCAAGCGCCCGAGGCTCTCGAGCACGGCTGCCATCCTGGCAATCGCCCTGCCGCGGTGGGATCCCCTGTTCTTCTCCGCCTGCGACAACTCCGCGACGCTCCTGCCCAGCTCGGGCAGGAAAACGATGGGGTCGTAGCCAAAACCTCCCGTGCCACGCGGTTTGTCGAGCACTTGGCCTTCGCATGTCTCCTGGACGACGAAAATACGGTCAGGCGTGAGCACGAGGCTCATGCTGCATACAAAGCGGCATTTCCTGTCGGCTTTGCCCGCCATTTCGTCAAGAATCATCGCGTTCCTGTCGCCCGATTCAAGTGACGGCGCGCCGGGAGCGGAACCGTAGCGGGCCGAGAGTACACCAGGACGACCACCCAGAGCATCGACGCAGAGGCCAGAATCATCGGCGAGTACGGGAACGCGGAGCAAACGCCACAGCGCCAGGGCCTTGCCTGTCGAATTACCGAGGAAACTATCCGCATCCTCCGGAAAATCGAAATCCAGCCCTGCGTCCCTGGGGCCGCGGATATCGAGGCCAGGCATCGCCGATCGTATTTCTTCCAGCTTGTGGGCATTGTTTGTCGCAATGAATAGGGTCATCGTTCCTCCACCGACATTCTACCGCGGGACGCCTTCAGCATACAGTACGGCGCATTGCCGCAGGATCCTGCCGACGCCGCAATCCACCGTCCCCTTGGGAATGTCGAGCAGTTCCGCCACCGCCCTGTTGGAAATGGAAGGCTTGGATTTGGCGATGAGTGCGACTGCCCTCTTGTATAGCCCCCTGTCTCGCTCTATGGAACGTTCCAGAGACTGCCTGACGGGCAGGTCTGTTTCCCTGGACAAGCGCCTGCACGCCGTCTCGCAGCGCAGCCACGCCGCATCCCTGCCGCGGCGCCGCGATACGCTCCGTCTCCGTTGCCCGAGTCCGATGGATCGTGCCCTGTGTATCGTTTCAAGTGCGTAGCCTTCATCCATACCGACATTGCGGGCAATTGTGGAAACCTCGTCATCATCCAGCATGTTGGCGCACTTCACGCACAGGAACAGGATGCGGCGCCTGAAAGCGACGGCGCACACTCCGGTATCGGAGGCGGCAGGGAAGCCCGCGTGCTCGAGCCTTGCCCTTGGCAGTCGCCTTCTCGATGGTGATGCCGCGCAAGCCGGTTCGATCTCCGCTTTCGATTCCTCGATGAAAACAGCCTCGCGGTCCGAGTTCCATGCCTGCTTCCGTCTGACCGACAAGGCCATATATCGAAGGGTTGCAACGAGATAAGCCTCGAAGTTCGAACCGACATCTTCATATCGATCCACCAGTGCCGCGATCCTGGGCCAGTAGCGCTCGAAGACCTCCCCGACTTCGTCTTCTGTCCTGAAACCGTAGAGCCGGGGGCAACCGTAGACATCCCTGGCTATGCGATCGAGTATACGCTCTCCCAGCCCATCCTCCCCCCGTTTCATCCGCGCTACCAACGCGTTCAATTCGTCGTTCGGCATCGGTTCCCTCCTGGGTACAATAGCTTTTTTTTGCGCGATGGTGGCGCCCGTGCTTCGAGCGTGGTCTGACCGCGCCGGACTTTCTACCATGCACATACCGTACCGGCGGGGCGAGAAGCCGTATAAATTTATGGAAATTCACATCGGAGGCTTGATAGATTCACCGGCAAGCTCTTGCCAAGGACAAATTGATCGCCGCGTCTGGCCGTGCGGACTGTGAGTTCCGCTTCAGAAGACTCCTGGATTGAATCGGTTACAAATTGTTACTTCGAGAAGGCGGACGCGAATGCGTCTACAATTCGCGGTACGATCTCCTCGGCTTTCCCTGGCATGTGCAAGCCGGCAGCCAGCCTATGGCCGCCGCCGCCGAACGAAGCGGCGACGGAAGCGACATCGATGGCATCCCTTGACCTGAAGCCGACGGTGCATTCCGTCGGGCTTTCCTGCCTGACGACGACGGCGACCTCCATTCCGGCAACGGTCAACAACAGTTGATACAGCATGTCGGAATCCCTGCCGACCATGCCGTAACGCGCCTGGTCCTCGAGGTTCATGCTGGTGATGATGAGCTTGCCGTCGAACTTCGTCTCGGCCCTGCAAAGCAGCTCGCCCATCAGCTTCCGCGAAGCGAAGGGTTTGCCGCCGTTCATCATCGTGAATGCCCGCTTCGGAGAAGCCCCGGCCGCGACGAGCCGACCGACAGCGGCAAAGACATCGCCGGAACGCTCGTCGAGGTGCCTGAAGAAGCCAGTATCCGTGCATAGCCCGAACAGGAGGTATTCAGCCTCCTGCCTGGTCGGAGCGTCGAAAGCCTCTATTATGCCCTGGACGAGGTAGGTGACGGCAGGCGCCATGGGGTCGACGAAGCGGACATCGCCTGAGGCCTCCCCTGACGCATGGTGGTCGATGAAGGCCAGCGGGAGTCCAGAGGGGAGGCAATCGGCTACCGATCCTATCCTTGAAAGCGACGAACAATCCACGACTATGATTGCGCTGGAAGCGACATCCAGGGCCGAGCCGCCAAGCGTATCGACGAAATCCACGGCAAACGTGGCTATCTCCGTACGGGAAAATGGACCGGAAGACAGGAGCATGACCTTCTTGCCCTGTCTGGAAAGGAAGGCCCCGAGAGCCAGCTGACTGCCGATGCAATCACCGTCAGGCTCCTTGTGCCCTACGATATAGTAGCCGGAATATTTGCCAAGAAAATCGATGATGCCAGAATCGTGGAGAAGAGCCGTCGTATTCAAGGAGTATCCAATCTGTCTAGAGGAGAGTCACGGTACCGCACGCCGAATGCGCGGCACACAGCGGCTTGTATCACACATCGCCTATGCAATGCGCGATACAAGCATCAGGGCGGGGTGTCAGAATTCCAGCTTGATTGTTTCAACTTTGAAACGGTCGCCTGGATCTCCATCGATGACTCCCCAGCTGGCGTCCTTGAGGTTACGCATCGCAAAGAGCTTGAGGTGGCTGAAGCTCCCGTCTGAAGAATAATACACCACGAGATATGGAAATTGAGGGCCGTAGCCGTGAATCAGGGCAGCCTTTCCTCCAGCGACGAACCAGCTGGAAGGAATGAATAGCTCTGCGAATGAGGATCCGCCCTTGCGGTAGACAACCTTCAGTCCTTGCGAGTGGGAATAGATCTTTGTCACGTCGACACGAACCGGGTACAGATCAGAGGCGATCCGTATCGACCCCAATGTATCGAGCCCATTTCCAGCAGGGCTTGCCGCCGGGGCTGCCTGGGCAAAGGCCAATGAAGTTGCTGCGACTACAATAAGCGCGGTGATGATTATCTTTCGTTTCATGCGTTCCTCCATGCCTGCATTCCCTATTATATGTCGCCCTTCGCATATCTGCAATGTCAGAAACCGGGTGGAATCCTGGTACTTGAGGATGAAAGCGTACGGGTGCCATACTCGAGCGCATGGAACGACCTTCTTCCCCTGTCGCTGAAGCGATATACCAGGTATTGGTTCCCCTTTGGCCAGATTCTGGATCAGCGCTCGGCTACCACAGCTGTTTCGAGTTGCTTGTCGCCGTGATACTCTCGGCGCAGTGCACCGACGAACAGGTGAACAGGGTCACGCCGAACCTGTTCGCAGCCTATCCCGACACCGCCAGCCTGGCTGCCGCCACCAGGAGCGACGTCGAAGCGCTTGTGCGGACGACCGGGTTCTTCAGGGCAAAAGCACGCAGCATCATGGCAACGGCTTCCATGATCGTCGATCATTACGGCGGACGGGTGCCTGATACCATAGAAGAACTGACGAAGCTTCCAGGCGTGGGAAGGAAAACGGCAAACCTCATCGTCAGCGTATGCTACGGGAAACCCGGGATAGTCGTCGACACGCACGTACTCCGGACTGCCAGACGGCTTGGGCTCGCTCCAACCGACGACCCGGCCAAAAGCGAGCGGATGCTCGGCGCGTCTTTGCCAGAGTCGATGTGGACGGCTTTTTCGTACGCTCTGAACCGCCATGGCAAGCATGTGTGCCGGGCCAGGAAACCGCTCTGCGCCTCCTGCCCGGTAGCCGCTCTGTGCCCGTCTGCCGATGATTTCCTGGCCGGCGGCTCCCTCGTCACTTGATAGCTGACCTTGGGAGCGCAAGCGACCCTGTGCGCGGCCGCGTACTGCGTGCATGCAAGACACGGACAAGGTACTCGACTACGCTTCCAGAAATTTCTGTCTGGACTACCTCTATCCGTACCAGAGGCTCGTGATAGCCAACGTGCTCGATGCGGCGGAGGATCCAGACGAGCACCCGGGGCTGGAACGGCAGGTGGTCATTCTGCCCACAGGAGCGGGCAAGAGGCTGTGCTTTCAGCTACCCGCCGCGCTCTGCCCCGGCCCGACGGTGGTCGTCTATCCGCTCCTGGCTTTGATGGCGGACCAATTCAGGCGATTGCAGTCGACGGGCGTCGGTGTGGCCATGCTCCGTGGTGGCATGAGTGCCGGCGAGCGGATGGCCGCCTTCGAGGCCATCCGTTCCGGTACTGCCCGCATTGTCCTCGTCAACCCCGAGATACTCGCCGTCAGGCAGATCGTCGATTTCCTCGGAGGCGCCGGGGTTTTTCATTTCGTCGTCGACGAGGCGCACTGCATCGCGGAATGGGGAGACGGTTTCAGACCCGCATACCTGCTCCTGGGGGATGCGATCAAGGCGATAGTGCCGCGAGTGGTCACCGCGTTCACCGCGACCGCGTCTCCACCCATACTTGCCCGCATCGTGGCCGTGCTGTTCGGCACGGAACCCTACCGCCTCATCGCCGATTCGCCCGACAGGCCAAACATACACTACGGGGTCATGCCGGCCTTGTCGATGAGAAGGGCATTGCGCCGGGCCGTGGAGACGATGGAAAAACCCCTGATCGTTTTCGCGCCATCACGACCCGGAGTCGAGTTGCTTGCCGAAGACATGAATGCGTCAACATGCGGGTCGAAGTCGCGGTTTTACCATGCGGGGCTCGAGAAAGCCGAGCGTGCGGAAATCGAGGACTGGTTCATGGCTTCAAGCGACGGCGTCCTGTGCTCAACCTGTGCGTACGGCATGGGGATGGATAAAAAAAACATACGGACGGTCATCCATTACGGCCCACCCGGATCCGTCGAGGCCTACCTGCAGGAATCCGGCAGGGCTGGTCGAGACGGAATGCAGGCGACAGCCCTCCTCATACGGCAGGCAGCCATAGCTGACTACCGTATTGCCGGCCACCGCAGCGCTTATCACGGTTCGGGCGGCACGGATGCGCCAGCGATCGCCGAGGCACGAGCCGCGGCGATCGTGGAATACGCCAACGGCTTGTACGGCTGCCGCAGATCATTCCTCCTCGGCGCGCTTGGCGCCAAAGATGCCGAATCGATTGCGTGCTCCGGTTGCGACCGATGCGACAGAACAGCAACCGAAGCGGCTCCGGGTTCGGAGGCAGTCATCGCTGTGACGAACCATCATGCCAGGCGCTTCGTTGGCCGGGAAGCGGCACTGTTCATGACCGGCCGCCGCGGCACGCCGGACGCGCCTTTGAAGGGAACGCTGGATGGATGGCGGATCGACGAAGTGGAGGAGGCTTTGTCATGCGCCGTTGCCATAGGCCTTGCCACGGCGAGGCCTGCATGGCCATGGAAAGGGAAGCTGGCGCCGGCACGCGGTTTTTAGTCGGGCAGGTCCTCTTCCTCGAGGTCATCCTCGGAGGCCGATTCGGTTGGCGGCAAGGCGGAAGCATTGTCTGCCTTCTTCCTGAACTTGAATGATGTACGGTGCCCATCACTTCGCCATGGATCGGCGACATACCGTACGATGAGCCAGAAAACGATGAAAACTCCGAGGGTCGCGATTGTCTCCCACCGCGACATCACCTCGAAAGCCAGTGCAAGCCTGTCGATGATCGAAAACTCCCTACCCATGGCTTTCTCCGTTCAAAGCTCTAGCGTCGCTTCGTCGCAGGCGAAACGAGCCGAGTCATCGGCGTACAGGGATTGGCGTAGTGAAACGAGGGCATCCTGCTCGGTCAGGAGAAACGCCACCCCGTAGTATTCATTTTCCCGGTCGTCGAAACGGCGGGCGATGCGTCCCTTCATCGTAACGGCTGGAACCTCGCGTTCCGAGCGGGACACCATGATGTCGAGGACCGAACCGTGTTTGAGCTTTACCTTGAACGAATTCTTGGGCATCGACAGCAAGCAACCGCCGGAGGAAAGATTGACGACCTGCGGTCGGTAGGGATCGGGTTCAGGGCTCTCACCCAGCTTGAAGTAATTGTTGGCCTTGAGGCTGTATGCCAGGATGTGCGAAAATTCCCACGCGAAATCGACAGCACGATAGTCCAGGCAAGTCTTCCTGGTCATATCATTCATCAGGTAGATGTATCCGACGACGTATTGATAGTAAAGTATGGGGCAGTACAGCTCGGAAACGATGCCCAGGGTGCTCTTTTCGGCTCGGCTCCGCTCGAGCGATGAACCTTCGAGGAAAACCGACGGTCCTTCGAAGGTGTCAGCCATCGACTGGGTAATGATACGTCCTTCCGGATAGGGATCGGTCGCCGGCAGGGGGCTCTGCATGCTGGTAACCAGGAGAGTGCGTCCGATATCGGCAAGCATTCGCTCCTCGACGCCTTCCGGCTTTCGGGTCTTGTTGAACATGACGATGCCGCTCATCGAGTACATGGTCGAGGAAATGGCCTTGAAGCTGTCGAGGAGCCCGCTGATGGATTCGGTGTCGAAGCCGATGCTCAGGGCAGGCATCTCGAGCTCGGAATACTCGCTCGACTCAGGGCATTCGATGCGTATCCTCTCGCTCTGCATGAAGAATTCAAGTTGCAGGTCCTTGGGCGGAGCAACCCGCACAGCCTTGCGCTGGGGTGCCTTGAATAGGTTTTCAGGCAACGCGATGAACATCTCGCTGCCTGAGACCTTCCTGATCTTGCCCGGGAAGGTGACACGCTGGCTCTGGTAGGAAAGGAAAACCGACACCTGATCCCAGGTCGAGAAGGCCTCGGCGGCGGAAGCGGTTGTCGTAGTGAGGCAGAGGATTTCCTTGTCGAATGACTTTATCCGGCCGTCAACGCTCTTGCCCGAGCCGAATACGACAACCCGACTGCCTGACTTCTGGACCTGATTCAGGATGAATTCCTTCTCGATGAAGGTGACTAGCTTTGCCATGTAATTCCCCTGCCCGGTCATTATTTCTTGCTCCCGGCTGTACCGGGCGTACAGCGTAGTATAGCAGATCGCCTCCCGTATCTGAAGCCTCCCGGGCCGGTTCAAGTATTGAAAAAAGCAGACAACGGGAATACTATGATCGTATCGAAATGAAACACTAATCGAGCCATGCCACAACCGGGAGGAACAGCGCGATGAGCACAGGCGAACGGATCGATGGAACAGGCGCATGGCAATCAATTCTGCGCCGTCCGGCGGAGCATCTCCGCGGAGCCCTGGTTCCGGCGCGCATTGCCGAGCGGACCATTCAGGCGGGGGGAGGACTGGTCTATTCGTATGCGGCCATGGATGTGGATGACGAGACTATCGCCCTGCTCGCCGATGCGGCTCGGGAACTCGATCTTGTCGGACGATACAGGGCTCTCGCAACCGGGGCGATCATGAACCCGGGCGAGAAGCGCATGGTCCTCCACCATGCGACCCGCGGCCTTCCCTGCGGACCGGTCGTGAAGGACGGGCGAGACTACCGGGCCTTTTACGAGGGAGAACGTATTCGCGCCGCGGCTTTCGCCGGCAAGGTGCGCTCCGGTGACATCGTCGGCTCGACCGGCAGGCGATTCGAGCGGGTCGTACAGATAGGCATAGGCGGGTCCGACTTGGGACCCAGGGCCCTGTATCTCGCGCTCGAGCAGTGGGCCCGGGAACATGGCCGGCTGGCGCTCAAGGCTTCCTTCATCAGCAACGTCGATCCCGACGACGCGAACGGAGTCCTGTCCGGCCTCGACCCGGAAACGAGCCTCTTCATCCTGGTGTCAAAGAGCGGCACCACCCAGGAGACGCTCGCGAACGAGTCTCTCGTCAAGGCGTGGCTCTCGACGAAGGCAGGCGTCGATCCGGCTCGCCACCTCGTCGCAGTGACAAGCGAAACGAGCCCCCTGGCCCGGAACCCGGCCTACCTGGATTCGTTCTATATCGACGATTATATTGGTGGACGATACAGCGCGACGAGCGCCGTGGGAGGCGTCATCCTGTCGGTAGCGCTAGGACCCGACGCATTCGAAGCCATGCTCGGAGGCGCCGCTGAGGTCGACATGCTCGCGCTGCAACCTGACCTGTCCAGGAACGCGTCGATGATGGACGCGATGCTCGGCGTTTACGAGCGTTGCGCGCTGGGCCGACCATCGGTAGCGGTCCTGCCCTACTCCCAGGCCTTGTCGCGCTTTCCCGCGCACCTGCAGCAGCTCGACATGGAATCGAACGGCAAGCAGGTTGACAGGAACGGCAAGCCAGTCGTCATTCCTAGCGGACCGACGATTTTCGGCGAGCCTGGCACCAACGGCCAGCATTCGTTCTACCAGCACCTGCACCAGGGCACGGACATTGTACCCCTGCAGTTCATAGGCTTCAGGAAAAACCAGACAGGCTTAGATCCCGAGTTCGAGGGCAGTACCGCGAGGGAAAAACTGAACGCCAACCTGGCCGCGCAGATCGTGGCTTTTGCCCTGGGCAAAGACGACGAAGATCCGAACAAGCGCTTCCCCGGCGGCAGGCCGTCGTCCCTGCTCGTCGGCGACGAACTTGATCCGCGCGCTCTCGGGGCGCTGCTGGCGCATTACGAGAACAAGGTGATGTTCCAGGGTTTCGCGTGGAACCTGAACTCCTTCGACCAGGAAGGCGTGCAACTCGGCAAAAAACTGACCGGGACGGTACTCGCCAAGGGAGGACCGTCAGATCCGGCGCTCGCCGCGTACGCCAGGTTGCTGGGTGCGCTGTGAGAAGAGCGATCGGAAGCAAGCAAGCGCCCGGCAGGTGCATAGCGTTCACCGGAGGGGGCACGGGCGGGCATATATACCCGGGCCTTGCTGTCATAGAGCGGCTCCGCGAACGATTCGACGGCAGGATTGTCTGGATAGGCTCTGGCAGGGAGATGGAACGCAAGGCTGCCCTGGCCGCGGGTGTCGAATTCTTTGCCATCCCGACGGGCAAGCTCAGGCGCTCGTTCTCCCTCCGTAACCTGTCGGACGTCTTCAAGGTTGCCGCGGGATTCTTTGCCGCCAGGCGCCTGCTGCGGCAGATGCGGCCATTGCTGCTGTTTTCAAAAGGCGGTTACGTCAGCGTGCCGCCGTGCATGGCCGCATCATCGCTGGGCATTCCTGTCTTTACGCACGAGTCCGACCTGTCACCGGGGCTGGCGACCAGGATCAACGCGCGGCGCGCCGAGAAAATTATTTTAAGCTGGGAACGAACTCTCGGATACCTGCCGGAGGCCCAGCGAGGCCGCGCTGTCGTAGCTGGCAACCCGGTCAGGGCGGCGATCGGAAAGGGCGACGCCGAAGCCGGGCGCACGTGGCTGGGCTTCGAACCGGGGCTGCCTATAGTGATGGCGCTCGGCGGAAGCCAGGGAGCGAGTCAGGTGAACGAGCTTGTCTCCGCGATATTGCCCGAGCTGGCGGGCAAGGCGGCCCTCGCCCATCAGACAGGTAGCGATCATGCCCCGTGCAGGCCAGCCGACAAAGGCTACCGGGGCTTCGAGTTCGTCACGGACGAGTTGCCCGACCTGCTGGCTGCCGCCGACATCATCATCGGGCGGGCAGGCGCGGGCACGCTCTGGGAAGGAGCCGCGGCAGGAAAACCCATGGTCTTCGTGCCGCTTGGCGGACCGGGAAGCCGGGGTGACCAGATTGAAAACGCACGGCTGCTGGCTGACGCAGGAGCCGCCGTCAGCCTTGCAGGCGACAGGGCGACCCCCGGAAACCTTGTAGCGGCTATAATGCCGCTCATCGAGTCGCCCCAAGCGAGGGCCGCCATGGCAGGAGCGGCGAGGCGGATGGCCAGGCCGGACGCGGCGGGAATCATTGCAGATATGATACTGGAACGAATCGGAAAGGAAGCGTAACGCATGAACGCACTGGATTACGTACTCATCGCCATCATTGCCATCGCGGCCCTTCGTTGCTGGTTCAGGGGAATCATAGGCGAGGTGCTGTCTGCGGCCGCCGTTGTAGGCGGCCTTTTATCCGGAATATTTTTTTACCGGCCGGTAGGAGCCTGGATTTCATCGCTCGTGGCACTCGGCGGATTCGAGCCGGTCATCGGTTTCGTCGCCGCGTTCGCCATCGTGTTCATAGTCGTCAAGGTGGTAGAGCGCTCGATTCGCAGCGTACTCGAGAACCTCCACCTCGACGCCCTCGACAGGATACTTGGTCTGGTCTTCGGCGCTTTCGAGGGCTTGCTCATATCGACCATCATCATCATGGTGCTCAGCTACCAGCCTCTCGTCGATGTCGTCGCGCTGCTCGAAGGCAGCATCGTCGCGCGAATCATCCTGCCTATGGTCGCGGGCCGCATTCCTCTGGAGGCCGGAACGGCCCTGCACTCGCAGCGCGGAAGGTCCGCGTAAGCTGGATGTTCGAAAACATCCTCGGTCAGGTTGAAGCGTGCGCCCGACTGGGCTCGGACGTCGAGCGTGACGAGTTGCCCGGTTCGCTGCTGTTCGAAGGCCCTCCTCTATCGGCCAAGCTCAGCGCGGCGCTCGAACTGGCGCGCGTACTGTCGTGCGAGCGCAACGCCGCCTGGAACTGCCAATGCGCGCAATGCGCCAGGCACAGGATACTCGTGCACCAGGACATACTCCTCTTGGGTCCCAAGTCGTTCCGCGAGGAGCTGGCGATCGGGGCGTCGATGCTCGAAGCCTCACCCGGCCCCGCCTCGAGGTATTTTTTCGTGCGTGCCGCCAGGAAGCTGGTCAGGCGTTTCGACCGGGAGCTGTACGAAGGCGAGGAAGGCCGGCTGGCCAAGGCGCTGCCGCTCGTCAGGTCGGCCCTCGAGGGAATCGACGCATGCTCGCCGCATGCCGATTCCCGGCGGGTCGATGACGCGACAGCCTCGAGGGAAGCGACGAAGCTGCTCTCGGTATGCTCGAAACTCGAGGACATGCTGCCGGCCGCGACGCCGGTTTTCCAGATACGCGCCATGGAATTCTGGGCCAGGCTCGCGCCTTTCGGAAAACGCAAGACAATAATCATCGAGCATGCCGACAGGATGCTCGATGGCGCGAGAAACGCATTGCTCAAGATTCTCGAGGAGCCGCCGGCCCACGCGGTTTTCGTTCTCACGACGACACGCAGGCAGGCCATCATCCCTACGATACTGTCGAGGGTCAGGCGCTACCGTTTTGTGCAGAGAACCGGAGTCGAAGCCGTAGAGGTTCTGGAACGCATTTTCAAGACCAGGCAAGCAGAAGCCACCAATGTCGCCGACTACATCGCACGATTCCGGCCGGCCGCGTCGAACGCGATAGGCGAACTGGCCCGCGGGTACGCGGCAGCGCTCGCGGCGGCTGCCGGACGACGCAACGGAGGATTTGACGAGGCTCCGCTTGCCGCCTTCGCCGCCAGTAGCGGCGACGCCGCCAGTAGCGGCGGCGTGAGGGCAGCCATCGCCGAGTCGGTCGCCGCGACGTCCAACTTCGGCTCGGGTGACGAAGCGAGCGCATGGACCTTCCCGGCTTTCCTCGACGCGGCTGGAGAGGCGTTCTCGTCGCTGCTCCGCGAAAACGGCGCCGGCATCGAAACGCAACGCGCAGCCGAACGCTACGCCGCGCTGGCCAGGGACGCCATGGTCCGGTACTCCTCGTACAACCTTCAGCCAGCGGCACTTGCCGAACGCCTTGCCGAATCGTTCGCCGACCCGGAGTGGGATGTTTCCAGATGAGGAAATTCCTCGAACGCGTCATGGATAAGGTACCCAGGATGAACGAGGAGTCAATCCGCGGTCTCCTGCGGGTGCTGTCCGACGAGAACGAGCGGCTGGACGCTGTACTCGATTCGATGATGGACGGCATCGTCGTTTGCGACGAGGACCATGAACCCATCCTCGTCAACAAGGCCGCGGAGCGCCTCCTGCCTCTGTCGCAACAGGAGCTGTTCGACTCCCCGCTTTGGGAAAGCCTCCGGGACGACGAGCTTGCGGCATTCTTCGAGGCAGCGCTGACTGGTGAGGAATCCATAATCGACAGGGAATTCGCTCTCGACATCACATCCGGCACGCGCATCCTTTCGATAAGCGTCACGCCGCTCATCCGCGAAAAACGGATACGCGGTACTCTCGTGCACGTCGAAGAGACAACCGACAAGAGACGGAGGGAGGCCAGGCTCCGGCGGGCGGAGAGCCTCGCGTCGCTGACGACCCTGGCTGCAGGGGTGGCCCACGAAATCAAGAACCCTCTCGGTTCCATAAGCATCCATGTCCAGCTGATGCGCAAGTCGCTCAGGGGCAAGGCCGAAGCGCCTCTTGCGCGGTACCTGGATATCGTTACCGAGGAAATAGACCGGCTCAACAAGATTGTCGTCGACTTCCTGTTTGCCGTCCGTCCAATGGACATCGCGCCAATCAACGATGATCCCAACGCGCTCCTTGGCGAGCTCGTCGAATTCATGCGTGTAGAAGTGGAGAGCTCGGGAATCGAACTGTCTGTCGAGTATGGCAAGGACGTGCCGCTGGTGCCCTTCGACAAGCGCTACATGAAGCAGGCGCTGCTCAACCTGGTCAAGAACGCAATTGCGGCGATGCCCGACGGCGGGCAGCTGTCCCTTTCTACCGCAGCCATCGGTGAAGAGCTCCACATCATCATACGGGATTCGGGGGTCGGCATACCGGAGGACAGGATAGGGAAGATTTTCGAACCCTACTATACGACCAAGGAAAACGGCACCGGCCTCGGGCTGACGCTGACATATAAAATCATCAAGGAACACGGAGGCGATGTCACACTCAGTTCCAGACCAGGACAAGGCTCTACCTTTACCGTCATGTTGCCGATACCGCAGAAGGACCACAGGATGATCACCGGCATATGCCCCGACGGAGAGGATTGCGAAGCCGGATTCGAGAAAACCGATGAAGGGCTTTCATGAAGTTTACGATACTCGTCGCCGATGACGAAAAAAACATTCGCGAAGGCCTGGGCGAGTACCTGAGGCTCGATGGCTACGACGTTTCACTTGCCATCGACGGCAAGGACGGTGTCCAGAAGGTCGACCGCGGTGACATTGACCTCGTCATCACCGACCTGCGGATGCCGGGACTATCGGGGGGCGAGCTGTTGCGGCACGTCGCCTCGCGTTACCCCTCGGTCCCGGTGATTGTGCTTACCGGTCATGGTACCGTCGAGGACGCGGTCGACGCAATGCGCAACGGCGCATACGACTTCATCACCAAGCCGGTCAACCTCGACCACCTGTCCATTCTTGTCAAGCGCGCCCTCGAGCGGCGGGAACTGTCGAGGCGCAACGACGAGCTGCTCGAAGAGGTCGAGACTCAGCGCCGGACTTCGACGATCATCGGCAAGAGCCCGTCCATCCGCCGCATTTTCGAACTCGTGCGCCGCGTTGCGCCTACCAAGGCGAGCGTCCTCATCACCGGCGAGAGCGGAGTCGGCAAGGAACTGGTCGCCGATGCGATACACAATCTCTCGCCGAGGGCTGACAAGCCGTTCATAAAGGTGCACTGCGCGGCGCTCGCCGAGTCGCTGCTGGAGAGCGAACTATTCGGCCACGAGAAAGGCTCGTTCACCGGAGCACAGGGCCGCAAGAAAGGCCGTTTCGAACTCGCCCACGAGGGGACGCTTTTCCTCGACGAAATAGGCGAGATCAACCAGAACGTCCAGATCAAGATTCTCCGCGTCCTCCAGGACAAGCGATTCGAGCGTGTCGGTGGCGAGGAAACGATAGAAACCGATGTCAGGGTAGTCGCCGCGACGAACAAGGACCTGAAAGTGGAAATAAGCGCCGGCACCTTCAGGGAAGACCTGTATTACCGGCTGAATGTCGTCAACATCCATGTACCTCCCCTGCGGGAGCGCAAGGACGACATCCCCTTGCTGGCCAGCGCCTTCCTCCGTGAATTCTCCGACGACAACGAGAAAGCCGTGAGCGGCTTCGATCTCAAGGCAAGGGCGGCGCTGTATTCGTACTCGTGGCCTGGCAACGTTCGAGAACTGCGCAATTGCATCGAGAGCGCCGTCGTCATGGCATCCGGAGACCTCGTTACTCTTGACGACCTGCCGCCCGGGGTACGCACGAGCGCGGAGGAAAGTGTCATCAGGGTTCCGCCGGGATCGACCCTTGCGGACGCGGAGCGCATCCTCATACGCGAGACGCTGGCGGCCCAGGGAGGGAACAAGAGCCGCACGGCGGAAATGCTCGGAATCGGCAGGAAGACGCTATACCAGAAGATACAGGATTACGGGCTGGAGGCAGCCCAGGAATCGCGCGGCTGACCAGTGACTACCCGCATGGATCTCTGCAGGGCCAGGGCGGCCATCCTGCGGCGGGGATCGTCGTCGTTCTTCGCGGTTTCCAGCGTGGCTGCGAAAAGCCCGTCGCCCGTCGCCTTCGCTATTTCCAGTATCGCGTCCCTGAGTGCCGGACCGGCCCGTTCGTATGCCCCCGCTATCTCCGCCGAACCCTGCACCAGCCCGAGTACCGCAGCAGAGCGCACGCATGAGGCTACGACGGCGGGCTCCGCATCGTAGAGGCCCTTGCGCAGGAAAACCCAGGCGCTCCGTTTTCCTGATAATCCCAGCCGATTCGCCGCGAGCCTGCGCTTTTCCGGGTCAGTGTGCGTCGCGAGCACGGCGCCCAGTTCGAACAGGTCGATGCGGTCGGGAAAGGCGAGAGGCTTGGCGCCTGCGCCGGGACGCTCGCGCTCCATGACCGAGAGTATACCGTACGCTTTCGCCACGAGCGCAAAACGGCCTGCCGTCATGGGATCCCGCGAAGCATCGGGGTGCAGTTTCAGGCTGAGGTTCCTGTATGCCCGCCGTATTTCGGTGGAGGGCGCTCCCGGTTCAAGCCCCAGTGCCAGGTACATTGACCGCTCGTTCATCCTGCCCTGCCTGTTGGTGCATTGGGAGAGGCGGAAGCCCGGGCTGACCGCGCCGAAAGCTCCGACAACAGGCCTTCCAGCAGGGTCGCGGCCATCGCCGCCTTCCCGTTGTCTCCGGCGCAACCCGGAACCATAGCCAGTACTTCGGAAAGCTCGGCGGATAGCGATGCGTCGAGAGACAGACCCTGCGCCTCCCGTCTGGCTATCTGGGCAAGGGCGAGGACCCTGTCCCCGGGTGAACGGGAGTCGAGTCCGCCGTCGAAGACAGCGATTGACTGTTCAGAGCCGGTATCCATGTCACGCGCCCTGACGATGAGCATGTCGCCCTCGTCGATGGCGAACTCGACCGCTATCCTTGGCTGGCCCTTCGCCGCCCTGCGGATGCCGGGGAGAAGGAACCTGCCCACCGATACGTTGGAGCTTGCCCTGCCTTCCTCTCCCTGGAGCACGTGCAACTCCACCGAGCGCTGGAAATCCTCGACCGTGGTAAACACTTGGTTACCCGCGGATGGCAAGGCATCGTTCTTCTTGATGAGGGGCACGAAGCCTCCTCCGTCAATTTCAAGGCCAAAGGTCCTCGAGCATACGTCGGTGAAGACGAGTCCTTCGAGACGCCCCTCTATCCTGGCGGCTTCGACCGCCGCGCCCAATGCAACGATCTCCTCGGGATTCACCCTCGGATCGGCGTCACGCCCGACAATTTCGCCGAGGCGTCGTCGGGCCAGAGGAATCCTGCTCGAGCCTCCCGACAGCACCAGCGCGCCTATGTCCGAAGCCGAGACGCCCGCCGAACGCATTACTCGTTCGACGAGATCGATGCTGCGTTCTATGAACGGCGAGGCGATCCCCTCGAAACGATCCCTGTCGAACTGTACGCTCGGGTGGACCAGACCGCCCGATCCATGAAGGAAAGGTACCGCGACGGTAGCCTCGTCCCTGACCGACAGCTCTATCTTGGCTCTCTCGCAGAGATCGACGAGCATGCGGGACAGGTAGGGATCTGAGTCCGGATCGATTCCGAAGCCTGAGCGGAACCTGTCGGCCGCGTCTCGGTACATCGCCGCATCCAGATCCATTCCGCCAAGCGCGTCGTCGCCCTCGCTTGAAAGCACAGAACACGAACCGCCCCTGGCGCGGAGCACTGTCGCGTCGAACGTGCCGCCGCCGAAGTCGTACACCAGGACCAGGCGCTCCTTCTCGTCCTTCGCGCCGGACCAGGCGCGGGCAAGCGCCGCGGCGCTCGGCTCGTTCATAATGCGCTCGACCTTCAGGCCCGCCCGGCCTGCCGCATCCCTGACGGCGCGTCGTTGCGGGTCACCGAACCTGGCAGGCACGGTGATGACCGCCCTGCTTATCTCGAAGCCGAGGTAGTGTTCCGCGTCCTTCTTCACTTTGAGGAGTATGGCGGCAGCGGCATCCTCGGGTGCCCTGGGGCTGCCGCCGAATTCGACTGTCCTGGCCTTGCCGAGGAGCCGCTTGACGCCGAACAGGGCGGAACGAGGATCAGCCAGCGCCTGATTCCTCGCGGATGCGCCTACGAGCAGCTTGCCTGTATCCGAAATGGCGACGACCGACGGCGTTGCCCGCTCGCCCCGGTCGTTTGGTATGACGACGGGTATGTCTCCGTCCATCCAGGCGCAGAGTGTATTGGTCGTGCCGAAATCCAGACCGACGATGCCGCGCACGCTAGCGTTCCTTCGGCCGGCCGTCCCGCTCGCGTTCCAGCGAAATGACGAGATCGATTTCCGCAATGGTCGCTCCAAGACGGGCGGCTATGATGTCGCTCGAGAAGCCTCTCCTCGACAGCGAAAGAACCTTGTCCGCGAAAGGCTCCTCGAGGGGAAGCGGCTTGTCGGAAAAACGAATGAAGGGGACTTCCGGTGCCGTGTGCTGCGCGGTTTCATCCGGCAAGCGCTCGCGCGATGGTTCTGGAACCTTCTCTGCCTGGCGTTCGGAAGACCGTTCCGGATGTCTCTCGGCGGGTGCTGTGGAGAGAGCCGCGGTTGCGTTGGTGCGGCCAAGCCTGTCGTAGACTATGCTCTCCGCCTGCCGCCTCGATCGGTCCTGGCCGAGCATCGACAGGCGTCTGTCCGCCTCGTTCACCAGGTCCTTGAGCGCCCTCAGCCTGTCCTCCAGTACGGTGACATTCCTGTCGGCACTGGAATCGAGTTCCACCATAAGAGCGCCTATCTCCCGCCTTATCCGCTCGAGTTCCTCGCCGGAACCGAGGAATCTCCTGACCGTCGACCTGGTCCATAGGACCAGAACGAGGGAGATGACGATCTGCGCGATAATCGCGAACAGTATCGGAGTCATGCCTTATCCGGAAATATCGATGTGCGCGCCGAGATCAGGATCGCTGATCGTCTCGACGTCGTCTTCGGCAGGTGGCTTCTGTTCATGCTTTTTCTCCGCGCTCTGGCTGCCGGGTCCGGAACCGCCTTCGTTCTCGACCGACTCGGTGACAGCCTGGTCGTCCTTGGGGCGCTGGACCGCCTTGGCGGCCTCGTCCTCGATCTTCTTGACCAGCGCGCCGTGGAGGCTGGCATGCAGGGTAGCGCCGTCCTTCTCGGCCGCCTGCTGCTTGCCGACCTGGCCGAGCTGCAGGAAGAGAGCCTGGAGGTCAATCGGCTTAATGGGCATCGGGCGGCCCTTTCCTGAGGAACTCTTCGTCAAGTTCCTCGTAGCGGGTTGTCTTGACCATCATGTTCTCGAGATAGAAAGTAAGCCCTTTGTATTCGTTCTTTATCTTCTCCCTGATGTCGCGGATGACAATTTCAGTACCGGGATAAATCCTGCCGGACACGCAGACCTTGCCCTTGACCTTGAGGTTGTTCAGGTATTGCTGCAGGGCATCGTATTCAGCCTTGATCGAAGCGGCCTCCGTTGCGATTTCATCGTGCCTGTGCACGAGTTCATCGAGGACAGCCTGCTTGTCGTCGGGGAGGGTCTTGCGCTGACGTTTGGTCTCGTTGAGCGTGTAGATGTTCTTGTCGAGTTCATCGAGCTGTTTCTGCATGGCCTTGAGCTTGATATCAAGCTCGTCCATCTTTGCCTTGCTCTTCGGGTCGCTGCCGACCTCCAGTATCGTTTCGGCGCCGCCGGTCGGCGAGCCTATAGACTTGGCGTTTATCTCTTCGCATGCCCGGTACCGGCCGCCTATGATGGCGGCGTGCTTCTGGCCGGTGCAGAGAATACGCTTTTCCGCGGTGATGTCG
>CAZNXK010000043.1:0-25051 GCA_964576835.1 uncultured Treponemataceae bacterium | reverse complement strand
ACGCCTATGCTATCACCGGCACTTTCGAAGAGGTGCAGGGTTCGACGAACTAACTTACTTTTGAAGAACCTTAAGTATACTCTGAAAATCCACTTGACCACAATATATACCGTGATATATATTATGGTCAGAGGGTGGTAGAATGCAAACGGCAAAACTTTTTCTGAATGGGCGATCTCAAGCTGTACGATTGCCCAAGGAATTCCAGTTCAAGGGCGATGACGTATTCATACAGAAACATGGAGACGCGGTCCTGCTGATCCCTCATGAAAAGGCATGGGAAGTCTTTTTGGAAGGATTGAATGAATTTTCCGACGATTTCATGAGTGATGGAAGGAATCAAGGCGAGAATCAGGAAAGAGAACCGCTCTGATGTACTTGCTGGATACCAATATTTGCATATACGCAATAAAGGACAAACCCGAATGCGTTCTACGGAATATCAAAGCTAAATCAAGAAATGGTATATACATATCATCATTGACCATAGCTGAACTAGAGTATGGAATTGAAAACAGCATTCATAAAGACGCAAACAGGATCGCATTGCTGAAGTTCATGTCAATATTCAATATCTTGAGTTTTGACGATATGGATGCAATTCCATATGGCAAGCTAAAGGCAAAACTAAGGAAAGAAGGCAAGGTAATCGGACCGATCGATATGTTGCTGGCCGGACAAGCCATCAGCAAAGGCTTGATTCTTGTAACGAACAATACCGACGAGTTTGGCCGGATCGAAAACCTGAAATTGGAAAACTGGGCGATGTAGATTGGTATTTCGAACAATTGCTTCAAATGGTAAACCCTGTTTATCGGTTGGTGTCTCCGTGTCAAATAGCCCTTTGTCTTTACAGGTAGCCAAGCTTGGCCAGTGCCACCGAGACCGCAGCCACCGCTGCCGTCTCGGTCTTCAGTATGCGGTCGCCGAGGCTCGCGAACGAGAAGCCGCGGCTTGCCAGCAGGTCGAGCTCCGACGGGGTCCAGCCCCGTTCGCTGCCTATGGCCAGGACGAGGGGAGCATCGGCTGTCAGCGTCGGCAAAGCGGCCGCGCCGAAACCGGTCGTCGCACGGTACGGGTCGAAGGCCCAGCGCGGGCCTGTGCCGGCAGGAAGCGGCGGGAATCGCGCATCAATCGAATCCATCGCGCGCCTGAGCGACCACGCCGTCTCCACTTCTGGCAGCCGAGGGTTGCCCGCCTGCTCGGCCCCCTCGATCAGCGCCTGGCGGAATTCCCTGTTTTTGAAGAAGTCGCTCTGGAAGTACGACTTTTCCCCCAGCTCGGTCCCCGACAGCACTATGCGGCCGACGCCGAGCGAGCATAGGTCCTTGAGTATGCGGTTGGCCTGTATAGGGCGGGGAAAGCCCAGGAGAATGACCAGCGGCCGGAGCGGCTGAGCCTCGCGCCCGGCCCTGAACGAGAAGCTCATCCGTTCGCCGTCCCAGGCCTCGATCCGCGCAAGCCCGAGCATGCCGTCGGGCGTGCCTGCCTCCAGTTCGTCGCCCGGGCCCTTCTTCAGCACCTTGAGGACGTGCCTTACCCGGGCGTCGGAGCGGGGTAGGGGGGAGCCTATTTCGGCGAGGTCCAGGAAAAGCATGTTCATGAGGGCTCCGGAAAGACGGCTTGGTCGCGAGGTAAGACTTCCACCGCGGCTAAGATCACTCTAACCAGCAACATGAATTGATTCAATGCTAAAATACCTTTTCCTAAAATAGGTGAGGCTTCCACATTCTGACTATTATTTGTATTGAAAACTACTACAGATTGAAAGCGGCGCCGTGCTGGCGCCGCTTCCGGAGAATTAGTTTGAATCGATTCTGAATACCTTAAGAGAAGCATTTTGTGTCGTTACCATGGCGTCTGCGTCAACAAGTACGTACAGGTATGCCCCTCGTTTAAATACCTCGACTGCTCGAGCATAACCCGCAATAGTCCTGGCAGAACCGCCGACAATACTTGGGTTGTATTTATTGAATAAGTCAATTATCCAAATAGTGGCAACACCATTCTTGGAGCCAGCTACATATGCATATTGACTTCCTAGGTCATCATAGGCTGCACCGGTGGCGTAGTCATTATCACTGCCGATGTCAAGGCTGGAAACCAGAGATCCGTCAAGATTGGCCAATGATGTAACCTCGAAGGTTTTCAGTCGAAGGTATTGGTTGTCCTCGTAGATTGGGACCGACATATATTCACTATCTGGTTCCAGAGCCATGCGGCCAACAATGCCTCCATACATATCGCCGCTAGCATATAAGGGTATGAAAGAATCCGAGGTCGATACAGGCCCGCCGCCCTCTGGTCCCTGGAATCCGACTAGGTTCCTCCACCCATTGTCCTCGGCAACCGCAAGAAGTCCATCGGGGACTGGCAAGAGCTTTTCTAAAATCCAGCCGGATTCGGTAAGCATATAGTTTACTGCAGAAAGATTAGAATGCTGATACAGTGCAGCAGTGCCTGCAGCGTTTATACCCCAGAAATAATCGGTGGCACCATCGCTGTGCAGCGCTTTCATACCGGTCGGGACGGAGCTGAGGCTTGTGGTGGTAAAAGTCGCATGGGGAACCTTATATAGTGTTGTAGAAGAACCAAGAACGACTATTTCAGATCCATTCACTCCTGATCGGATAATTCCCCGTGGTATTCCTGAGAAAGCCTTGTAGTCTGAACTCGATGAAATGGGATTACCCGGTGTCGCAATATTTACTCTACGGACGACGTTATCACTTCCGGAAGAGTAGCCAATCCAATATAGGTAGTCACCAATCATAGTCGCATCAATGGCGTCCATTGGACTTGCTGAGCCAGCTTGATCCCATGCACCTACCTCAGTGAGTGAAATAGATTCCTTCCTAAAATTGGCCTTGATTGTTATTGGACCACCAGTGACAGAAACAGTTGTACTAGCACTGGCTTGATTCCCATAAACTGGTTCGCCAGAACCCGTAACCTTTGTCCAGCCGTTGAATATATAGGTTGGATAATTATAGGCAATGATTGCAAAGGCAACACCTGATGTAAGAGCGGTCGACCCAGGAGAGGTATAGCCGCCTGTATCAGATGACATCGTAAGGATGTAGGTTTTCTTGGTAAAATTGGCCTGTATCGTGGCATCTCCGGCATTCGCTGTAACCGTTATACTGGCCGTCGAGGCATTGGGATCGAAAGCAATGCCCGATGCGAGTCCCGCTGTTACGCTCCACCCAGCAAAATTATATTCCGCTCCTGGAAGCGCGGTCACGCTACCGCTGGGATATCCTTGGGTAACTGCCAGACTGGACTGGCTCACGGAGCCGCCCGTACCTGCGTTCACGGTGATTGTATAGTCGGTATCATCAATTATCGCTAGTATAGAAACATCGCCGCCGGTAACGCGCACCGTGGTGCTCGGCGAAAGATAATCAGCGAAGGTAGCGGTGCCGGTTCCTCCGGTCTGGTCCCAACCCATAAAATCGTATCCAGAATTGGATACTGCCGAAATCGCGATCGGTTCGCCATCCTTGACCTTTTGGATCCCGACAGGGTTGGCTGATCCATTAGGCGGCAATTCCATCTCTAGGGAATATTCCGGGAGCGATGCGACTCGTACGTTCTCTACGGCTATTGCCGTAAGCGGATCCTCACAGGAACCCAGCAAGGCGACCAGTAAAACGATTGTCATTGAAATCGCCATCGCCCTTGCGACGCGAATAGCATTCTTCCGATTATTCTTTTTCATCCTGTCCTCCTACTGGTCAGTCCACGCGACGGCGGCGCGCAGGGCGGGGTCGCTGGCCCGGCCCGAGGCCGACGATTCGCCTCCGAGGTACGCGTAGGCCTCGGCCTTGCGCGGGTCGATGATCTTGGCGGTCTTGTACGCCGTTGTCGCGCGGTCGAACCGGCCGAGCTCGAACTGTGCCCTGGCGACGCCTAGGGCGGCCTCTGCGAAATCGGGGTTGACCTTGACGGCGCGTTCGTAGAGCTCGAGAGCGCCTTTGTAATCCTTCTTGATGAAGCGTATGTTGCCCAGGTTGTGGAGGGCCGGGGCGTAATTGTCCTTGGCCGCCTGCTGGAAGGCGGCTTCGGCCTTGTCGATGAAGCCGTAGCGCGCGTAGAGGGTGCCCAGGCTGTTCTGGAGGCCAGGGGTCGAGCGGGCGCTTATCCTTGCCTTGAGTCCCTTCTCGAGGACAGCCATCTCGCGCTCGGTGAAGGTCTTCATCGTCGCGTCGAAGGACTTGCCTATGCGGGCCGAATCGGGGAAGCGCCCGACGACGTCGAGGTTCTCTGTCGACGATATGAAGGTCGGCTCGAAGACTGCCCAGGCCGCCCGGACGGGAAACAGCTTGCCTGTTCCCTGGGAAGAAGCCTCGCGCCACTGCCTGGCTCCGTCGGCCCAGGCCGCGAGGAAACCTGTCGACAGGGCGGTGGCCTCGACGGGCAGCCAGACCCTGCCGTCGCGGATGATCAGGTTCTCGGTGGACGCGAAGACCCGCTGCGCCTCGAGCTCGGTCAGGTCAAGGGCGAAGGCGGCAAAGATGTGGCCCGGCGTCGTGATGAAGGCAGTCTCGAGGCCCAGGGCTTCGAGAAAGGAGCAGTACAGGACGGTCAGGTCGTCGCAGTCTCCGGTGCGGTAGTCCAGGGTCTGGACGGGGAACTGCACGTAATCGACCACGCCGGAGGCCTTGCTGAGTTCCTTGTACGACGAGGCCGGATCGATGACGTAGCGGATGCCGTATTCGGATAGGGCGGCGAAGGCTATCATGCCCTTGCGGAAGGATTCCGAGAAGACGGCGCCGCTGGAGCCGGAAGCGGCCACGGCGTTCCTGGACAGCTTGAGGATGGTCGGATCCTTGGCGGTGACGAAGGCCGCGGCCTTGCGGTCATCGTCCCACGAGACCGCGTTCCTGCTTTCGACGCGGAGGTTGCCCGAGCGGCGTACCGAGAGGACGCTTGACCGGGCATTGTAGCTGATGGTTATCTCCACCTGGACGGCATCGGTCTCCGTCACGCCGAGCACCTCGTTCCTGAGCAAGGCCGTCAGGGGTACCGTCCGGGTCTCGCCTGCCTTGAGGGCGGGGAACTCGGCGACGATGGACGGTCCTTCCATATAACGGGGGACGAAGAACTCGACCTTGACGTCCTTCGCTTCGACCGATTCTCCGTTGCGGATCTCCACGTTCCCGAATTTGTTGTCGGCATAGTACTTGTAGATCGCGGGGAAGAACGGGTCAAGCTCGGGCGCGTCTATCTTGAGCTTCGGCTTCGCCGAGCCGCTTCCCGCCTCGTATGTCAGGGTCAGGCCGAAGCTCAAAGCCGAGTAGAAGGGCGCCACCGAACCATCGCGCCTGGCCCAGTACAGGTCGTAGCCCGGGGAAAGCGCGAGGCTCATCGACCCGAGATTAAGGCGGGCATCGATCTGTGCGGATGTCGCTGGATTGAACAACGGCGATTCGTTCGCGTAGAAGGCGGCAAACGCGCCGAGCCTCATCGACGCGTCAAGGGAGAACCGGCCGTGGTTGTAGAGCAAGGCGCTCGGGCCGGCCGACAGGCTTGCTATATGGATGGTGCCCGCCTGGGAATCGAGGAGGGCCGCGGTATACCCGGCCCGCACTGTGCCGTTGATCGGTCCGAACAGCGACGGTATGCCCGCGTCGAGGTTGGCGCCTATGCCGGCGGCATACAGAGAGGATGAACTGCCCATGGGAATCTGGTACGAGGGGGCTACCGAAAAAGTGCTGCCCTGCGCGAACGCGTCGTTCGACGCAAGCAAAACCAGGAGTACAAAGACAGAAATGACCGTTTTTACGGGTTTACTGGGACCTGGCATGGAAGCCTCCAAGCGAAAACATTATTGCATGTAATGTATATCAGCTGTTGGTGTTTAACAATTTTTTCCGTACAAATAAAAAGACCGCCGCGTTGCTCGCAGGACTTGCGCCGAAACGTGTCCTTAGGACGCGGCTCGGCGCTATGGCTGTACCCGGAGACATGACGCGCCAATGTGGGTGGCGCGTGTATCCGTCGTAAATTGGTGCTCACTACCTTGCCTTGCCCCTCCTGATAGTCCATGAGTAACGCGGCGGACGGCAGGTCCGCAAGAAACGCCCGCGGGTCGGCGGTCAAACCCCCGCGGGACCTAATTGAACTGCGGTTCGGCGTCGTAGTCCACGCCGGGCAGGTCGAAGCCGTGTGCTTCGAGGAAATCGTGCCGGAAACCGGCTATATCGACGGTCCGCTCCAGGTTTTCGGCGGTGGCTTCGGCAAGGCGGCGCGTGGTGGCTTCCTGTACATCGGCTCGCAGCTCCCGGTCGTCCATCCTGATGCGCCTTTCGGAATCGACGGGGACCGGGCCCCTGGCGAACAGCCTGTCGCGGTATAGCCTGATGATCTGGTCCAGGCAGTCCTCGTGGAGGCCGAGTTCTTTCATCGTCTTGAACAGCGCGGCGAGATACAGGGCGACGACCGGGATGACTGCGCTGGCCCGCGTGACCACCGCCTTGTTGACGGCCACCCACGCCGTGCCGCCTAGTGGGCCAAGATACTGCGCGAGAGCCCGGGCGGTTTTCTCGAGGTGCTCCTTGGCCCGACCAATGGCGCCTTTGCGGTAGATGGTCGCGGTGTACTCGGGGCCGATATATGAATACGCGAACGTGGCGCAACCCGGAGCCAGTACGCCCGCTTCGGATAATGCCCTGATCCACAGTTCCCAGTCCTCGCCGCCCATCACCTTGACGGTGGCGGCCACTTCTTCGTCGCTGGCGCCCTGTATCGTCACCTCGCGCATCTCCGAACTTACGACATCGAAGGTGCGGCCGGTGAACGGCTCTCCTATCGGCTTGAGGACCGAGCGGTGCATGATGCCCGTAGCCGGGTCGACGCGCACCGGGCTCGCGAGCGAATAGATCACCTGGTCGAATCGGAGGCCGTCTGACTTTGCAAGGGCTATCACCTTCTCGCGGGTGGCGTCGGCGAAGGCATCGGCGTTGAAGGTAACGGCGTACAGAGACTCGCCGGCGGCCGCGGCGTCGAAGGCGCGGTTGCCGTACCAGCCGGGCGTACCCGGCTTAAGCTCGGTAGGTTCCTGTTCAAGCGATACGCCGACGGTCCGGGCGCCGCAGGAGAACGCCGCCGTTACACGGCTGGCAAGGCCGTAGCCGGTCGAGCAGCCGAGCACCAGCACGGCGTGCGGAATGTTCTTGCCCGCTGTCCTGGCGGCTTCGGTTATCTTCGGCCTGGCCGCGGCGGCGCGGTCCATCCAGTTCTGGACCATGGCCTCGCAGCCGGCCGGATGGGCGTTGAGGCAGATGTTGCTCCTGATCATCGGCGTCACTTGAAATCGTCCTCTGACCCGGCGATGCACAGCCACTCTGCCTCCACCGCGAGTTCTCCTCCGACGTAGCCCTTGCCTGCCTGCTTGATGAGCTTGGGGCTTCCCCTGAGCGTTGTCACTTCCATCTCAAAAAGGTCGCCGGGGCGTACCTGGCGCCGGTATTTGACGTTGTTCACCGTCGCGAGGAAGTAAACTCCCCTGATGCCGGTCTGGAGGTTGACGCCGACGCCTCCGGCCTGCGCGAGCGTCTCGATCAGTATCACGCCCGGAACGACGGGGTAGTCCGGGAAATGTCCGGCAAAGAAGAACTCATCGGGCTTGAAGAGGTGCCTGGCCCTGATGATGCCGTCCTCGCCGGTTTCAGCTGAATCGACGAAAAGGAACGGCGCCCGATGGGGCAGTATCTCCTCTATCTCGGCGCCGCTCGCCTTCATGAATATTTCCTCAAGACGACGCAGGCGTTGTGCCCGCCGAAGCCGAGAGAGCCGGAGGCGGCCGCGTCTATCGTCCCCTTGACGCCGACGTTCGGCACGTAGTCCAGGTCGCACGCCTCGTCGGGTTTGTCCAGGTTGATGGTCGGCGGGAAGAATCCGTCGCGTATAGCCAGGGCGCAGACAATGGCCTCCACGGCTCCGGCGGCGGCGATAAGATGGCCGGTCATGCTCTTGGTCGACGAGACCTTCATCTTGTACGCGTGGGCGCCGAAGGCCTTCTTGATCATGGACGTCTCGATGGGGTCGTTCATCTGGGTGCTCGTGCCGTGGGCGTTGTAGTAAGCCACGCCTTCCAGCGCGATGCCGGCGTCCTTGATGGCCAGGCTGATGGCCCGCGCGCCGCCGTCTCCCGACGGCTCCGGGGCGGTGATGTGGTAGGCGTCGCTGGACGCGCCGTAACCGGCCAGCTCGACCAGGATCTCCGCGCCGCGCTTTTTGGCGTGCTCCTCGCTCTCGAGCACGACGACGCCGGCGCCTTCGCCGATGATGAAGCCGTCGCGGGCCGAGTCGAAGGGCCTGCACGCCTTCTGGGGGGTGTCGTTGTAGGCCGTCGAGAGCGCCTTGAGCATGCAGAAACCGCCGACTGCGAACTCGGTTATCGCGCCTTCGGTGCCGCCAGTGATGACGACGTCCGCCCTTCCGGAGCGTATCATGTCGAGGGCATTTCCCAACGCGTCGCTGCCCGAGGCGCAGGCTGTCACCGTCGTGATCGACGGCCCCTTGATGCCGAAGTGGATGGCGATGTTGCCGGCGGCCTCGTTGCCTATCATCATCGGCACGGTCATCGGCAGCATGCGCGACGGCCCCGACTCGAGGAGCTTCTTGTGGCTTTCCTCGAAAATCTCGATGCCGCCGATGCCGTTTCCAAGCACGACCGCGACACGCTCGAGGTCCTCGGTGGCAGCGTCCAGTTTCGCCTGGTTCCACGCCTGCACGGCCGCGGCTACGGCGAACTGGGTGAAATGCGCCATCTTGCGGGCGTCGCGCTTGTCCATGTACAGGCTCGCGTCGAAATCCTTGACCTCCGCGGCTATCCTGGAGTCGAAGCCCGCAGCGTCGAAGTGCGTTATCGGTCCCACGCCGCTCTTGCCCGACTTGATCGAGGCCCAGAACGTATCTATGTCGTTGCCTATCGGGCTTATGACGCCCATTCCGGTAATTACTGCTTTCTTCATATACAACTCCTTGTGTATTCCGGCTCTTACCAGCGGATCACGGTGCCGCCGTACGTCAGGCCGGCTCCGAAACCCATGATCATGACGAGGTCTCCCTTGACCAGGAGTCCCTTGTCAGCCAGTTCGTTCACCGCTATCGGTATGGACGCGGCCGAGGTGTTCGCGTATTCCTCGATGTTCATGTAGATACGGTCGTCGGCTATGCCGAAGCGCTTGGCGGCGGCCTGAACGATGCGTGCGTTGGCCTGGTGCGGCACTATCCACCTGATATCTTCGAGCTTGAAGCCTGATTCCGCAAGGAGGGCCTCGATTGAATCGGTAATCGCCTTGACGGCGAACATGTACACCTTCTTGCCGTCCATTACGATGGACATCGGCTTGCCGTAGTCGCCTTCCCGCGCGAAGGTCTTGTCCCGCTCCGGCTGGCTCATATAGAGGCTCTTGTAGCCCGATCCGTCGGCGCGAAGCCATGAGGTAAGGATGCCGCGGCTGTCCGCGGTTTCGCTCTTCTGGAGGACGAAGGCGCCGGCGCCGTCGCCGAAAAGCACGCAGGTGGCGCGGTCGGTCCAGTCGACGACGCGCGACAGCGTCTCGGTTCCTATGACCAGCGCCGTCTTCCTGGAGGCTGCCGTCAGCATGGAACTGGCGACGTCGAGTCCGTAGATGAAACCGGTGCAGCCGGCGTTGACGTCGAGCGCGGCCGCGTTCACCGCGCCTATCTTGTCCTGGATTATGCAGGCGGTCGACGGGAATCCGAAGTAGTCGGGCGTCGCCGTGGCGACGACGATGAGATCGACGTCCTGGGGTTTCAGGCCGGCTTTGGCAAGCGCCTGCCTGGCCGCGTCCGCGCCGAGGTCGCTCGTCAGCACGCCGTCATCGGCGAACCTGCGGGCGCCTATGCCCGTATGCGAGCGGATCCATTCGTCGTTCGTTTCGACGCGGGAAGACAGCTCGTCGTTGGTCATGCGGTTTTCTGGTATCGATACTCCTGAACCTGTTATCAGTATGGCCATTTCACACTCCTTGACATTAAGCTTGATAATGTCATGGGGAGATAATCGATGAAATGACACGGATTGTCAATATGTCCGAGTGCGGAAGTGATCTGTCATTAGCGATAGCTGACCGGTGTCCAGACAACGCTCACTGACAACAGATCACAGATTACCTTGGCGCTTTCCTGCCTTTGCCGTATGCAGCAATCAACGACAGGATGGCGGAGGCGGCGAGGCCCGCCATAGGCAGCAGCTTGGCGGCGGCCGTGCCTTCCTTCATGAAGCTGCCGGAAAGACCCAGCGCGTAGCCAGCCGCGACGGCCGCGAAAGCCAGTGCAGGATCAAGCTTGCGCTTGCCGGACAGGACTATGGCGACGAACAGCATCGGCACTATGCCCGCGGTGTAGCCGTTGTAGGTCTTGATGAGGATGCCGATGATGTCGGTCTGGAAAAGGGCAATCAGGGCACTCACGATGCCCACGCCGACCGTCCAGAGGCGTACGCCCGCCACGGTCTTCCTCTTGAGGAGGTCGTGCTCCATGACCCCGGCTGCCGTCAGGAGGACGGTGTCGCCGGTTGACAGGATGGCGGCGAGGAGGCCGAATATCAGGAGCGTGCCGAGCGCTCCGGGAAGGCTCCTGTGGGCTATGAAGTTGAGGGGATCGAGGCCGCCAAGGTCCTGGATAGACGCGCGCGACCAGAGGCCTATGAAGGTGACGACCAGCGCGAAACCGAGCATGCCGAAGCCCGACATGAAGGAGCTCTTGCGGGCGTTGGCCGGCGTATCGGCCGACAGGATTCTGGAGAACATCATCGGGCAGATGAAGTACGAGCCGCCGAGCACTAACACGTAGTACAGCAGGTCGAGGAAACCGAATTTGGCGTTGAACAGCTCGACATGCACCGAGCCGGCCGCGGGAGGATTGCCCAGGAACAGCCAGGCCAGGGTGGCAAGCAGGGCGGTAGCCAGGAAACCGAACTGGAACAAGTCAGTGCGCAGCACGGACTTCTGTCCGCCTATCAGCGTGTAGATGACCAGGAAGGCCGCCGCCGCGATGACCGCGCCCTGGTGTCCAAGGCCGGTGATGCCGGATATCACCTTGGCGGCCGCGACGAACTGTGCGGTCGCTATCCCCGTCCAGGTGACCAGCACGATGGCCGATGTGAGGGTTCGAAGCGACGGCCCGACGAGCTTCTCAGCGAGGTCGGGCAGCGTGACCGCCTCGGTCTCGCGAACCTTCCTTGAAAGCAAGGCGCCTTGCAGGAAGTGGGCTATCGCGCCGGCCGCGACGAACCAGAACGCCGGAAAGCCGATGTTGTAGGCTCGGCTCACGGTGCCTATCGTCAGTCCTCCGCCTATGGTCGAAGCCAGCATCGAGGCGACGACGAGCACCTTTCGCTGCGATCTGCCGGCGACGAGGAAATTGTCGATGGAATCCGCATACCTGAGGCTCGCCAGCGCTATCGCAAGCAGGACGAGGCCGTACAGCATTAGCAGGATGGTCGGTAACATGGTGACTCCTTCTCGCCGTTTTCCGGCGAGTCACCAAAAGTGTATTGTAAACTGTGTTGCATGTAAAGAGGGAGGCCGCCTGAAACCGGCATTCAGGCGGCTTTCCTGTCGCTTTCAGGCTTCAGGCAGTGGCTATGATGGCCTTGAAGTGCGCCTCGTCAACCGATTCCTTCTCCAGAAGCTCCGCGGCGAGCACGTCGAGGAGGTTCTTGCGCTGGACCAGTACCTTTTTAGCCGTCTCATAGCGGACGGCAACGGTGGCGGCCACCGTCTCGTCGATGTACTGCTGGGTCTCCTCGCCGTACTCCCTGGTCATCACCGGTTCGGCGGAAGGCCCTATCATGCCCGCGCCGCGCTTCGTCAGCGCGACGTTGCGGTAGCGCTTCGACATGCCGTAGTCGGTTATCATCCGCCTCGAGATGTCCGTGGCCCGCATGATGTCGTTGGAGGCGCCTGTCGATATCTTGCCGAACGTCAGCTCCTCGGCTGCCCGTCCGCCCATCAGCACGTCTATCTCGCCAAGGAGCTTGTCCTCGGTGACGATGTAGCGGTCCTCGATGGGCACCTGCAGCGTGAAACCCAGGGCTCCGAAGCCGCGCGGCACGATGGATACCTTCTGCACCGGATCCGCCTCGGGGGTGAACGCCGCGACTATCGCGTGGCCCGCCTCGTGGTAGGCTATCACGCGGCGCTCGTCGGGGTTCATGACGCGGCTCTTCTTCTCGAGGCCGGTCATGATCTTCTCGATGGCCTTCTCGAAGTCCTCCTGGTGTACCTTCTTGCGCCCCGCGCGAACGGCAAGCAGGGCGGCCTCGTTGACGACGTTGGCCAGGTCCGCCCCGACGAAGCCGGGGGTCGCCCGGGCCACCTTCGTCAGGTCGGCAGTAGCGTCGAGCTTGACCGTTTTCGAGTGTATGACGAGTATGGCCTCGCGGCCGACTATGTCCGGCCTGTCCACGCCCACCTGCCTGTCGAAACGGCCCGGGCGGAGGAGGGCGGGGTCGAGCACGTCAGGCCGGTTCGTGGCCGCCAGGATGATAAGGCCGCTCGTCGCGTCGAAACCGTCCATCTCGACGAGGAGCTGGTTGAGAGTCTGTTCCCGTTCGTCGTTGCCGCCCATAACGCCGTTGACGCGGCTCTTGCCTATCGCGTCCAGCTCGTCTATGAACACGATGCACGGCGCTTTTTCGCGAGCCTGCTTGAACAGGTCCCTGACGCGGGCCGCGCCGACGCCGACGAACATCTCCACGAATTCGGCGCCGCTCATCCTGAAGAACGGCACGCCCGCCTCGCCGGCCACGGCGCGCGCGAGCAGGGTCTTGCCGGTGCCCGGCGGACCCACGAGCAGCACGCCCTTGGGGATTTTTCCGCCTATGTCGGTATATTTCTTGGGGTTCTTGAGGAAGTCGACGACTTCGACGAGCTCCTCCTTGGCTTCGTCGACGCCGGCCACATCCATGAAGCGCGTCTTCACGTCGCCCTCGGCGACGATGATGGCCTTGTTCTGGCCAACCGAAAGGACGTTCGAGCCCATGCCGGACATGCGTTTCTGCAGCATGCGCCACAGGAAAAACATGAGGCCGATCGGAAGGACCCAGTTGAGCACGAAACCGAGTACCGCATTGCTCTCGCGGGAGACGGCCGAGTAGGTTACGCCCTTCTCGTCGAGCAGCCTGGTGAACTCCGCGTCGTACACGGGCACTGCCTTGTAGATACGGCTCTGGCCGTCGGCGCCCGGTCGACCGTCATTCCTTGCGGGAGAAGAAGCGTAGCCGGTGTAGTAGTTCGTATCCATGTCGATGCGAACGATCTGGCCCGATGCGACGAGCGACTTGAACTCGCTGTAAGGGACGATCGAGCTGTCTGACGACGCGACGAACCAGTTGAACAGGCTGATCGATATGACGGCTATGAAGACGTATCCAAGCGAATATTTCCATCCATCCATCGGGGGGAGAGGCTTTCCCTTGCCGGTTTTCTTCGTATTCCTGCTATTCCAGGGTTCAGTCTTGCGGGGCATCGTATCCTCCGACATGTAATGTACGAAATCTACCGGCCATTCGGCCACCTTCGGCGATGGTTCAGGCGCCATTGCTCTGGAATTCTGCATGCGCGACCACGGAAAACATGATGGCGGCAATTACCAGCTTCCAGACCGGCGGATCTTCCTTGACCGGTATCGCCGCTTTTCAGTACATTAACACGGTAATCGTAACAAACACTCACGCATGTTCCAGGAGGGATAACACATGAAAGTAAGTCCGTTGGGCGATCGCGTACTCATCAAGGTCCAGGAGGGCGATTCAAAGACCGCCGGCGGTATCATCATTCCGCAGACCGCTCAGGAAAAAACCCAGACCGGCATCATCATCGCCATCGGTACCGATACCGAGGTGATCAAGGTCAAGAAGAACGACAAAGTCATGTACGACAAGTATGCCGGCACCCAGATCAAGATCAACGGAGCCGACCACCTCATCGTCAAGTTCTCCGACGTACTCGCCGTCATAGAGTAATCAAGCCTCGAACTTGCCAGAAACGCGAAGACGGCCCTGCCAGCAATGGCATGGCCGTCTTTTTTAAGCTCATCGTAAAAACGGCAAGGCAGCGGGACCGGGTTCAGCAGCGGGAGATGATGGACAAAAGCTCAGCGGGAGTCGACGCGGCTATTGCCGCCGTCCGCTTTTCCGCGCTCTTGAACAGCTGGCTCACTTCCGCGAGGAACTGCAGGTGGGGACCGGTCTTCTCGGGTGGCGACAGGGCCATGATGAATATGCGGGATGGCTTGCCGTCCAGAGAGTCGAACGGCACCGGTTCCGAGGATACGGCGAGGCATGCCACCAGAGAGCCCACCGAGGCGGTCTTGCCGTGGGGAATGGCGATGCCGTATTTCATGCCGGTGGACATCTTCCGCTCGCGCTCGAGGACCGCGGCCAACGCGGCCGGCTTGTCATGTATCAATCCCGCCTTGACGAGAATATCCAGCATTTCGTGAATGATACCCTGCTTGTCGCGAGCCTTCAGCCCGATGGCTACCGTATTGCTTGTGAGGATGGTGCTTAGACTCATGCGGCGATTCTAGAAGCGGCTTGCATAAAAGTCAATCGAACCGGGCAGTCTATATGAAATGCCTCATGTCCTTCGATTGCATGAAACCTTCTTTGGAGGCTATCGCGGCCACGACACAGGCCATGCATGCCGCGTCGACGAGCGCCGCGATCATGGCCAGCGGCAGTGCAGCGGGAGCAAGGAGAATATAGCCCGATTCGAAGCCCCGGCCATAGGTCGCGCAGAGGGTGGCCAGCGCCGCAATCGGGCCAGCGCCGGGTACGGCTCCGAGGAAGAGCGCCGCAACCGGCACGGTGGCCATCATCCACAACACTGCGCTCGGGCCGAGGCCCAGGTTGGAGTACGAATTCAAGATGGCGACGAAGGAGGTCGCGGTGATCATCGCGGAACCTGCCCTGCCGAACGCGAGCGCAAGGGGCAGAGCCACCGCGCCGACCCTCCTCCTTACGCCGAGGCTTTCCTTGAGATGCTTGGCCGCCACGCCGGCCTGGATGTAGCTGTGGCCGGAGACAAGCGCCGCTATGGCAGGCGCGGTCAGCGCGAACAGCGTCTTGAACGGGTTGCGCGTGCTGTCCATCGCGAACAGGATGCCTGGCAGGAGGACCAAAACGACGAAGGCCGACTCGAAGCCTATGGCGATGAAAAGCGGCCCGAATACCGAGAGCCTCTGGTTGCCTGCCATGGAAGCCATCCTTGCCGCGGCGGCCGCGATAAGCGGCAACGGCAGCACCTCGACGAAAAAGCTGTTGATTTGCCAGAAGATCCTCGAGCATGAATCGAAGAGCGCGACGACCGGCCTCGTCACCGTCTTGTCGAAAGCGAATGCCAGCCCCAGGATGGTCGCGAAAACCGCTACCGGGAGCAGGAAGTCGAAGGAGCGGAGCGCGATCGAGGCGTCCGCCGGGATGACCGCGGAGAGTATGCCTGCAATGGTAGGCACCGCGTCGACTGTGGATGTCGAATCGGTCGACAGCGGAATGCGGCCCGGCGAAAAGATGAAGGCGCCCGCGAGGCCAATGAAGGCGAACGCGACAACCAGCGCGACAGAGTATCCGCTGGTCCTGAGCCAGACCCTTGCCAGACGCTTGTCCTCATGCAGTTCGTAAGCCGCGACGGATGCGGAGAAGAACACGAGCGGAAGCAGCGCGTATCGGCCGATGTTCATCACGGCGCCGGCGAAGGCATCGAGGGCGCCGATGTTCCTGGCCGGAATGACGAGTCCGGCCAGGACGCCGACAATTGCCGCTATCAGGTACTTGAGCCATATCTTCATCGCCGGAGCATACCTGACGCCGAATGTGCCGTCAACGCCCTGCCTGCGCTTGCGGTGATGCTTGAAGCCATGGAGCGGCCGAAGGTATCATGCTGCCCATGCATGACGACAGTACTGCCCAGGACGAAAAGACCAAGAACCAGCCTTCGATCTTCCGCCTGTCCGAGGTCCACAGGGCTCTGCTGCGCATAGCCTTTCCGATGATGCTCGGCAGCGCCATAGAGACGGTCTACAATCTGACCGATGCCTTTTTCCTCGGCCGGCTTGGCACCGCGGAGATAGGCGCGCCGTCCATAGCGTTCAGCATAGTGTTTTTCCTGACAATCTTCGGTTCGGGACTGGCTGGGGCGGGAACCACGCTGATAGCGCAATCCAAAGGCAAGCGCGACGCTGACAGGATGAATCACTACCTGAACCAGATGGCTTCGCTGCTCTTCGTAGCGTCGATGGCGCTGACCGCGCTTGGCACCCTCTCCGCGGGACCGCTGCTCAGGCTCCTCAACACGCCGGCCGAGGTCTACGGCTTCGCCTTCACCTACCTGAGGATCGTATTCCTCGGCATACCGTTCACCTTCGCGTATTTCGCCCTGCAGGCGTCGTTCACGGCGGTGGGCGACGCGGCGACTCCCGTCAAGGTCCATCTGCTGGCGGTGGGTCTCAACGCCGCCCTCGATCCAATGCTCATTTTCGGTTTTGGACCCTTTCCCGCGATGGGCGTCGCGGGAGCAGCCATAGCCACTGTGTTCTCGCAGGGGGTCGGAGCCGCGCTGGCGATAGCGGTGCTGTCGCGAGGCAAGTCGGGGCTGCGCCTCAGCCGGCGGTCGATGGTTCCCGAGGCGAAGTCCTGGGGACTTCTTTTGGGCATCGGCCTGCCCGCGAGCATCGGGCAGGGGCTGTCGGCATTCGGCTTCACGGTGTTGCAGGGAGTCGTCAACACGTTCGGTACTTCTGCCATAGCGGCTTTCGGCGTAGGCAACCGGCTTATGAACATGTTCGACATCCCTGTCCACGGCATCGCAGCCGCCACGACCAGCCTCGTCGGCCGCGCGCTTGGCGCCAGGGACGAGCATATGGCCGGACGGGTCGTCCGCAGTTCGCTGGCCATGGTCGTCATGTTCGAGGTGCCGCTCCTGGCCCTGTCGGTCATCTATGGAGGAGACCTGGTCAGGCTGTTCGTGGCAGATGCGGAGGCCATCCGGCTCGGGGACATCATGTTCAAGGTGGTCAGCCCGTCACTTTTGATGTTCGGGCTGTACTTCGCCCTCAGCGGCGCATTCCAGGGTGCCGGCGACACCAAGGTGATCATGGTCCTGTCGGTCTTCAGGCTCTGGGTCGTGCGGGTGCCGCTGGCCTACGCGCTGGCGTACCGCACGTCGTTTGGACCGCTGTCAATATGGATAGCGATGTTCGTGTCCAACTTCCTGACCGCGGCGACAGGCTTCGTCTATTTCAAGCTTGGCAGGTGGAAGCGCGCTCTTGACCCCGACAGGATATGAAAAAAACCGCCCTCCAAGGTTGACCCTGACAGAGGTCCGCGATTCGCCTTGCGAATCGCGACGTGAAAAAAGACCGCCCTTCAGGGTTGACTTGTCCAGAGGTCCGCGATTCGTCCTGCGAATCGCGACGTGAATGAAAAGGCCGCCTTTCAAAGGCGGCCTTTTCATTCACGATGATCCGGGCGGGAATCGAACCCACGACCTATTGCTTAGGAGGCAATCGCTCTATCCAACTGAGCTACCGGACCGCTGGCCGATCTTAGATCGAAGCGGGCGCCACTGTCAACGACCGGTAATCCTGTCCCCCCCATCGTGCGGGAGCGGCTTGGCAGCCCGCGCGTCCGCTTCCGCGGCAAGGCGCTCGAGCTCGGCGTAGGGATCCCTGGCGGCCTCTTCGTAGCCTGTCCGGACGTCATCCAGGTACCCGGCCAGCTCGCCCGCCTTCTTCCTGATGGCCGCTATCGCCTGGCTTTCTCCCGCTTCGGGAAGGGCCTTCATCCTGGCCATGTCCAGCTTCAGCTGCTTGAGGGCGTTCGAGGAGGAACCGAGCCTGAGCCGCAGCAGCTCCCGCTGGTCCTCGAGGTCGGCGCAGGCTTTCTCCTGCCGCTCTATCTCTCCCATCGACCTGGTGTATTCGTCCTTGAGGGCTTGGCTGGCTGTGCTGGAACGCTTGGCTTCGAGGGCCGCCTTGTCCCGGCGCAGGGCGTCGAGCGGAATCGAAGCGACGAGGGTGTCTATGTCGTTGAGGGAATGGGACAGCAGCTTGACCTGTTCGACGTAGCGGTCGAGCATCGGGATCATGTCCTTGCCGAACTCGCCCGAGCCCTTGCCTGCCTTGAGGTCACGCACCATCTCGTCGCGGGTCCGGGCTACCTCCGCGTACAGCGAAGCGTAGGGCCCTGCCGCCGCTCCCGCCCGGCGGTTCCTGCCCAAAGTGAAAAGCTCCTTCCACGAATCGACGCCGGCGAGGCGCCACAGTTTCCGTTCCAGTCCGTGAATCGTCCCGGGATAGGAGAGAAGGTGGCCGAGGAAGCTGAGCGCCATGATGCCCGACGGTATGGCCGCCCACAGGAATTCCGGCGATGTCAGCACGTTGATGATGAAGAGGAGGGGAGGCACCGACAGCGTGCTGGCGAAGTGCATGGCCATGCCGTCCCTGACGCGGTTTATCTTCTTGTACACTTCGAGTGCGTCAGGCTCGAGCTGGGGCATCCTGTCCGCTTCGGACGCCTTGGCCTTGCCGCGCAGCATGGCGAAGAAGCCCGAGACTAGTCCGGTGCCCCAGGCCGCGCTTACTATCGGCGCCCACATGAAGCCCGGAGCGACATTCAGGTTGATGTACCAAAGGAACGCGTTCACGCCGGCGAAGGAGAGCAGGTTGCCGACGAAGCCGGCTGATGTCTTCTGAGCCTTCGCCTCTATCCTGTCCCGGTACCTGGAGAAATCGGTTTCGAGTTCCTCGGCCCCGGGCTTGAAGTGTTCGGAGTTCCTGAGTTCGGCGTCCCATTTGCCCGTGGCGACTTCGGCCGTGTGCCTGCGGTACGCGGCTTTCAGCGCCTGTTTTTCACTGATCGCGAAATCGACCTTGTTGACAGCGTGCTCGAGCTTCCTGACGATGCGCTCCGCGCCGCTGCCATGAGCATGACCGCCGGCTCTCTGCCAGTCTCCGACGCCCTGTTCAATCGCCCGCGCTATGCCTTCCACGGCGCGGCCGATGTCGGAAGCGAGGTCTGTCGGAGCCTTGGCCTGACTGGAAGGAGCCTCTGTCCGTACGGGAAGCTTCTGGATGAGCCCCTTCTCTGTCATCGCGGCGATGACTTCCTTTGCCTCGACTCCGTACTGGCCGTAGCGCTGGAGTGCTTCGTCGAGGGTCAGTCGCCGGCCCATGTTCCTGGTGTCCTCGAGGATGGCCTTCCTGATGTCGTCGAGGACTGTCCTGTCGACCACTGGCAAGCCAGTTTCTGGCCGACCGGTTTCCGGCCTGCCGGCTTCTCCTGCTATCTGGTAGGTCTGCAGTTCCTTGCCGATGTCCGCAAGGGCCACTTTGCCCAGCTTTTCCGCGCTGAAATCCAGCTTGCCGAGCACCTGGTTGTAGACGTCCTGGGAAAAGCAGATGCCGCCGGGACGGGCGATGGCCCTGAGCTGGCTCGCGATGGTGATCCCGTCGCCGACCGCGTCGTTTTCAGAGAACTGGATGTCGCCCAGGTGCAGTCCCATGCGCAGGCGGGGAGGATGTCCGCCGCTATCCATGCCGGATTCAGCCGTGGCTGCCTGGATCTCAATGGCGCAGCGCATTGCCTCGACGGTATTGCGGAAGTCGATGAGGACCGTGTCGCCCGGTGCCTTGATGACCGTTCCATGGTGCTTTGCGGCGATGCCGGCGACGAGGGCCTGGTCACGGCGCAGGTCCCTGTCGATGTCGGCGCAGAGGATGGCCGACAGGCGATAATCGTCATGTTCCATTTTCACCGCCTCAGCATAGATGACCTGTCCATCGGGGTCAACAGAGCGAACACCTCGACATTATATCACCGAGAACTGTACTTCGAGCCTGGCGATGTCGGCTTTCTGGAAGCGGACCCTGACGATGCTGTTGAGTTCGAGACCCGATGCCCTGACCCTTGTCTCGAGACCGGCCTCAGGCACGTACAGCAACGTATCCCCGCTGCCCGACTGCACGACGACCGCGTCCGTTTCCCATTCCGGCCTGGCCTGGAGCCAGGCAATGGTCCAGTGCATCGTGCTCTGCCGTTCGGCCTTGCGTACGGCCTGGTTCCCGGCCGCCGCCCTTGCGAGCCTCATCGACAGCTCGTCCGCGGGCAGCGCCGGGTAGCCTGACCGGCCGGAACCAGCGGCGAGCGTCGCGCGCGCCTGCTGGTGCCCCAGGAGGTCGCCGTAGCGGCGGAGGGGGCTCGTAGCCTGGGCGTACATCGTGACCCCCAGCCCCTGGGGAGCCCGGGGCTGGACGCCCGCCATGCCGGCCTTCATGAGGCGCCTCTTGGCGAATTCTCCGGCCAGGCCCTCCGGCATGCCTTCGCGCGAGAGGGGAGCCTCCTGGCTGTAGTACGGGAACGGGAGGCCGCGGTCGAAGGCCCAGCGCGCCAGGGACTCGCCGGCGAGCACCATCATCTCGCGCACGACGCCGCTCGACGCGAATCGCGGTACCGCATCGATGCGGGGCTCGCCGCTTTCAACCCACACCCTGACTTCGGGAATGTCTATGTCGACCGCTCCGTTCCGCTGCCGGTAGGCCTTGCGGACGGCCGCGATTCGGGCAAGCTCGGCCAGCGGGCCAGAGGCCAGCAGGCTCTCGGCCTGCCCGTACGATGTCCTCGTCACCCGCACGAAGCTGGGGACGACCTCGATGTCGCCTGCCAGGCCATCGTCGCCGATGGATAGCCTGAACGACAGCGCGCGCGACGTTTCGGCCAAACCGAGCCCGAAGCGGTCGAGAGCAGAATCGGGAAGCATCGGTATCGCGCCTTCGGGAAGGTACAGCGTGCCCGAGCGGTTGGACGCCTCGACGTCGGCGGGGCTGCCCGGTACTATGGCGCTCGCCGGATCGGCTACGTGGACCCATGCCGAGCTGCCGTCCCATGAAATGGCGTCGTCGGGATCATGGCTCCATGCGTTGTCCACCGCCCATGATTCCATGCCTGTCAGGTCAATGCGGCCTTCGTCGTCGTCCGGCCCGAGCTCGAGTTCGGGCGCCCTGGACGGGTGTCCGGACCGGGCGGGGTGGGGATTGGTCCTGTTCGTCCACAGACCAGAGCGGAGCAGCCAGGCCTGGGCTGATTCCGGCCCTTCGCCAGCCCCGATGTCTGATGCCGTCCTGGATTTCTGCGTCCGGCCTAGTGCCAGCGCCTCGACCTCGCCCCAGAATCGCTCGTCGCCGGGCTCCACGGCGTTTCGTTTGGCCCGCTCGATGAAGGCCGCACGTTCCGACGCCTCGCCTTCCTTGCGCTTGCGTTTGTCCGCCTCGGCTCCGCGCTCATCCGCGGAGAGCGCGAGCAGCCGTTCGCCATCCATCCTGAACAAGAGGCCTTCGGCGGCGGCAAGCCTGCAGGCAAGGCGTTCCGCGGGCCCGGACGAACCGAAGGCCAGTTCGGCGAGCTCCCCGAGGCCTATCTCGGACCCGGCGGTCATTTCCCAGGCCGTCTCGAACTCACCGCCGGACGCGACTGTCGGGATTGTCTTCAAGGGCCCCTGGTGGACGAGTTCGACATCCTTGTCGCGGACCCGCGCCGTCCCGCCGTTGCCGAACGACAGCTCGATGCGGTCTCCGTCGCGCCTCGCGATCGCGGGTTTCAATTTGAAGAGAACGAGGGCTCCGTCCTGTATCATGGCCTTCCTTTCGGTTATTGTGGGTGAGTATACGGGCGGCCGGGAATCGAGGCAACGGCCTTCGGTAGCGGCCTTATTGACGAAACCGCCGATTCGGGTATGCTTATAGACGCTCGTCACCAGGCTTTGCCTGGCCGTTTGACTTACATGGAGGAAATAATGGTAGCCTTGATAGTTGGAATCGTCTGTCTGGCGTTCGCCGTGTTCGCCTGTCTTCCCGGCACTCTGGGTTGGTGGCAGGACGTGCTCGCATTTCTCAGGGGGTCGGTGCCGGTGCTCGCGGCCTTCATCGGCCTCATAGCGGTTTTCATCGGCATCGCGGACATCAAGGACAGGATCGAGGCAAAAAAGGAAGAAGCCGAGGAAGCTGCCACCGCGAAGGCAGAGAAGAAGGACTGATTTCCCCGGAGCAACCGCGGTCCTTGACACGATATGCGATGTATGTGATTATACCGCTCGCCGTTTATATGGGAATGAACTCCACGAAGGTGAAGGTATAGAGTGATGAAGACCGTATTCGTAAAGCCTGCTGAAGTAGAGCGCTCATGGTTCGTCATAGACGCCCAGGGCGAACGCCTCGGCCGCGTCGCCGCCAAGGCAGCCTGCCTCGTTCGTGGCAAGCACAAGCCCTGCTACACGCCGCATCAGGAAATCGGTGACTATGTCGTGATCGTCAACGCCGACAAGATCGAGGTCACCGGCAACAAGTTCAACGACAAGTTGTATTACAGGCACTCCGGTTTTGCCGGCGGCCTCAAGAAGAACACGTTCGCGGCGCTGATCGAGCGCCACCCGGCCGATCCGCTCGAGATTGCCATCCGCGGTATGCTCCCCAAGGGTCCGCTCGGCCGCAAGCTGGCGCTGAACGTCAAGGTGTATGCCGGCCCGAACCACCCGCACGCGGCGCAGGCGCCCGTCGCTATCGAAGTCCAGGAGAAGTAAACGATGGTAAGGAATCTCGGAATTGGAACCGGAAGGCGCAAGACCGCGGTCGCGCGCGTCTATCTGCGTGAAGGAAGCGGTAAGATTACCGTCAACAACCTCGAGCTCGACAAGTACTTCCCGATAGCCGAAATCGCCGGCACCGTCCGCCAGCCCCTCATCGTCACCGCGAGCGACAACAAGTTCGACATCGTGATAAACGTAGTCGGCGGAGGGCCCAACGGCCAGGCCGGCGCGTGCAGGCATGGCATTGCGCGTGCCCTGAGCCAGGTCGACCCCGCTTCGAGCCTCGCGCTCAGGACGAACGGTTTCCTGACCCGCGATTCACGCATGGTCGAGCGCAAGAAGTACGGACAGCGCGGAGCTCGCAGGCGCTTCCAGTTCTCCAAGCGTTAAAGTCGAAAGGCGACTGAGCCGCATGGCTCGCATCGTCACCATCGAAGAGGGAGCCCACGGCGCCGTGAAAGCGGTTGCCGATGATGGCTCCCTTTTCCATTTCAGGGCTTGCTATCTGGCTTCCGGCTGCGGCTTGCCGCCCCTGGACCTGCCGGACGACGAGCTGGCTGCCGCGGTCGAGGCCACTGACGCCGAATTCCGGGCAAGCGCGCTGCTTGCACGCGCGGAGCAATTCCGTGCCGGCCTCGAGCGGAAGCTTGCGGCCAGGGGCATTTCCCGGCCCGCCTGCCGGGCAGCCCTCGACCGTCTCGAGGCGGCCGGCCTCCTGTCCGATGTCCGCTTTGCAGGCTCGTGGATACGGCAGCGAATGCGCTCGCATGCGGAGGGACCGAGAAGCCTTTCGGCTGCCCTGGCATCCAGGGGAGTAGACAGGACCGCCATCAGGATGGCGCTCGATACGGCATTCGAATCGCAGGGCCGCTATTCGATGATATGTGCCGCCGCACGTATTTTGCTCGCCAAGGGAGCCGACGCGGCCTCTGCCTGTGCTTCGCTCCTGGCGTTAGGATGGCGCCATGCCGAGGTTGATGAAGCGCTTGACGAGCCGCAGGCATAAAATAATCTTGACATTTCATCACCTTTCTTGCAGAATGCTTGCAAATCTTACCGTATAGGGAGAGCCGCAATGGATGACGACATCCTAACAATAGAAGAAGTGGCCAAGTACCTACGCGTTTCAGAACGCACCGTCTACGACTGGGCACAAAAGGGAGAGATCCCCGCCGGGAAGATAGGAACAGTCTGGCGTTTCAAGAAAAGCGAGATAGAGCGCTGGGTCAACGAGAGGCTTTCGTCGAATAAACCGCTGGCTTCGCTGCATCCGGTCAGGATGCGCAACGTCCTGTCTCCCGACAGGGTCGTGTTCCTCGACTATCCGCGCAAGCGTGACGCACTCGTGGCGCTCGCTGAAAGGCTCGCCGCCGCACCCCAGATTAAGAGCAAGCAGGAACTGGTATCAGAGCTCTTGAGGCGCGAAGACCTGATGAGCACGGCCATAGGCCGCAACATAGCCATCCCCCACGTCCGCCTTTCCAGCGTCACTGACCTGGTAGTCGCGGTAGGGATCTCCAGGTGCGACATCCAGGATTTCAACGCATTCGACGACGCTCCGGTCAAGCTGCTGTTCATGATTGCGGCCGCGTACAACCAGCACGCGTATTACCTGCAGACGCTGTCGTACTTCAGCGCCAAGCTCAAGTCCAACGAGCTGCGCGCCGGAATACTGGCAGCCGCCGATCCCACCGCGGCCTACGACCTCCTCGTGGCCCAAGACGAGGATTAAGAGGCCGTAGTCGAAGATTTTGCCACGGAGGCACGGAGACACGGAGAGGAAAAGAGAATTGAAGAGAGGGCGTCCGAGCATGGGCGTCTTCTTTTTTTTTGTCCGCTAGTTCCTTCTCTCGCTCCGTGTCTCCGTGTCTCCGTGGTTCAATTCGTATATGGACACGCGCGTTGCGCGGAGCAGGCTTTTCGTGCTAGCATCCTTTGCGAGCATTCGTTGCTTACACCACAAAAAAATCCATGCTTGAACGAGGTGCTATCACGTGTTCCTGAAAAGCCTCGAAATATTCGGTTTCAAGAGCTTCGCCGACCGGGCAAAGGTCGATTTCTCCGAGGGCATCTCCGCTTTGCTCGGCCCCAACGGTTGCGGCAAGTCAAACGTCGTCGACGCCATCAAGTGGGTGGTGGGCGAGCAGTCGGCCCGCTCGCTGCGCGCCGAGTCGATGGAAGACATCATCTTCAACGGCACCGAGACCCGCAAGGCTCTCAATGTCGCCGAAGTCACGCTTACCATATCGAACGAGGGCGGCGAGCTCCTGCTCGACGTTCCTGAAATCGCCATCAAGCGCCGCCTCTACCGTTCGGGCGAGAGCGAATACTTCATCAACGGCCAGAGCGCAAAACTCAAGGAACTCAAGGAGCTGTTCTGGGACACAGGCATCGGCAAGAGCGCCTATTCGGTGATGGAGCAGGGCAGGATA
>CAZNXK010000042.1:0-25113 GCA_964576835.1 uncultured Treponemataceae bacterium | reverse complement strand
GGCGTGAGGCCTGACCGAGGTGCGCGCCCGAAGGCGCTGCGGCTTTGCGGGGGGGAGCTTGGCTCAGGTGTGCGCGCTCGAGGCGCGGCACGGGCTGGGCGTGAGGCCTGACCGAGGTGCGCGCCCGAAGGCGCTGCGGCTTTGCGGGGGGGGAGCTTGGCTCAGGTGTGCGCGCTTGAGGCGCGGCACGGCAATACAATTCCTTGGGGTATGCGGAGCGATGCGACGCCTGGCGAGCGCGTTGGCCGCCCGCGGTTCCAGTACCTGGGTTGAGCGGAAAGCGAGAGAACGGCGCAACGGGTGCTTGGGCGGTTGCCGATTTGCAGAAATGTACGTAAGATTGAGTTCTTGGCTGGCGTCGTGGAAACGAATCGATCGAATGGGCCGGTCAAGTACGTCAATGTTGAATTTTGCAGGAAGCGAATGCAATTTTTGATCGCTGAACTCATTCATGACATGATGAGCCTCATTTTACAGTTGTTCACAGCAAATCCCTGCGCTAATGGAGAATGCCGATGAGCAAGCTCCTGTCCGACGCTTTCGTGTTTTACGGCGCTACCGGCGATCTGGCATTCAAGAAGATATTCCCTGCCCTCCAGCGCATGGTCCGGTCGGGTACCCTCGACATGCCGGTAGTCGGCGTCGCCAGAAGGGGCTGGAGCCTTGAAAAGCTTCGGGAGCGCGCGCGCGACAGTATCGAGACGCACGGCGGCGGCATGGACCCGGTGGCTTTTCCCAAGCTTATGGGTTTGCTCCGCTACGTGGAAGGCGAGTATTCCAGTCCCGGGACTTTCGAGGACCTGAGACGCACATTGGGAAGCGCCAAAAGTCCGCTCCAATACATGGCAGTACCCCAGGAGCTTTTCGAGACTGTTTTCAGGCAGTTGCATAGGGAGTCTTGCGATACGGGCGGCAGGCTCGTCCTCGAGAAACCCTTCGGTCATGACTTGGCTTCCGCCATACGCCTCAACGAATTGATGCATAGTTGCCTCAAGGAAGAGGACATTTTCCGCATCGACCACTACCTGGGCAAGGACGCCGTTCAGAATCTTGTGTTCTTCCGCTTCGCCAACGCTTTTCTCGAGCCTATCTGGAACCGGCACTACGTCGAAAGCGTCCAGATAACCATGGCAGAGGATTTCGGCGTCAAGGGGCGTGGCAAATTTTATGACGGTACCGGTGCGATCAGGGATGTAGTCCAGAACCACCTGCTCCAGGTTCTTTCCAACATAGCCATGGAGCCGCCTCCGCTTTCCGCTGACTCGGAGACACTCCGTGACGAGAAGGTCAAGGTCCTCAAATCGATAGAGGCACCGCGGCCTTCTGCCGTCATCCGCGGTCGTTTCAGGGGCTACCTCGACGAAGCGGGAGTCGCGCCGGATTCCAGGACCGAGACCTTTGCCGCCCTCAGGCTCGAGGTGAACAACTGGCGCTGGGAAGGCGTTCCCTTCTACATCAGGGCGGGCAAACGCATGCCCGTCACCCGGACGGAAGTGATAGTCAGGCTTCGCATGCCACCGCCTGTCCTGCCTGGGTTGAGCCTGTCGTCGAATTATGTACGCTTCCGCCTGAGTCCTGGCACCGTCATAGCCATGGGAGCTTCGGTGCGCGAACCCGGCTTGTCCCAGCGCGGGCACGACCTCGAGCTCGTCGCTTCGCACGAGCATGAAGGCCCGGACAGCGACCCGTACGCCGAGATCCTGGGAGACGCCATCCGCGGTGAGACCTACCGCTTTGCCCGCATGGACTATGTCGAGCAGGCCTGGCGCATCGTCGATCCATTGCTCGGTGACGTCCCGCAGCCTGATGACTACGAGCCAGGTTCCTGGGGGCCGCCGCATGCAACAAGTCTGGTACCTGGCGGATGGTTTGATCCAGCCAAGGAAGCCTCTGACGGAACTGCAGGATAGTTGTGCGGATTCGCAGAGCTACGGTTCTCTTGAAGGATGATTCTGTCGCGTGCTAGGATGCCGGAAGATGAAGTATCGAATATCCAGCGACAAGATCAATATTTTTGTGTATTTCATCTCGGTGATAGCGCTGGGTTCCGTGTTGCTGTCACTGCCGTGGGCCTGGGCCGGTGAAGTTCGGCTTTCGTACCTCGACGCTTTTTTCACGGCGACGAGCGCCGTATGTGTCACGGGGCTTATTGTCGTGGATACCGCCATGTTCAGCCGTTTCGGGCAGGCGGTCATCATGCTGCTGATACAGTTCGGCGGACTCGGGATAGTAACCTTCGCGACGCTGTACGTCGCCATACCGAGGAGCAGGGTCTCGCTCGTCAACAGGGGCATCATCAAGGAGATGTACATCGACGAGGTCGAGTCCAATCCGCGTACAATAATCCGCGGAATCCTGGGGACGACCATCTCGATCGAGCTCATCGGGTTTTTTATCATCAGGCACAGGTTCAAGAGCCTGGGTATCGAGCATCATGATTTTGCCGCCGCCTTCCATGCCGTCTCCGCGTTCTGCAATGCCGGTTTCTCTACCTTCAGCAACAGCCTCAACGGTTTTGTCGGTGATTGGGCCATCAATCTTGCGGTTGTCGCGCTGATAGTCATAGGTGGACTGGGTTTCGTCGTGGTACAGGATGTGGGCCGGGTTTTCATGCGGACGAAACGCAAGCTTAGCTACCATGCGAAGATAGTGCTGGCGATGACCGGCATATTGATTCTTGTCGGCATGGCGATGTTCTACATGCTCGAATACGACAAGGCCTATTCCGCCATGAGCGTGCCGGAGAAGCTGCTTGCGGCCTTGTTCCAGTCTGTCACGCCGAGGACCGCCGGCTTCGATACCGTTCCCCAGTCGGCGCTCAGCCTGCCTTCGGTCGCCGTTATCATCCTCCTCATGTTCACCGGCGGATCGCCTGGTTCGACTGCAGGCGGAGTGAAGACCACGACGATATTCATGGCTATCGCCGCGGCGTTCAGTGGCTACGAGGAAGACGGATCGATAGTCTACAGGGGGGGCGCGTTGTCGGCAGCCTCTGTCGCCAAGACCCTTTCGGTGCTTGCGAAAGCCATCCTTATCATTGGCGTTGCTTTTATAATGATCCTGGCCGCGGAAGGCGGCAAATTCTCGTTCGGGGATCTGCTTTTCGAGGTTGTTTCCGCCTTCGGTACAGTCGGGTTGTCCCGCGGCGTGACCGCGGAGCTGGGTATGGTTTCAAAGCTTGTCGTGATAGCGACGATGTTCATGGGAAGGGTCGGCTTGTTCGCAATGGCAATTAGCCGAGCCTCCGACAGGGTGGAGCGTTTCGCTGAATTTCCGCGGGAGAGCCTTCTGATAGGCTAGGAGGATAGATCATGGTCAGGCAATACGTGATCGTCGGCCTTGGCAGCTTTGGGGTACGCGTCCTTGAAAAGCTGTCCGAAGCGACCGACCAGATCATCATCATCGACAAGGACAAGTCAATAATAGAGAAATGCAAGGACCTCGCCTCCAAGTCGTTCATTGCGGACGCGCTGAACTGGCAAGCCCTGTCACGCATCATTCCCGAATCGATAGACGTGGCTATCGTCGATGTAGGCGACAATATCGAGGCGGCAGTCATCGTCACGAACGCGCTCAAGAAACTGGGTGCGGGCAAGATCATCGTCAGAGCCGAGACCGAGGAGAGGGGAGAGATTCTCGAGGTGGTTGGCGCTACGATGATAGTCTACCCCGCCAAGGAAGCTGCCACCAAAATCGTGCCGATGCTCGTTTCGAGTTCCCTGTTCTCGTTCATGGCCATAAGCCCGAGCCTGGTCCTGGCCGAGATCGGGGTACCGGAGCGCTACGTCGGATCGACGCTGGTCGAGGCTAATTTTAGGCAGTCGAAGGGAATCAACGTCGTCGCCATCCGGAAGGAGCAAGGAGACGAGTACGAATACTTCGATCCGCGCTACCGATTGCTGGCTGACGACGTCATGCTGTGCGCGGGGTCAGAAAAGGATGTAACCGCCTTTACCGGCGTGCGCATCACCGCACGCAAGAATGTGCTCGGCAAAATGCTTCGGGGAATCTTCGGTAAGCCGATACAGAGAAGCGAGAGTGAAGGACCGGTGAAGAGCGAATGAGCGACACCCATGAGAGGCCCGCCGAAATCGCCGGCGGCGCTATTGTCCTGATAGGCGCGTACATCGCCGTACAGATGCTTTCCGACATCGGCAGCCTCAAGATAGCTTCTGTAGCCGGATGGGCCGTGGATGCCGGAACGTTCGTGTACCCGGTCACCTTCACGATCCGCGACATGATCCACAAGAGGCTCGGGAAAAAGGCCGCCCGAACGACTATACTCCTGGCCGCCGCCGTCAATGTCGTCATGGCGCTCTATTTCTGGCTCGTCAGCGTCCTACCTCCCGATGCCTCCTGGGCCGCATGGGAAGGCGCCTCTGTGACGATGAACGAGGCGTTTGCCCGCGTGCTGTCGCCGGCCTGGACCATAGTCATCGCAAGCATCCTGGCCGAGGTTGCCAGCGAGCTCATCGACACCGAGGTCTATCACCTGTGGACGACAAGGGTGACGACCCGCTTCCAGTGGATGCGGGTCCTGGCATCCAACGCGGCGAGCGTACCCGTCGACAGCCTGGTATTCTCGTGGCTCGCCTTTGGCCTTGGTTTCGGGATGCCCGCCGCCGAGGTGTGGCAGATTTTCTGGTTCAACGTGGTCGTCAAGGGCATAGTTACCCTGGCGAGTCTGCCGGCCATCTACCTGGTAAGGGTGAATCCCGACGCGCCCCAGTAGGCGGCGTTCGTCCGTTGTATCTGGCTCCGGCATTGACAGGCAAAAAGAGCGGAACTAGGATAGATCGTCGGTGTTTCCGGCACGATCCATCAAGCGGCTGCCGCGACATTGGTCCCTCTTTGACATACAGCGGGACAAGCCGGATTGGCGACCAGAACATGCGTTTTCCGGAAATGGTGTTTCCCCTCCTGTATCCATTTCATCCTGTTTGCGTGCCGCTGCGCGGCAGCAACTTTCGGGATGGGAAAAGGCGAGAACCCGAGGCCTAGCCGGCGAAGGAGTGTCACAGAGTGCAGGCAATCAATGGAACGAGGAGCATGGTCCATCTCATGCGCTTCATTGCGATCCTGTCCGCGAGCCTGCTCGGCGCTTCATGCGCTCGGAGCAGCGGCGGTCTGACCGAACGGGAACTAGCCGCCGCTCGTAACTGGATTCCCACTCGCCGGGGAACGCGTTCTGCCCTCGTCATCATGGACATGCAGAAAGCCAACATGCCTATCGTGAACCAGCAACAGGTCATTGCGAACATCCGGTTGCTCGTAGAGAATGCCGAGAAGGTGGAAAGCCCCGTCGTCTGGGTCTACGACAACGACGATGGGTCTCGGCCAGGCGAGCCCGGTTTCGAGCTGATTCCCGCCTTCACGCCGTCGGCCGGGCATCTCAGGGTTACCAAAACCGGCACGACGGCCTTCTCGGGCACTAGCCTGGAGGCTACCTTCGAGGAGCTCGGCGTCGGTCGGCTCGTCTTCTCCGGGGTATATAGCGACGAGTGCGTGCGGCATTCCGTCGAGGCGTCATTCTACTCGGGGTGGAGAACGGCCGTCGCGAGCGATGCCCACTCTATCCCGATCGGCGTCGATAGGCCGGCCGCGATCCAAAACATGAACGCGCGCTGGAAAGCCGACCGCCGGGTTGAACTCGCCCCGAGCGCCAGAATCAAGTTCTGACTGGCCGTCGTGAGCCACGATGAAAGAGGCTAGAGGCGGACTGAAGGATGGTTGTGGGCTACCGCATCGGCTGCCGTGCCCCACGCATCCGCTTGTACGCGAGAAGTGACGATCCCGTTGTACCGCCTTTCCTGGCGGTTGAATAACCTGTCCTCCTTTTTACAGCCTCGGCGCTTCCATCAGCCCGGACTCGACCATGCTCAGATAGGATTCGTCAGAGAATATCAGGTGGTCGAGGAGCGGTATGCCCAGGATTTCACCGGCTGACCGCAGGCGGTCGGTGATCTCTTTGTCCTCTGGGGACGGGACCAGGCGGCCGGAGGGGTGGTTATGGGCGACGAAGACGGCGCAGGCGCGGTCGGCGACCGCTTCCGAATAAATTTCACGGGGATGGACTATTGTCCTGTTGACGAGCCCGATGGTGACGACACGGACGGCTATCACGTCGTGTGCGCCATTGAGTGTGCAGCACAGGAACCGTTCCTGCTTGTGGTCGTCGAAATGCCTGACGAGCTGCCATGCGTCTTCCGGGCAGCTGACGCGGCGTTCCCTTACGCCGAAGAAACGCCTGCCGAGTTCCAGAGCGGCGACAATCCTGCAGGCTCTGGCATGGCCGAGCCCCGGAACCCTGGCGAGCTCCCCGACCTCGGGAATGCCGGAACTGAAATCGCAGGTCGACAGCACTTCGGCCGACAGGACGCGGACTTCCTTGCCTCGTGACCCGGTGCCAAGGGTGGGGGCGACCAGCTCGAAGTCGGCCACCGCCGGCGTTCCCGAGCGCGTCAACCTTTCCCGTATGTCCGGTGACCCGTCCCAGCTCCCGGAAAGCCGCTCGTAGATCGCATCGCGGGTGTTCATCGGTGCCTCCTCATGTTCCACGCGGGCCGGAGCTCCGCCGCTTTCGTCGCGGGCATCTATTTCGCGATGACGTTTGCTTCGGTATTGGATTTAAGCTATACTTCTTCAAGCATCCCGGGCCTGCCTCCAGGGGGTTCGGGCACGGCGCATTCCAGCGTCGTATCACGGCTGAAGAGGAGAAGGCATGAAGAGCATTAAGGGTACCAAGACCGAAACGAACCTGATGGCGGCCTTCGCCGGTGAGTCTCAGGCGAGAAACCGCTACACCTATTTCGCGAGCAAGGCCCGCGATGAGGGATACATCCAGATCGCGGCAGTTTTCGAGGAGACATCGAACCAGGAGAAAGAGCACGCCAAGCGTCTCTTCAAGTTCATGGAAGGTGGCACCATCACCATTACCGGCACTTTTCCTGCCGGTCCTGTGGGTACGACTTCCGAGAACCTCCTCGAGGCGGCCGGCGGCGAGAACTACGAGTGGAAAGAGATGTATCCTGGATTCGCCAAGATCGCGAAGGAAGAGGGCCTCGACGCCATCGCGACGGTTTTCGGAGCCATTGCCGTGGCAGAGAAGCAGCACGCCAAGCGCTACGAGGAGCTCAAGGTCAACGTCGACAAGAAGACCGCCTTCAAGCGCGACAAACCGGTGGTATGGCGCTGCCTCAATTGCGGTTACATAATCGAAGCCCTCGAGGCCCCCAAGGTCTGCCCGGCCTGCGCGCATCCGCAATCGTACTTCGAGCTGCTCGGCGAGAATTGGTAAGGGGGACATGATGACGAAGAATTTCCAGGTCTACAAATGCGAGAAGTGCGGCAATATCGTCGAAGTGCTGCACGCCGGAGACGGCGAGCTGACATGCTGCGGGCAGCCGATGAAGCTCCTCGCCGAGAATACCACCGATGCGGCGAAAGAGAAGCACGTCCCGGTCATCGAGCGCATCGCCGATGGCTGGCGCGTGACCGTCGGCGCGGTGGCCCATCCGATGGAAGAAAAACATTACATCGAGTGGATCGAGCTGCAGGCGGACTCGGTGTCGTACCGTGCCCATCTCAAGCCCGGCGACAAGCCGGAGGCTACCTTCCATGTGACCGCGTCGCGCGTCACCGCGCGTGAATACTGCAACCTGCACGGCCTCTGGATGGCCCAGGCATAGATAGGAGATACAATGGCAAAGTACGTATGCGATGTCTGCGGGTACATCTATGATCCAGCGGTTGGCGATCCTGACGCCAATGTCAAGGCCGGCACCGCTTTCGCCGATCTGCCGGAAGACTGGGTCTGCCCGATGTGCGGCGCCGGCAAGGACAGTTTCAGCCTTGCCTGACCTGTAGTACCGCCTCTGGGCTTCGCGACGCCCGGAGGCGGCGTGCCGCCCGGAGGCGGCGCGACTCCCGAAGGGCGGCGATGAACCATCGAGGCCGGAATCCCGCCAGACGCGGAGCTTCCGGCCTTTTTCCACTCAATGGAGAGTGCTTTTCAATTTATCTGGAGGCGTAATGATTTCAAGAGAGGACTTCGTATTCACGATCGGGTTCGACGGCGGCACAGCCATCATCGACGGCAAAGCCAAGGCGCAATACGGAAAGCTCGACACCAAGGCGCTGGCCGGAGCGGGGCTGTACCGTTCGGCATTCGCTTCTGCGGTATTCTCGGGGTCTGCCGAGGACCTGCGCGACTTTGCCGCGATATTCAACGCCAAAGCCGGAACATCGTACGCTACCGAGGTGGAATTCAGCCGTCTTTTCGGAGTCAAGAAAGAGACCATCAAGCGGGTCAAGGTATTGTAATTGGCTCAATTGCTGCAATTTCGGGGCAGCGCTGCGCTATACTCCAGAAATGAGTGCAAGGAGGCCACGATGAAGCGTACTCTTTTCCTGGCGGCCACGGCGATTGTCATAGCTTTCATGGTGTCATGCTCGGGACTTGCCGCCCCGGCGGACGAAGTACCGGGTCCGACGGAGGCTCCTCTCGCGACGAGCGCTCCACCCGATGCGGGCGCAGCGCTCGCGGATGACGGGAAGGCCGCGGCGACAAGGTCGACGGATGCTGAATCCGATGCCAGGATGTTCGAGTTCGCGCCAACGCCTGCGCCCGCGATCGGGAAAGATTCGTCGAAGGCCATGCCTGGTATCGCCGGCGCCGCGAGCGCCGCCGCTCCCCGCGCGACGCCGGGCAGCTCCGGTCTCAAGGCCGGCTTCTCCGATGACAACGCCCAGTTCAACTACTTCGTCGATTTCCTGCAGAAATACGGCGAGGTGCCACATTTCGAATACGACATAAGCGAGCGTCTGACGGTTCGCGTCGTGGATTCCGCCGGCAAACCCGTGGCCAACGCCAGAGTGACGGCATCGGCCGGAGGCAAGCTCCTGGCATCGGGGCAGACCTATTCCGACGGCAGCTGGCGATTCTATCCCGCGGTTCTCGGCGCGAGGACTGACAGGTTCGATGTACGCGCCGAATACGGCAGGCTGTCGGCCCGGCTCGAGGCGTCCCGGGACGGCGTTCGTCTCGTCGAACTTCGCTTGCAGGGCCAGCGCGCGGTGCCGGCGCCGGTTCCTCTCGATGTCCTGTTCGTGATGGACACGACCGGCTCGATGGGCGAGGAAATAGAACGGCTCAAGTCGACGATAGAGATCATCTACGCCAACCTGGCCGAGTTGAAGCCCAGGCCCCTGGTACGCTTCGGGCTGGTGCTGTACAAGGACCGCGGCGACGAGTACATCACGGAGGTGGTGCCTTTCACGAAGGACCTTGATGCCTTCCAGGCAAGGCTGGAATCGGTGGCCGCGGACGGGGGCGGAGACGGCCCCGAGGACCTGGAATCGGCCCTGGACGACGCCGTCAACAAGATGGACTGGAACCGTGACGGCCTCAGGCTGGCCTTCATCGTGACCGACGCCGAGGCGCACCTTGACTACAACAGGGAATATACCTACATCGATGCCGCGAACGATGCCCGCGCGAAGGCGATCAAACTGCACACGATAGGCACAGGCGGCCTGCCGCTCGAGGGTGAATACCTTCTGCGGCAGGTAGCCCAGCTGACCGACTCGAAGTACATCTTCCTGACCTACGGTGAAGGCGGCGAGGCCGAGGGCGGCAAGGAAGGTTCGGTGAGCCACCATAGCGGGTCGAATTTCCAGACGGACAAGCTCGAGGCGATAATAATACGCTTCGTGCGGGAGGAAGTTGCCAACCTGTCCGATACGCCGCTGGCGGTCGGCGAGGATTATTTCAGCGCGCAGAAGATAGATGACGAAACGCGGGACCAGACGCTGGACAAACTGTTCGCCGACGCCATAGGCAACCTGGCCGATTACTCTACCTACCATATCACCGCGGACACGCCATGCGTCGTCCTACCTGTCGCGGCTTCGGATCCGGGGCTGGGAGCAACGGCCGAATACTTCGGAGAGCGTCTCTCCATGGCTTCAGCCGTGGCTAAACGCTGGAAGCCTGTGGAGCGGAAGGATCTCCAGAAGATACTGGCCGAGCTCGAGCTGCAGCTGTCGGGCCTCGCGGACGAGGGCAGCGCCGCGAAGGTGGGCGGCTTGCTGGGAGCGGAGGTGCTTGTCGCGTCGACGCTCTATAGGCGAGCAGACCGCTACGAGCTGTTCCTGCGGCTCGTCAGGGTGTCGACAGCCGAGGTGCTCGCGGTATCGAGGGCCAAGCTTGCGCTCGACCTTGGCCTGTAGGATGCACGGCGTCTGATGGCGATGGCAGCCAAGCAGCAAAAACCGGGCTACGAGTGCGCCGCCTGCGGACACCGCGAGGCCAAGTGGCTGGGCCGATGTCCGCAGTGCGGCGAGTGGAACACCCTGCGCGAGAGCGCCGCCCCCGCGGCCGACGGCAGGGCGACGAAGGCGACCAGGTTTTCCGTGCCGCTCGCAGCCATCGACCCGGCGGAAGGCGCGCGGTCCCCGTCCGGCCTTGCCGAGGTGGACAGGGTGCTTGGCGGCGGCATCATGCGCGGCTCGAGCGTCCTCGTGGGCGGCGAGCCTGGGATAGGCAAGAGCACCCTGCTCCTGCAGATAGCCGCGCTTGCGGGTGTACAGGGGCGTGTGCTCTACATTTCCGGCGAGGAGAGCGCGGCCCAGATACGGCTGCGCGCCGACAGGCTGGGGCTCAGGCGCGAAGGCCTCGAAGTGCTGTGCTCGGGTGACCTTGCCGAGGCGCTTGCTGCGCTCGACAGGGTAAAGCCGGCGCTGTTCGTCGTCGACTCGTTGCAGACGCTTTCGTCGGACGAGGCCGGTTCCGTTCCCGGCACCGCCAACCAGGTCAAGTATTGCTCGCTCGAGCTGTCAGACTGGGCGCGGGAACGGGGCAGCTCCTGCTTCCTGGTCGCCCACGTTACCAAGGACGGCCTCATCGCCGGGCCCAAGGCCGCGGAGCACACCGTCGATGTCGTCCTCATGTTCGAGCAGAGCGAATCCGACGTGCGCTTCTTGCGGTCCGCCAAGAACCGATTCGGCTCCACAGACGAAGTGGGACTGTTCACGATGACTGAACGGGGCCTCGAGGAGCTGTCCGACCCCTCGACCGTATTCCTCGTGCGCCGAGACGGGGGGGCTCCCGCCGGCGCCGCGGTCGCGGCGACCTGGGAAGGTACGCGCTCGATACTCGTCGAGATTCAGGCGCTGACGGTACCGGGCAAGGCTTCGCTGTCGCGCGTGTACTCGGAACGATTGGAGCCTGCCCGCGTGGCCAGGGTTGCCGCGGTGCTGGAGAAACACCTGGGGCTGCGGCTATCCGACCAGGACATCTACGTCAACGTGGCCGGCGGCATCAGGCTCGCCGAGCCGGGCGTCGACCTCGCGCTTGCGGCGGCCCTCTACTCGGCCCGCACGGGGATAGCCCTGCCCGCCGGTGTCGCGCTGGCCGGAGAAGTCTCGCTGGCCGGGGAAGTGAGGCCGGTCCGGCGCATGTCGGGCCGGGCGCGCGCGGCCAGGGCGATGGGACTCGGGCGCGTCATAGGCCCGGCCGAGCCCAGGGAACGCGGAGCCGACAAGGCGGATTCCTGGGACCAGGTCGCGTCGATAGGCGCGACTATCCGCGCGCTGTTCGGCGTTCCCGTCGATGCCAGTTCCGGCGATGGTCGTTGACGACGCGCGATGCATTGGCTCCCGATTGCCCCATTGCCCGCTGTAGCCTATACTGAAACGCTGTAGCGGAGGCGATCGATGCGATATCCAGCGACCGGCAAGCGCCTTTTCGGCGTGGCCATACCCATGGGCTCCATCAGGACTGATGGCGGATGGCGGCTAGGCGAATACCCGGACCTCGTTCCCTTCGCGAAGCTATGCTCCCGACTTGGAGCCGGCCTAGTGCAGATCCTTCCAGTCAACGATACCGGCAGCCAGAGTTCGCCGTATTCGGCGCTGTCGGCATTCGCGCTGCACCCCTTGTACCTCCGCGTCCGCGACCTTCCAGAAGCCAGTCTGGCGCCGGCCGCGCTCGAGGCTCTCGACGCCTTCGCTTCCCGCGCGGAACCGGGAGAGCGCTTCCCGTACGGCACCTGCCTCGAAGCCAAGCTCCGTGCCCTCCGCGCAATCTACGACGCAGGGAAGAAAGGCATCAAGGCCGATCCTGGGCTCGCCTCCTTCGTAGCCGCCAACCCGTGGGTCAAGACCTATGCCGTCTTCAAGCGGCTCAAATCGGCGTACGAAGAACGCGCATGGCGCGAATGGCCGGCGAGTCGCGATCCGACGCACGCCGGGATAGAGAAACTGTGGCTCGAGAAGGCCGCGTCCGACGAGCAGACATTCCACGCGTGGGTACAGATGCGCGCCGCCGGTCAGTTCGGCGCCGCCGCCTCCGCTGTCGCAGGCATGGGCATCGCCCTGCTCGGCGATATTCCAATTCTGATGAACGAAGATTCGGCCGATGTCTGGGCCGACCGTTCGTTCTTCGATTTGACGAAACGGGCCGGAGCTCCGCCTGACATGTACTCGGCGACCGGCCAGAACTGGGGTTTCCCCATATACGACTGGGACGCGATGGCCGCCGGCGGCTACTCGTTCTGGAAGGCGCGCGTCGCCGAGGCCGACCGCTACTACTCGGCCTTCAGGATAGACCACGTGCTGGGCTTCTTCAGGATATGGGCGCTCGGCGACCGCGAGGAGACGGGTTGCCTCGGCCGCTTCGTGCCCGGATCCGCGATATCCGCCGCTGAACTGGCAGCCGCCGGTTTCCCCGCAGAGCGCGTCCGCTGGCTTTCCGAGCCGCACCTGGACGGTCGGGAGATGCGGGCCGCGACGGGGGCGGATGCGGAAAAGGCCGGGTCACTCGCCCTCGAGAGGATAGGCGCCGAAGACCTCTTCCTCTTCAAGCGGACGGTGCGTGGCGAGTCCGACCTGAGCGCGCTCGGGTTGGGGACGGAGGCCACGGAATTCCTCAAGCGGCGCTGGCGCGACAGGGCGCTCCTTGCCATAGGCGACGGAGTCTACACGCCTGCCTGGAGCCACCGCGACAGCAGGGCCTGGGCCAGCCTGTCAGATGCGGAGCGCTCGGCGCTGGGAGCCCTGATCGCCGCGAAGGCCGCCGTAGCCGAGCTTGGCTGGGAAAAACGCGGACGCGAGCTGCTGTCGATGCTCGCCGCGTCGTCGTCGATGCTGCCATGCGCCGAGGATCTGGGCGCGGTTCCCGACTGCGTGCCCAAGGTGCTCGCCGGGCTTGGCATACCCGGCCTCCGGGTGCCGAGGTGGATGCGCTTCTGGGACAAGCCGGGCCAGCCATTCAAGCCGCTGTCGTCCTACTCCAGGCTGTCCGCCTGCACGCCGAGCGTCCACGACACGTCGACGCTGCGCGGCTGGTGGGAACGCGAGGACGGACGAGAGGCCTTTGCCGCGGAGCATTGCCCCGGCCTGTCACCCGTACCCGTGAAGCTTGACCCCGAAACCGCGGTGACCGTGCTTGGCGCGCTGGCCAAGGCTCCTTCGGAGTTGTTCGTCGTGCAGTTGCAGGACGCGCTCGACACTTCGGGCGCGTTGCGCTCCGCCGACCCCGATGCCGACAGGATCAATGTTCCCGGCAGCGTGGACGGCTTCAACTGGACCTGGCGCATGGGACCGAGCGTGGAGCGGCTCGAGACCGAAGACGCATGGATAGATGGCGTTCGCCGGGCCTGCGATCGCGATGGGGAAGATTGAAACCATGGTAAAACAAAATGTAAAAAGGCCGCTCGTCGCGGTTGCCGTGCGTGAAGCCGGTACGGCTGAACGTCTGTCGAGGGAATTGAAGTCGCGCGTGGCGGGCGCGGATTTGGCGACATTCGTCGGGGAGGCCTTGCTCAGGGATGCGATATCCTCGAACCGTGCCCGCCCCATCGATATCCTGGTTGCCGATCCCGCGATGGCCAGGTTGGCGGCTGGCCTCCTCGACGGCGACAGGATGCCTCTCGGAGCCCTGATCAGCGGGACGGAAGCGAACGAGTCGCTCCTGAGGCTTGCCACGGTAGGCGGGTTTACCATCCTGAGGCTCGATCCCGAGCCGCATCCGTTCTCGGGCGTTTCCATGTGGGTGGCCGGTGCCGTAATCGCGGTATCCAAAGGGCTTGCGGACAGGACGCAGGCGGCGGAATACAGCAAGCGTTACGAGGAACTCGTCCATGCCCTTCCCGACATAGTCTACGAACTCGACATCGAGGGCGTGATAACGTTCGTCAACGAATCCGTATCGATACTGGGTTACGTTCCATCGGACCTCGTGGGCAAGCACTACTCCGTGCTCCTCCATGACGACGATGCCTCTGCCGTCGACCGCGACAAGGTCCTCCCCGATTTCGTCGGTTACAGGACGGGGCTGGCGCTCAGCCCAAAGCTGTTCAACGAGCGGCGCGGCATAGACCGCCGGACAACCGACCTCGAGGTTCGCCTGCGCAAGAAGCCGGGCGCCACCGGCCATGCACGGGAAATGATAGGCAGCGTCATTTCATACGGCGAGATATCCGCGGCGGGCGAATATGCCCGCGACGAGCAAGGCGAGTTCAAGGGATCGGTAGGTATCATCAGGGACGTGACGCTCAGGCGCAAGTCCGAGGAAATGCTCCGCAAGCTGTACCAGGCCATAGACCAGCTGGGCTCGTGCGTTTTCGTCCTCAACCACGAGTTCGAGGTGGAGTACGTCAATCCGTCATTCTTCATGCTCTCCGGCTATTCCCCGCCTGAGGTCATAGGCAAGGGCCTGTTCAGCTTCTTCTCGTTCCAGCCCGACAAGGCCGACCGCATCGCAAAGACGGTGCGGGACGGGTTCGAATCTCGCGAGGAAGTCCTGGTGCCGCGCTCGTCGGGAGGCCAGTTCTGGGCTGATTTCTCCATGGCCCCGGTGCGCTCGCCCTCGGGCGCCATCACGCACGCGATAGCCATCATCGAGGACGTGAGCACCAGGAAATCGATGGAAGTCATGCTCCGCAATGCCAGGAGCGACGCGGAAGTCGCCAGCCAGGCCAAGACGCGTTTCCTGTCCAGCATGACCCACGAGCTCAAGAATCCCATCACAGGCATCATCTCGGCCGCCCGCCTCCTCCAGGTGACGAGCGTGGAGGCTCCGGACAAGGCCGCGGCAATACTGGAAAACGCGGAAAAGCTTCTCGAGATCCTTACGGGCATACTCGATTACGTGCGCTCCGAGAATTTCGAAGCGTCGATACAGCGGCTCTCGTTCCCGCTTGTCGCGTTCATGGAGCGGACATGCGGACAGTACCGGAAGGAAGCCGAGGCCAAAGGCCTGGCTTTCTCGATGAACGTCGAGAGCGACGAGGTCATCGAGTCCGATCCCGACAGGCTTGGCCGCGTCGTGGCAATACTGGTTGACAACGCCATCAAGTACACGGCTGGTGGATCAGTCTCGGTCGCCGCCGCGATGGAGCGCCGCGAGGGCAACGTGCCCCACCTGGTAGTCCAGGTCCGGGATACCGGAGCCGGCATAGCGTTGTCAGACCACGAATTTGTCTTCAAGCCTTTCTCCAGGTCCGACTCGCGCGAGCATGCAGTGGTCAAGGGCGCGGGCATCGGCCTGGCGCTGGCCCGGAACATCGTCATGGTGCTTGGAGGCGAGCTGCGGATGTCGAGCGAACTCGGTTCTGGCAGCGTGTTCACGGTCATTGTGCCCGCGGCCTCCCCGGTCAAGGCGGCCGTCGGCGAAGCGGCGCGTTATACTGTTCTGGTCGTCGACGACAACGAAGTCAACCTTGAATACATGCGGACGCTCCTCGAGAATTCGGGCCTCCGCGTCCATTGCGCTTCGAGCGCAGCCCAGGCTTTTACGATCCTGGAGTCGCGTTACGTCGATGCAGGGCTACTCGACATCCAGATGCCCGTCTGTTCGGGGACTGAGCTGGCCAGGGCGATCAGGGCCTATGCCGGTTCGCGGTACTCGCCTTCGATGCCGCTGTTCGCGATGACTGCCCAGGACAGGGATACCATCGAGGATGCCGAGACGCTGTTCCACGATGTCTTCCCCAAGCCCACCGACATCAGGAAATTGTATGCCGCACTGGCCGCCGCCATGGCTGAGCGGGAAGCAATCTCCGCGGCGGCGTTCAGCTCGGCTTTCACATCGACGGGGCCAGGGCTGTCGGCGGCTGTCGGCCGCATCAAGCTTGAAGTCGATGGGGCGATGACTGCGCTGGGTCTGGCGCTTGCGGGTACCACCGACGTGCGCATCGACATCCGGACGGAAGCTTCGATTCTGTCGCAGGCCTTCCAGCGATTCTTGTGCAAGTCGGGCAAGGAACTCGTCACGCTATTCGTCGAACACTACCCCGATGAAGACCGCGAAGTCCTGTCCGGGCTCCTGGAGAGGATACGGCTCATGCTCGCCACGGCGATTTCAGCGGCCAACCTCGCGTCGTGTTCCCTCCCGGGACAAGCCCCGCGGGGTGGTTCGTGAGGGCTCTCGTTGTCGATGACGATACCATGAACCGGGAGCTTTTAAGGCGCATGCTCGTCCGTCTCGGCTGGTTGGTGGACGAATCGCGCGATGGCCGCGCCGCGCTGGCGTCATGCGAACGCGCCCGCTACGACCTGGTGCTCGTCGACCTCATGATGCCGGGTATAGACGGCATGGCCACGGCCGGCGCGATACGGGCCGCGTCCAGTACGCTCGCCGGTGGAGGCCCCTGCCTGATCGCCGTTACCGGCTCCGCGCGAACCAATGACCACGACGCGGTGTTTGACGGCTTTCTTGGAAAGCCCTTCATCCTGTCGGAGCTGAGCGTTTGCATCGCGGAAGCCGTGAAAGGCAGGTGTCAGCCCGACTTGCCGTCCTCGTGAGCGGCCGGCCCCGCGACGGGCAGCGAAATGAAGAAGGTCGTACCCGACGAGTCGTCGGATTCCACCCAGAGCTGGCCACCATGCTTGTTGACGATGATGTCGTACGAGATGCTCAGCCCAAGTCCGGTGCCCTTGCCCGGTTCCTTGGTCGTGAAGAACGGGTCGAAGATCCTGTTCTGGATGGCCTGTGGTATGCCGGGCCCGTCATTGTGGATGGAGAGGATCACCTGGTTCTTCTCGAGCCTTGTCGTGATTTCTATCAGCCCCTTCTCGCTTTTCTTGAGGCTTCCGAGCGCCTGGGCGGCATTGACGATGATGTTGAGCACCACCTGGTTGAGTTCGCTCCCGTTGGCGCGTATATGAGGCAGTTCCCCCAGATTCTTGCGCACCTCGGAGACGTACTTGATCTCGTTCCATGCCACCACCAGAGTGCTTTCGATGCCGGCATTAAGGTCGAAGTCGTCGAAGTCGCCGGTCCTGTCCACCCTCGAGAAATTTTTCAGGTTGCTGACTATCTTGACTATCCGTTCGAACCCGTCACGGGATTCCGCGAAGATGGCCTCGGCGTCGGAGAATACCTCGGCCAATTTTCCGGACCTGGCAGGGTCGGCGAAGGCGAGCTTGATCTTGCCGAAGTATTTCTCCAGCGTCGTCTGGTTGCTGGTCAGGAAGCCCAACGGGTTGTTTATCTCGTGCGCTATGCCAGCGGCGAGCTGGCCGATGGAGGCGAGCTTCTCGTGCTGGACCATGAGCATCTGGGTCTTCTGGAGCTTGAGGTTGGTATCGGCCAGCTCGAGGTTCATCTTCCACAGTTTCTGCTCGTTGGCTATCCGCGCGCTGATGTCCTTGACGATGCCCTGCATCTCGATGATCGCGCCCGAAGCGTCCTTGAGCGCGTGGGCAGTCTCGATGCAGAAAATGGAGCTGCCGTCTTTCCTGGTGAGCACGATTTCGTAATCGTCGACGTAACCATGGGCGACCATCTTCTCGAAGAAGAGCCTCCTGTCTCCCGGGTTCAGGGCAAAGTTGCTGAACGGCTTGCCCGTCAGATCCGTCTTCGACGGGTATCCCAGGAGGGTCGCCGCGGAGCTGTTGACTCCGGTGATGATGTCGTCCGCGCTGGCGGTATAGATCATGTCCCTGGAACCTTCGAAGAGGTCGCGCAGCCGTCGCTCGTTCCTGGCCAGCCGCTTTTCCGCTTCTGCCCGTTTCTGTTCCGCGAGCTCGCGTTCATGGCGAGTCTCGACGATGGGGGAGATGGCTTCCTGTAATGAAGCGAGCGCCGACAGGGACTGGTCGCTCCATGTTCCATCCTCCCTGCCGAGGAATATGTAGCCGCCATCGTTACCCGAGGCATACAGGCATACCGATATCCACGCCGGCAACGCCTTGTCGATGCCGGGTATCGACCACGACCCGAAACGGGCTGTCCCTGAGGCGCCGCCGTGAGTTTCCACGCAGGATCGCCACCTGGCTTCCGGCAGGGCGATGGGGAAGTCGGTTCCGGCGATGCACATCCTGAAGACGTTTTTGTTGTTGATGTAGAACAAGGCCGCGGCGCTGGCGTCGAATGACTTCTTGATGGCGTCTATGGCCGCTATGTTCGCCTTCTCTGATTCATCCCTGGCGAATATCCTGCTCAGTTCGACGGTCAGGGAGAGGATTCCCAGGCGCGAGTCGAGGTGCAGTTCTGTAGGATCGGAATGCTGGCTAGTCATCTGCGCCCGCCTCTTCGAAGTAGTTCATCAGGCCCAGAAGCTGGAAAATCGCGCGGACCTTGGGTTGCAGGTTTCTGAGCTGCAAACGAGTGTCGCGCTTCCTGGCGGTCGTCAGCGCTATCGTCAGCGCGCCGACTCCCGTGGACGAGATGTAATTGACGTGTTCGAGATCGACGATGAGGCTGTAACTTCCACTGTGGTGCTCGATTATCCAGGACAGCAGGTCCTGCAGCGACCGCGAGCATTCCAGGTCCAGCGAGCCGGAAAGCAGGATGACGAGGCCCTTCGGGTTCTGGACGGCTTCGACCCTCATAGCCGAGCTTTTGCCGAAGTACCTGTCGATGGCCTCGCGGAGTTCCATGGATCACAGCAGCTTTGCCGTGAGCAGCGTCACGTCGTCTGAAAAGTCGCTGGCTCCGGCGTCCGCGAGCGCCGCGCCCAGCAGCCTGCGATGGTAGTCGTCGCCGGGCGCTACGCTCCTGAGCAGCGGCATCAGCTTGACCAGGCCCTTGCCCTCGTGGCAGTCGAGCTCGACGAGGCCGTCGGTGTACAGGAGCAGGAGGTCGCCCGGCTGGACGCGGACGACCTGTTCGGGATAGGTCACCGCCTGGACGAAACCGAGGCCGGTGCCCGACACCGGAAGCTCGCTGGGTATTCCGCCGCGGATGACGTAGGGATGGTCGTGCCCGGCGTTCGCGTACTGGAGGGTGTGGCTGTTCACGTCGAGGACCCCTGCGAAGAAGGTGATGAGCATGTTCGAGGTGCTCCGGAATTCAAAGTTCATCCTGCCGTTGAGCCACGACAGGAAAGCGCCGGGCGAGAAGACCTTGCCTATCACGCCTCGGACGTATTCGGGGTAGATGATGGCCTTGAGGATGCCGGTGATGAATGCTGCCTTGACCCCGTGACCGGCCACATCGCCGATGAGGAGCAGGTAGCGGTCCGAGCCCAGGAATATGACGTCGTAGTAATCGCCGCCGCAGAACAGGCCGGGCACAGGGCGGTAGCTTGTCCTGAATTCGACGCCGTCGGACTTTACGATGTTTGGCTTGAGTATGGCCTTCTGCATCTCGCCGGCCCATTTGAGTTCTTCTGCCATGGTGGCGAGGTACTCGGCGTTCTGACGGAGCGCCTGACCATGGTCATACGCTTTCTGCACCTGGGCCTGGAGGTAGGCTGGCTCCCAAGGCTTGAGTATGTAGCTGAAGATGCCGGCGCTGACCGCCTTGATCACTTCATCGGTATCCGAATATCCGGTTAGCAGGAGTGAAACGATGTGCGGATACTTGTCCTTGACTTCCAGGAGGAAATCGGAGCCCTTCATCTCCGGCATCTTGAGGTCGGAGATGATGACGGCGGTCGAAGCTCCCCGCGTCTGGAGGATGTTGAGGCCTATCTGGGCCGAGGTGGCCGTGACAATCTCGATGGACCGTTCCTCGGCCCAGTCGGCCAGCTCGCGGCGGATGGCGTTGGTGATGTTGGGTTCGTCGTCGACGAGCAGCATGCACTGCTTGGCAATTTCCATGGTCGTTCCCCTTCCAGTCATGCAGAAGTATTGAATCGAAGGACGACAACGGCGCCTGCGTCGTTGCGCATGCTGACTGTCCCCTTCAGTTGTTCCGAGAGTATCTGGATGAGCCGCATGCCGAGTGTAGTGGCGGTCCCGGCGTCAAAGCCAGCGGGAAAGCCCGGGCCGTTGTCCCTGACTTCCAATTCTACCGTAGCTCCTGCTTCGAACTTGAGAGATATTCCTATGATGCCTTTGCCGTCCGGCCTGGCTGTCGAGAATTTGATAGCGTTGGATACCAGCTCGGAGACGATGAGCCCCGCGGGAATGGCCGATTCAAGGTTGAGGAACAGCGGCTTGAGCGCATAGCGTATTTCGGGATTCCCGGGCGTGGCTCCCATATCCTCGATGATGGAGCTGGCCAGCTCGCCGAGGTAAACCGAGAAGTCTATGAGGGACAGGTCGCGGGCCTGGTAGAACTGCTCGTGGACAATGGCCATGGCGTCTATGCGCCGGTGCAGTTCGTCGATTATGCGGCTCGACATGGAGTCGCTCAGGCCCTCGGCCGAAAGGTTGAGGAGGCTCGAGATGATCTGCATGTTGTTCTTGACCCGGTGATGCACCTCGCGCAGGAGGACTTCCTTTTCACGCACCGATGCCTCGAGCAGTTTCTGCGACCGCTTCCTTTCGGTAATGTCGTTTTTTACGGCAATGAAATGGGCTATCCGCCGGGAATCGTCCAGCACCGGGGTTATGAGCATTTCCTCTTCGTACAATTCTCCTGATTTCCGCTTGTTGACCAGCTCGCCCTGCCAGCTTCTCCCCGAGACTATGGTATCCCACAGCTGTGTGTACATCGCTGGATCCTGTGAGCCGGATTTAACCAGGTCGCGGTGATTCCTTCCGATGGCTTCTTCCCGCGCATACCCGGTCAGCGTCTGGAAGGCGATGTTTACCCATTCTACCGTGCCGTCGCGGTCGGTGATGACGATGGCATTTCCCGCCGCCTCCAACGCCGCGCTTTTCAGCGCGGTTTCAGCCTCCGACCGCTTATGCTCGGTGATGTCGGTCAATGTGCCGACTACCTCGTCGTCGGAGCTTGCGTGCATGAGACGCATTTCGTCCCTGAGCCAGACCGTCGTGCGGTCCTTCTTCATGAACCGGTATTCGTGGGCGTAGCTGTCAAACCTGGCCAGTTCGGCTATTCCCTGGAGCGCTCCGGCCCTGTCTACCGAGGCAACGTTGTTGAACCACCAGCCCTTGGCGAGTGCTTCCTGCACTGAATAGCCGAGTATCGAAGAGATGTTCTCGCTGACCCATTGCAGGTACATGTCGCCGTCGAGCAGGCGAAAGGCGTAGGTTATCGTCGGGCTTGTCGCAAGGTAGTGGGACAGTTTGCCGGAAATTTCATCGCGCTCGCGCTCGGCCTGGACTCGAAGCGTGACGTCGTGGATTATCGAGAAGAGGTAGGTCTTGTCGTTTATGACTATCGGACCCGAGTGGCTCTCCACGTCGGTCGCCGTCCCGTCGGCGTGCCTGTGCTTGAACAGGAAATGACCCTTCTTCGAGTCGATGGCCAGGCGCATCTGTTCCTTGAGCCGGCCTGGGGGCAGGATGCTTATCTCTGTGATGCTTTTGCCGACGAGCTCTTCCCGGGGCCAGCCGTAATACTGCACTGCTGCCTTGTTGGCGTCAGTGATGGATTGGTTTTCCGGATCCATTATAAGCATGACGGCATTGCTGTCTTCGAAGAGGGAACGGTAGCGGGCTTCGCTCTGCTGCAGTTGCCTGCCCTGGATGGACAGGTTTTTCTGGTTGGCCCTGAACTGGATCGCCTCGGCGATGGCGAAGGGAAGCCGGGCAATGTGTTCCTTGATGACGTAGTCGGATGCGCCTGCCTTCATGCAACTGACGGCGGTGTCCTCGTTCATCGAGCCGGTGAAGACGATGAAGGGCAGAAAGGGGTCGAATTCCAGTACGAGGAGCAACGCTGACATGCCATCGAAGGAAGGCAGTGAATAATCGGAGACGACGATGTCCGGCTTGAACGAGCGCAGCGCTTCCGTCAACCCGTTTTCCGTTTCGACGCGATGCGAGGCGAAGGTCAGGCCCGCCTTGGCCAAGGCCCGTTCCGCGATCTCGACGTCGGTCGGCAGGTCCTCGATGAAGAGTATCTTCAGGGTTTCATTGTTCGCCACGCTCGCCTCCATTCCTCGCGGGATGCCAGGCCGGCAGCCAGAACCAGAAGCTTGAACCTTTGCCTTCCTCGCCTTCCGCGCCGACGCTGCCCAGATGCATTTCGACGATGCGCTTTACGATGGCAAGGCCGATGTCGCCGCCGCCGCAGTCGGGGCTGGAAGTCAGATGAGCGAAGGGAAGGAACAGCCTGTCCTTGTATTTTACAACGAATCCCCGGCCGTTGTCGCTGATGAAATACGTCGACCCGCCATCATCGGAACTGGCATGGACCGATATCGACCGCGCTTCCTTGCCGGCCGTAGACCTGAGGGCGTTGGTCAGCAGGTTGCCCCAGACTTTACGCATCAGCGTGGAATCTCCATAGGCGTCGGGGATCGCGCCGACGCTGAAGTCGACTCCGGCGACTTCTTCCGCTGTCGCCACTTCGTGGTACATCGCCACGGCCATGGATCCCATGTCTATCCTGGTGCTGTCGGTTTTCGCCGCATCGATCCTTGCCAGGCACAGTATTTCGGACAACATGGAGTCGAGCATCGTTGCATTGTCTGAAATCACCCTGAGCTTGCGCCTGCCTTCCCCATCGAGCGCATCCGCATAGTCTTCCTCTATGATCCGCGAGAAGCCCGCGATGGCGCGTAGCGGCGCCTTGAGGTCGTGGGACAAGGTGTACAGGAAGACTTCCATATCCTTGTTTACCTGCTCAAGCCGCGCGGTCCTCTCGAGAACCAGCTGTTCCAGCCTGGCGTTCAGGCTGGCTACTTCGAGCTGCGAGCGCTTCAGCTCGTCGATGTCCGGCTCGTTCCGCGCTTCATTCCTGCCAGGCCGTCCTTCCGAAGCGTTCATGGTATCTCGTTCAAAAGAAGCCAGTAGTATCCAATCTCCTTGACCGCATCGATGAATTTGGTGAAATCCACGGGCTTGACTATATAGCTGTTGGCGCCGAGCTTGTAGCTCCTCATCACGTCGCTGTCTTCTTTGGACGTCGTCAGGATGACGACCGGCATCAGTGCGGTTCGAGGATCGGCTTTTACGGCCTTGAGCACTTCAAGTCCGTCCACCTTGGGCAATTTGAGGTCGAGGAGCATGAGGCGCGGGCTGGCCGATACATTCCTGCCCGCGAATTTTCCTTTGGCGAACAGATAGTCCAGGGCTTCTTCGCCGTCGCGCACATGGACGATTGTGTTCGTCAGGTTGTTTTTCCTGAGCGCCCGCAGGGTGAGTTCGGTATCGTTGGGGTTGTCTTCCACCAGGAGAATATCAACGGCGGTCTTAGGATCCATGTTCATGCCCTCCCGGAATTGAAAAATGGAATGTAGCTCCCTGCCCAAGCCGGCCTTCCGCCCAGACCTTTCCTCCGTGCCGCTCGACTATCTTCTTGACTATGGACAAGCCTATACCGGATCCCTGGAACTCTTCGGAGCCATGCAGCCGCTGGAATACGCCGAAAAGTTTTCCCGCGTAGTGCTGGTCGAAACCCACCCCGTAGTCCCGCACTGAATAGACGTTCATTCCGTCCTCCGCGAAGCCGTCGACCTCGACCCTGTGCACGTTGCCAGGCACCGAATACTTGACCGCGTTGGACAGCAGGTTAAGCCAGACCTGCTGCATCATGGAACGATCGGCCAGCGCGGCCGGCGGATTCCCCGGCTTGAAATCGAAAGTGGCAAGTACTGACCGAGCCGCGCATATGCCGAAGGCTTCGAGCGCAAGGGCGCCCATGTCGACAACGGACTTCTCGAGCTCGATCTTGCCCACCTTGGTTAGCTCGAGTAAATCCAGCGTCAGAGCGTCCATCTTCAGTCCGCTCGACCTGATGATCTCGAGGAGACGCCTGCCTTCTTCGCCCAGCGCTTTTCCGTAATCCTCCTGCAGTATGCACGCGAAGCCGTCTATGGAGCGTAACGGAGCGCGAAGGTCGTGGGCCACCGAGTAGGCAAATGCCTCGAGTTCCTTGTTGGAAGTCTTGAGCTCGGCGGTGCGTTGCTCGACTTTCCGCTCGAGGCTGGCGTTCATTTCAAGCAAAGACTGGTTATGTTTCGCTTCCGCCTCAAACCGCCGCCTTGAATCCTCGGCCTCCAGCGCAAGTACCCGGACCTGCCAATGCCTGGACAGCATCAGGGAGCCGATGGTTTCCGCTCCAAGCAGGGCGATGACGAGCAGCAGCATCATGATCCGGTTGACTGTGCCGCCTTCGCGGACCTCGGCAAGGTCGATCTTGGAGACGATGAACCACGGGGAGCCGTCAACCGGTGAAAGCGCGGAGATGACCGGGACATTGCGGTAGTCTCGGCCATCGAACTGTTTCTTTTCCCCCGAGGCGGCCTGGGCCGCGGGCAATTCGGGATTGCCCGAAATCGAGAATCGAAGGTTGAGGACCGCCTGCGGGTCGAATCGAAGCGGGTTCAAGAATACCACATCGTCGCCATCAACGCGTACGAGAAGGGTTTCAGGCGACCTGCTCAGGTAGGGCCAGCGCGTCAGCGAGGGGTACAGAACCACTTGCGGGTCAATCCGCATCGCGAGCAGCCCTGGTCGCGCTTCTTCCAGAATGGGAACGAGAACGCTCAGGTAGACCCTGGAATCGGACGGGTTGCGGTAGAAATCCTTTAACTGCACCGAATCCAGCCCCGCGGGCGAGGCCGCCAGCGCGGAAAGCACCGGGTCGTCGACGTAACCCTCCGGTATGCACAGCTTGAGGTCGCCATCCGGACCGAAAAGGAAAAGCCGCTCGTAGCGGTAATGCTCGTGGAAGCGCGACATCCAGGTCAGGAGCTTGTCCCGGGACTCAGCGTCTGAGGGGTCCGACAACAGGTTCTTGAACGCAGTCGCAAAGTCGGCGTTGCGGCTTAATATCCTTCCATCCGCGATACGCTCTTTCCGCCA
>CAZNXK010000041.1:0-25805 GCA_964576835.1 uncultured Treponemataceae bacterium | reverse complement strand
GACGACGACGGCCCCCGGGTCGTCGTCGCGGGGCAGCGCGCCGCGATGACGCCAGTACCGCCGAGGGATTCATTCGAACGCGGACTCTACCGCATCCGCAAGGGCGATGCGATAGATGCCACAGCCACCGCCGACAGGCTTGCGGCCTGGGGCTACTTGCGTGTTCCACGTGTCAGCCTGCCCGGCGAATTTGCCCTCCGTGGAGAGGTGCTCGACGTGTACATGCCAGGCGACGATACGGCCTGGCGATTCGTTTTCGAGTACGATGTGGTGGAGGAACTGAGGCGCTTCGAACCGGTATCGCAGGCTTCCGATCCGGAGAGGCCTTCATCGGCACTGCTCAGGCCGGCGCGGGAGTTCGTGTGGACACCCGAGCTGGCCAGGTCTGTCGGCGTCCGCTTGCTTGCCTGCCCTTCGCCTTCGGGAGAGGACCGTTCAATCATGGTAGCGGAACTCGTCGAAGCCCTCTCGGAGCGCGGCGAGGCCAAAGGCGAGGAAACGATGTATCCGCTGGCCTACGGCAGGCCGGCCAGCCTCTTTGAATACCTGGGACATGACGACGTGGTCGTGCTCATGGAACGGGAAAGGCTATCCGGCCAGACCGAGGCGGTAAAGCGGGAATATGCGGGGCTCTACCGCAAGGCCATGCTCGACGGGCCCGTGCCTCCGCCGGAGAGCATCCTCGTAGACTTCGACGAGGTGGCTGCCTCCCTTCCCCGGACACTGGTCACCTGGTCCCTCAAGGATGCCGGGGCGGCGGATCGGCTGGCTTTCGGCTCGGAGCAGCCCCGCTCGTTCTTCGGCAACGTCAAGTACTTCCGCGACGAACTTGATTCTCTCTTGCGCGCCAAATACGAGGTACACGTCTTTGCCGAGAACGCCGTGCAGGCGGAACGCATCGGCTCGCTTATCGCCCGCGACGAGGTAGCGGTGCATGCCGAGGGGCTGTCGGCCGGCTTCACGGTACCCCTGGCAAAGATAGCATTCGTCCATGAAGGGGAGATATTCGGTCGTCGCAGGAGGGCTCCCAAGTCGCTCAAGACCGCGCGGTCCAAGGTCATCGACACCTTCATCGAACTCAACCCAGGCGATTTCGTGGTGCACGTCAATTACGGCATCGGCCGCTTCACCGGCATCGAGCGCGTCAGGGTGATGGGCAACGACCGCGACTACGTCAAGATAGAGTATGCGGAAGAAGAGAGCGTCTTCGTACCGATAGAGCAGTCGAACCTCGTTCAGCGCTACATAGGCAACGAGGGCGACGAACCGCGGCTGGACCGCCTTGGCTCGAAGTCCTGGGAAAACCGCAAGAACAAGGTCAAGAAGTCGGTAGAAGACCTGGCCGAGCGTCTGATACGCATCTATTCGCGCCGCAGGCTTGCCAGGGGGTTCGCGTTCCCCCCCGATGGCGAGTGGCAGACATCCTTCGAGGCTGCCTTTCCCTACGAGGAGACGCCAGACCAGCTGACATGCATAGACGAGGTCAAGCGCGACATGGAGAGCGAGCGGCCGATGGACCGACTGGTCTGCGGCGACGTCGGCTACGGCAAGACCGAGATAGCGATGCGCGCGGCCTTCAAGTCGGTGATGGGCGGCAAGCAGGTCGCCTTCCTGGCGCCGACGACGATACTTGCCGAGCAGCACTACGAGAATTGCCAGGAGCGTTTCCGCGGCCTTCCGGTGACCTTCGGCATGCTGTCGCGGTTTGTCGACAGGAAGGACCAGAAGAAGACGCTCGCCGGCGCAGCCGAGGGCTCGGTCGACGTGCTCATCGGCACGCACCGCATCCTGGAGAAGGACGTGGCCTTCAAGGACCTCGGCCTGCTCATCGTCGACGAGGAACAGCGTTTCGGAGTCAAGGACAAGGAACGGCTCAAGGAGATGAAGGCCAACGTCGATTGCCTGACCCTGACGGCTACCCCGATTCCACGGACTCTCCACATGTCGATGCTCAAGATCAGGGACCTGTCTGTGCTGTCCACGCCGCCGAACAACCGCCACCCGATCCAGACCGTCGTCGATGAATTCCAGCCGGACCTGATCGTCAAGGCGATACGGCGGGAAGTGGAGCGCGACGGGCAGGTCTTTTTCCTCCACAACAGGGTGCAGTCGCTCGATGAGACGATGGCGTTCATCCAGAGGCTCGTACCCGAGGTCATGGTCGAGAAAGCCCACGGGCAGATGGACTCCCACGAGCTCGAGGACATCATGCACCGCTTCATCCACCGCGGCTTCCATGTGCTCGTCTCGACGACCATCATAGAAAACGGCATCGATATACCCAACGTCAACACCATCATCATCGACCGGGCCGACATCTACGGCATCAGCCAGCTGTACCAGCTGCGAGGCAGGGTGGGGCGTTCGGACCGCCTCGCCTACGCCTACCTGTTCTATCCGGACGGCCGGGCGCTGTCGGAGCTGGCGATGAAACGCCTGCAGATCATCTCCGACTTTACCGATCTGGGAAGCGGCTTCAAGATAGCGATGAAGGATCTCGAGGTAAGGGGTGCGGGCAACCTTTTGGGGAGGGAACAATCCGGCGACATATACTCGGTAGGCTTCGACCTGTACCTGAAACTGCTCGACGAGGCTGTCGCCCGCCTGTCGGACGAGGGATACAATCCCGAGGACGAACCCTACCTGGAGCTCGAGTATTCGGGCTTTATACCCGACGAGTACATCAGCCAGCAGGCCGTGAAAATGGAAATATACAAGAAGATCGCGTCGATATTGAGCCAGGACGACCTCGAATCGTTGTACCGGGAGCTCGAGGACCGCTTCGGACCGGTGCCAGAGGAGGCCTCGAGCCTCCTGGCGCTCGCGGAGATACGCGTGTTGTGCAAGAAACTGTCTATCGCGACTCTCAGGGAGCGGAAGGGCTTCGTGACCGTCGAGTTCTCGAAAGTATCCAAAATCTCCGTGGACAGGTTGTTGCGGCTGATGAAGGAGAGCGGTCAGAAGATAAAGCTCGATCCTCACCGGCCCAACATCCTCATGATAGCCACGGGACCGATAGGACTGAGGGAAAAAAGCGAATTCATACGGGAGAAGCTGGCGGCTCTGGCCGGTTGAGGCTCAGGCGCCCTTGTCCGGATCCGCATCCGTCGAGGTCTTGACGGAGAAACGTTCCGCGAACCGGTAGGTTTCTATGATCGATACCAGCTCAGGCGAAAACTGGATGGTCGTCGATACCTTCTGGACGCCGTTCTGGAGCCTCGCAACGTCGGCTATTGCGCCTGCCACCGAGAACTGGAAGCTCTGGAAAAACAGCTTGACCTGCACGGGTTTGGCGGCTTCGAGCGTCGGTCCGTTCATGGGAACGAGGAAATTGAGCCTGTCGCTGGCGATGGAAAACAAGGCGACCTTTGTCTCGACCTTGTCGCAGGTGAGCATGCAGTAATTGTTGTAGCCCATCGCCTTGGCCGTTTCCGGGTTGATGGAGACCAGTTTGCCTTTGTAGTCCTCGAACTCGATCTTGAGCCTGTCCTGCAGCATGAAGAAGTCGCCCAGGATCGTCAGGAGGTCGGGAGGGCACGGTTTGAAGACCATGTCTATCAGCCCAATCGATTCCCGCCCCTTCATCGCGCTGACGGATTTGAGGAAGCATCGGGCGAAAATCTTGAGCGGGTTAGGGGAATTGCCCGGCTGGAATACCAGCGTCAGCCCCGCGAGGCCGTTGACGTAGCGCTGGAAAAAGGCTTGTTCCTCTCTCGAGAACGAAGCGATCAGCACGGCGCCGTTCATCGAAAGCCGGTACGGCATGCAGATGATGGTGTAGGTATCGATTTTTATGGCAGTCAATCCTGCCTTCAGGCCCATGCGGGCCTGGGCAAAAGGGTTGATTGCAGCCGTCTGATCCCTGTACTGAACGTATATATCGGTTTGCGTCTGCTGCATTCTTGTATCAGTGTAACCGCCATCGCGAAATCGTCAAGCGCCCCTCAAGGATTTTCGCGCTGGCTTCCCGACAGGAATGCCGCGACGTACTGGCCGTAGAGCCTGGCCCTGGTCTCGCCGAAGCCCGCCCGGGTAGCGTTGCGGGCGGCTGAGCCTTCAGCCGCCTCGATGTCGCGCGTCGACAGAGGCAGCTTCCTGCCGACAAGCGACAATTCAAGCGTCCTGTCCCTGACGATCCGGAGGCCCGCGGCCAGGAGCCGTAATTCCGAAATGGTTTCCTTCTCCAGCCTCGCCGCCGCCACGAACGTGGCCGGACAGGGTTCACCGCGCATGAGTTGGCCGAGTCTGCAGATGGATACCGAGTCCCAGGGGAGGGTGGGGATCCTCACGCGCGTCAGAAGCGATGCGGCGGGAAAGCCCGGACGGTCGTCGTCGTTTATCAATGCATGGATGGACGTCCAGCGCGATCCGCCGGCGTTCCGTATCTCCACCGCCGCATCCATGCAGGCCAGGGCGGCGAAACACGTCATGAACGAGTCCCTTGCCGCCAGGTTGCCGCCTATCGTCGCAAGGTTCCTGACAGTAGCCGTACCTACCAGCCGCGACGCTTCCCTGAGAGGTCCCAGCGACACCATGGATGGCAGCGACAGGATGGCCGACAGCGAGACGCACGAGCCGAGTTCAAGGTAGCGGTCGGACCTGTTGACGACCGTCAGTTCGGGGATTCCATCGAGGTCGAGTATCGATACCGGCTTCTCGCCGTCATGCCTGTCGTTCCTGGTCGAAAGGAGCGTACCTCCGGCCCACGGCACCGTGTGGGGGTGGGTTTTCAGGAAGGCGATGGCTTCGGCCATCGATTGCGGGGCGGCTACTTCCTCAACGCGCACGGCCGTACTCTCCTCCCGGCTTCGATTCGATCGCCAACCTGACTGCCCTGAGCGTAGCCGTCGGCGTCGCGCACCGGCAGTAGACGGACGACATGGTTTCCATGATCTCGGCGTCGTCGGGTCGTTTGTTCGAATCGAGCAACGAACCGGCGGCCATCATCACGGCAGCGTCGCAGAATCCGCACAGGGATGCGCCAGCGTCCCTGAAAGCCCTGGCTACGGTCTCATGGCTGTCGGTGCTCCTGAATCCCTCGTAGCTGATGACTTCCGAGCCCCTGGCCTTGAACGCGGGAACAAGGCAGGCGTTGACGAGCCGACCGTCGAGAAACACGATGCACTTGCCGCATATCCCCTCGAGGCAGTCGTTGAGAAGGCTTGGAAGCCCGAAACGTTCCCGCAGGAGTTCCGAAAGCCGTTCGAGCGGTTCGGCCTTCATGCTCACGTCCTCTCCGTTCAGGATGAAGTCGATTGTCAAGTCCGTCCACCTTTCTGCGCGACGAGTCCGGTCGGCAGCGTGTTCCACGGCGAATCGAGAGCCTGGGTCAGGGCATTGGCGAAAGCCGGCGGTACCAGGGCATACGCCAGTTCACCGATGCCCTTCGGGTCGGTGTCGTCATCGATGAGTTCGACGTGGACTGGCGGCCCGTCCTTGATGCGGGAAAGCCGGTACCGGCGCATGTCCTCGACCCCGGCCGGGCCGGATGACAGGTCGAGAGTCTCGCCCATGCATAGTCCGAGCGCGACGATGGCGTCGTGTTCGAGCGTGCGCCTGGCTTCCTCGGCTGACAGGATCCGCCCGGCTTTGGCAGCCAGCCATATCCCGCGAACCATGGGGTAACCATCGACCCGGTCGAGTTCCAGCTCGACGACGGCGCCACCCCAGGCCGAATCGTCGAGGGGAGAATCGGGAGATGCCCGGCGGCTCCGTGTCCGCTGCGACTTGCGGACGGTTATAGGCAACGCTTCCCTGAAGCGCTTGGTCCTGAGCCCTTCGCACGCGGCGCTGACCAGAAGGGACACGACGCTGATGTTACGGGACAGTGTGGAGGGGCCTGTATCGGGGGTGCTGTCGGTGCCGGATGACTCAAGGATGACCGCTTTCACTTGTATGCCCAGCTCTTGCGCGGCGGAGTGTTTGAGTATTTCTACGGCCTTTTCAGAGCAGGGGAGGGAACTGGTGCGTATGGTAAGGGTCGAGTCCTTCGACAGCGTCAGTTCGACCGTCGGTGCCTCGGAACCTGCCCGCCCGAATTCGCCGGCAGGCATCTGGCTTCCGAAGGCAAGGCCTATGCCGAAGCCTGGCGCCGCCGAGGGGTCGGCTCTCCGCTTGCGTATCAGTTCGAACGACGAGCGTTTCCTCGGGTAGTCGCTCGCCGCGAGAAGCCTCGATGACAGCGCCTGGTATGGGGTCGAATGCCTGAGCGTGGCTCCGAGCGTTCCGTCGCCCCTGGTCGCGACATTGATGGAGCGCCACTCTGACGGGTCGATGTCGAGCGCGGCGGCGCAGTCTTCGGCGAGGCGCTCAATCGCGAAGGTGACCGGGCCGGTGCCGAGTCCGCCAAACGCTCCCATGGGAGGCAAATCGGTCGAGACCGCCCGTACTACGGCGCGGACATTGGGGCATGAGTAGGCGCCAGCCACGGTATTGAGCGCCCTGCTTGCCAGCGTGTCGGCGAATGGAGCATACGCCCCCATGTTTACCATGATGGCGGCGTCGAGGGCGAGCAACATGCCATCCGCGTCGAGCCCTGCCCGATAGGATGTGGTCGTCGGAGCCCGCTTTGTCGTATACAGGAAATCTTCCTCCCTGGACAGGAGGAGGAGCGCCGGCCTTCCGCACAGCACCGCGGCAAGGCCGGCATGGCACGCAAGCAGCGACGGATACCACAGCTTGCCGTCGAGATGGGGACCGAGAAGCGTCGTCCGGACTATCAGTTCCTCGGGTTTCACGCCAAGCGTTGCCGCCACCGAGGCGCGGACGTGGAAAGGCCATTGGGTCGAAGAGTATATGACGAGCTTGTCGTAATCGAAGGCGGCCGCCGAGCCTTGCGGCTCCGGGTAGTAATGATCCTGAGGGCCCATGCGGTACTCGCCTTCGACTATGTGGGCCGAGGCGGCAAGCGCCGCGTCGACGTCGCCTGAGTCGAAGCGCCTGCTCCCCACGACTCGAGACGATTCAGGCGTCTCGAATGAGTAGTCTGCCGCTTCCTCGTCCACGCGGATGTGGGACAGCGAAATTGCCTCGCAGACCTTTCGCCGTTCAGGACCCACGATGAGGGCGACGGGTTGTCCACGGTAGCAGACCCTGCCGGAGGCCAGCACGGGAATCGACGCGCCTTGCGTACGTATGTCTTTGGCTCCCGGTATGTCGTCGGCGGTAATGGACCGGTAGCCGCGTGGGAGGTGGGGAAGGCTCATCGAAGTTATAGAGCCGCGGGAGACCGGCGACCGCACCGTACCGACGTAGACCGTCTCCATGCGGGGAAAATCGGAAAGTCTGGAAAGCGACGAGAGCCTGGCGCTTTGACCGGATCTCATGCGCCGCTGCCTCCGGTGATCTCGAGCACGGCCGCAGCGACGCGTTTTGCCGCAGGCACTCCCATGCCCTGCCATATCGGCAGGCTAAGCGTGCGCTCGAACATCGATACGGCGTTAGGCATGGAATCCGGTGACAGTCCGTAGCGCTCGGACCAGTATGGCATCGTGTGCAGGGGTATGAAATGCACCGACGTCCCTATCCCGCGCTCGGCAAGGCCATCGATCATGTCGTCCCTTGTTGGGCCGCCACGGTCTGGCCTTGCGCGAAGCGAATATAGGTGCCAGGCGTGGCCTTCTCCCCTCGGCGGAAGCTCGAGCCCCTGCGTTCCGGCGAAGGCTTCGTCGTATACGGCCTCGATGGCACGGCGCTCCTCGAGGAACCTCCCTGCCTTCTTCAGCTGCTCGCGCCCCAGCGCCGCGAGGATATCGGGCAGGTTGTATTTGAACCCGGCTTCGGTGACCGAATAGCGCCACGAAGCGTGCCTGGCGGTATAGCGGTCCCACGCCTGTCTGTCGAAACCGTGCATTCTCATCGTGGCAGCCCGGGAGGCGATGCGCAGATCGCGGGTTACGAGCATACCGCCTTCGCCGGTCGTGATTGTCTTGGTCGCGTAGAATGAATATACGCCGACATCGCCCAGGGTGCCTGCGTAGCCGTCCGCCGTCACCGACGGGAATGAATGGGCAGCGTCTTCGACGACCGAGCAGCCGTAGCGCTTTCCCAGTGCCTTGATGGCGCGCATGTCGCAGGGGAGGCCCCCGACGTGGACAGCGATGATGGCGCGGCAGTTTTTGGTCGTCGCCAGCAGCCTTCCCAGCGCGTCGGTGTCGATGTTGTAGGATCCCGGAGCCACGTCGCAGAACGCGACCTCGGCTCCCAGGTGCCTGATGACGGCCGCGGTGGACGTGAAAGTATAGGTGCTCGTGACCACGACGTCTCCGGGGCCGATGCCCAGGGCCTCGAGCGCCAGGTGCAGTCCGCTCGTCGCCGAGTTGACAGCCAGGGCGTGAGGCGCGTTTACGTATTCGCCGAATTCTTTTTCAAACGCGAGGGCTTCCGCCCCGGTCGTCAGCCATCCCGAGCGCATGACCCTGAGTACGGCTTCCTCTTCCTCCCGCCCGATCGAAGGCCGGGCAAACGGCAGGAAATCAGTATTCTGGCTCATCGGGCATCTCCTCGAGTGTCGGTACGAATTTCCTCAGTGCTACCCTGAGGATCCTGCGGTTGCGGTACTCTCCGGGCCTCTGGGGGTCGGGAGAACACGCCGGCCTGAGCGCCGCTATCGCCGTGTCAAGATCGAAGCGGCGGCCCTTCCTGACGAGGCGGTTGATCCTCGGGAAGGTCGTGCCTTCGAGGACCTCGTCATCGGCGATCAGCTTTTCTTCGAGCCTTTCGCCGGGGCGAAGCCCGATGTATTCGATCTTGATGTCCTCATCAGGCACGAATCCGGAAAAACGGATGACCTGCTCGGCGAGGTCCTTTATCAGCACCGGCTCGCCCATGTCGAGGAGGTACGATTCGCCGCCTGAGCCGACGCCACCGGCCTTGAGCACCAGCGAGCAAGCCTCGGGGATGGTCATGAAGTAACGGCGGGCTTTCGGGTCGGTCACCGTTACCGGGCCGCCACGGGCTACCTGCTGCATGAACAAGGGCAGTATGGAACCACGGGAGCCGAGCACGTTTCCGAAACGGACGACCATGAAATGCTGGTTGACGGAAGCTTTCGACTGGGCCTCCATCACGATGCGCTCCGACAGGTACTTGGACGCGCCATAGGTGCACAGAGGTTCAACCGCCTTGTCGGTGCTTATGAGGACGAAGCGCTTGACGCCGGATTCGCGGCATGCATCAACCAGGTTGAGCGTTCCGAAGACGTTGTTTTCTATCGCCGCGACGGTGTTGGACTCCATCATCGGCACGTGCTTATAGGCCGCGGCATGGAAGACGACGTCCGCCCTGAGGCGTTTCAGGATGTTCTCCATATACGCCCGGTCCTTGAGCTCGCCTATGACCGGCACGATCGCCGTCGAGACTCCGACTCCGCCTGCCTGCAGCGCGCGCAATTCCCTGTCTATCTGGTAGATGGAGTTTTCGCCGTGGCCGAACAGGTACAGGCGCTCGACTCCCGCCGACAGCAACTGCCGGGCTATTTCAGAGCCTATCGATCCGCCCGCCCCCGTAACGATGACGCGCCTGCCCGAGAGCCACGCCAGGCTCTTTCTGAGGCCGATGGCGACGGGGCTCCTGCCAAGCAGGTCCTGGGGGTCTATCTCGCGCGCCTGCACGAGGTGGGCGTCTCCCTCGACAACCTGGGCGACGTCGGGAACGATGCGGATCCTCGAGAAACCGGTCTCCTTCAATAAGAAGTACAGTTCCCGGAGGAGGTCGCGCGAAGCGCTGGGTATGGCTATGATGGCCTCGTCCGCCGGTGTCCGCGCGAGCAGCCTGGCGACGTCCCTGATCGGGCCGAGCACCGGCACGCCTTCGATCCGGCGACCGACCTTTGCGGGGTCGTCGTCAAGGAACGCGACTATAGAGCCGAGCGCCGACTTTTCCCTGATGTCCCTCGCGATGGCGCGCCCGGCGAAGCCGGCTCCAAGGATATATATCCTGGAATTCTCAGGTGTCTTTCCCATCGTCGTCACCGGGTCCTTTCGCCGCCTTATCGAGTATCTCGAAGCCCATGTCGACGAGGAACGAATTCTCGCACATATCCAACCGTATCTTGGCCCTGCGCTTGCGCTTGTCCACCTTGACGATCAGTCCTTCGAGTCCCTTGAGCGGGCCTTCGACAACGACGATGCGGTCGTCGGCGTCGAAGCATACCTTAGATATATCGGCTACTTTTCCGAACGACATGAAGTGGGCAAGGAGTCGTCGATCTTTCTCTTTTACCGGGCGCGGCTCTTTTGTGGAAGGCAGCGCCCGGACGAAATGGGTCGTAGTCCTGATGATCCACCGCTGGATGACCGCGAGGTCGCTTGTATCGGTGGCAAGGAATACATAGCCGGGAAAGAGCGGGCGCTCTTCGCGCCGCATCTTTCCTGCCTTCCTGATCATGACAGCTTTTTTGGGGATAAAGGCCGTGGCGTCCATGCGGGAATCCTCGGAAATTCGCAGGGAGAAATCCTCTTCCTTGCCTGTCCAGACCTGGATGGCGTAGTACTCCATGCCTCGTATGCCTCCGCTGCCGCCGTCGGACGAGGTGATGCCGCCCGGGAAGAAAACGTAGCACGAAGCTGAACCTGACGGCAAGGCGCATTATCATTAACTGGAAATGGATTAATACCGATAAACGGGTATAAGGACACGAATGATGAAAACCTTCGCACTGGCGGCACTACTCTTGATCGCGTGGGCGTTCAGCCCTGCCGTCGCCCAGACGGTAGAACTCTACATGATCGAATCCGCAGGCGATCTGGGATCGGCGGCCACCCGTTCGTCGGAAATGGTCATTGGCGGCGCGCTCGATTCATTGTTCGAGGCCGGGCTGATCGGCACCAACGCGAGGCCGGCGGCAGGAGATGAATCGTCGTTCCTGTCGTTCGTGCCCGGAGCGGCATCGGTCGAGGGTTTCGTCGATTATGTCATAGTCGTCTTCGCGGAATACCGCGGAACGGCGCTCGTACCGGATTGCAGGTACAGGCTTGTCCGTGTCAGCGACGGGAAAGCAATGGCGCAAGGGATGGTGCCGGCGGTAAAACCGGCTTCTCCGCTCCAGAAAGATATGGAAAAGGCTTGTTCCGCCGTGGGATCGGCCATCGTTGCCGAATGCGGCATTGTCTTGCGGGGTAGTGCCGCGTCGTGGAGGAAGCATGGATATGAAGAAGCATAGAATCGCCTTCGCTGTCGTCCTGGCGGCCATGGCCGCTCTTGCATCCGCATCCTCATGGGAAGGCAGCGCGATGATGGGATCCTACGGGGACTTCCCGGCATCCGGATACTACGCCGCGTGCAACTCTTTTGCGCGCAACACCTCCGTGGAAGTGGTAAACCTGGAAAATGGCAGGTCAATCACGGTCATCGTGACGAGGGGACTCGAGAACTCAGGCGTCTTCATGATGTTTTCAGTCGAGGCCGCGGGCGCGCTCGGCCTGCAGCCGGGCCGGGTGGCAAGGATACGGGCTTCCGAGCCGCGCAGCGCCGTCGAGCTTGCTCCTGCCAGCGGGTCCAGCTCGTCGTTCGATCCGGACCTGAATCCCAGGCTCATCGCCGCAGAGGAACTCAAGCGGCTCGGATACGAGCTGACCGATACGGGCTCGAAGCAAGTTGCCGCGCCTTCTGCCCCGGTCTCCACGCCTGCTTCTCCCGCCGTCGCGGCGGTCGCCCCCGGACTCGCTCCAGTGCCAGCGCTTGCCCCTGCGGCAGCCGCCAAGCCGACAGCCATAGGGGTTGAAGCGCCCGCGAGCGCGACAACGAGGGTCGCGGCCGTTCCAGTCGCCGAGCCTTCGCCGGTCAATGGCCAGCGGCCCGAGCCTCTTGCCGCCACCAAGCCGCGACCGGTAAGAACCGTCGTGCTACCGCAACTGCCCGAACCATCGACACCGATAGCCAAGGCGCCGGCCGTGGCTAAACCGGTTCCCGAAGCGTTCGCGTCGGTGCTCCCCGTCCCCGACGAGACTCCTATCAGGGTGGCGCCGACCGTGACGCCCAGGCGTTACGAGGCTCCTGCACTCAGGCCCGAGGCGTTCTCGGCCGGTCCGCAGACCGCTTCTGCCGGAGCAGCGGGCCGGGTCGCCATGGCTGAACCCATACCGGTGAGCCACGAGCGCGCAATGGCGTACGTCAGGACCGCTCCAAGCCTGCAGGCCGTTGCAACGGCGGCTGAACTGGCCGATCCATCTGCTCCGTCTTCGGGCAGCGCCGCGGCTCATGTCATCCAGGCGCCCATGTACGGTCTGGCAGGCGGAGATTACGCGCTGGCGGACCCGTCCCTGCCCTTGTCGCAGAAGGCGGAGGCTCTGGCGCGGATTGCCCCCCCGATGGAGGACTCCGGCACCATGACGGACCTTGCCTGGCCGGAAATCGAGGCGGATGAAATACCCGATGTAGCTTTGGCTTTGCTTGTCGCTCCCGCATCGACGATACCGGCCACGAGCCTGGCGGAGGGCGAGATCGTTCTGCCGTCGGCCGACGGCCCTGCAGCCCTGGCTATCGAAACGCCTGCATACGGTGCTGCTGAAACGATGGTCGCCCTCGAGGAAGCCCAGGTCGTGCCGGCGGAGACGCCGGTCGCCGTGGCTGCAGGCAGTCCCGCGACCCCTGGTCCGACCGTTCCAGCCGGGCTCGAAGAAGCCGCGGAGCAGAAACCGGAGACCGCTCCCTACGTCGAGTCTCCGCGCGAGTACATAGTCGCCATCGAACCGACCTCGCCCAAACCGCCCGCTGCGGCGACGCCGGCGGCGACATCCGTTCCGGCAGCCGGCAAGCCCGTTGCAACCATCGTGCCCGCGGCGCCTGTGACCGCCGCCCCGGCGGCTCAGGCCGGAGCTCTGCAGAAGGGTCTATACTACATACAGATAGGCGCGTATCGCAACGAATCCGCGGCCAAGGACGCCTCGGTCAGGATCGGCGCCAGTTTTGCCGTGCTGGTAGAGCGGATCGGCGAAAAGGGCAAGGAAACCTGGCGGGTCTACGTCGGACCCTTGAGCAGGGACGAGAGCGGTGTGGCCCTGCTCAGGGTGCGCTCCATGGGCTACAAGGATGCCTTCGTCAAAAGCGGCAGCTGAAGCCGGGTTCAGTGTAGTGTGGCTTTCCCGGTCGGTGATCTTCGCAACCCGGGAACCGCAACCATGAATGCCTGGATACCGGCGCCAGCGGCGAGCAGCAAGCCGAGTCCCATGAACACCACGGGCATGGAGAATGCCTGGTACAAGACGCCGCCCGCGACGGAGCCTATGACCTGGCCCAGGGTCAGGAGCGCTTCGTGTACCGTTGCGCGCTTGTCCCGGTCGGGAGCACCGCTCGTCGCGTAAAAAAGAGAATTGTTGTACATGGCCGACTGCAAGAGGCCGACGAAGCCGAAGCAGAGGGCGAAACCTGTCGGGCTTCGCTGCAGCACTGTGATTGCAAGCATCACCGCCGTGCCTGCCGACAGTATCGGCAGGGCTGCGCGCTTGTACTGCCAGAAAGTCAGACGTCCCAGAGCGAAGAAGCCAAAAGCGGTAGCGAAGGCGCGCGCCATCAGCACGAGGCCAATCGAAGATTCACTGATGGACAGCTCGTCCCTGGCGAACACCGGAAAGACGTTGGACATGACTCCCATGACCGCGTAAATGAGGAACGCACCGAGCCAGGCAGGATAGCGCAATGGGGTCGACCTGTCGGCATGTGCCGTTGGGTCAGCCGCGGCCCTCCCCGGAAAACCCTCGTCCTCGACGAACGAACGGGACAGAAGCACGTATGCGGCGTCAATGGCAAACAGGGTCGCGGCGAAAATGACAGGCAGGAATTTGCCGCGTTCCGACAGGAGGCCGGCGATATACGAGCTGAAGATGCTTCCAATGCTCCAGGAGAAGCTGAAGAGGCTCGTGGCACGGTTGAGTTCGGCCCCCTCGTAACCTTTGGAGAGCCAGCCCATCACCGGCGGCCAGAAAAAAGCCGTGATGAACCCGTACAGCGCGCACGCCACGAAAGCCTGCCACAGGCCTGGCCAGAGCAGGAAGGCCGTCAGTATCGCAGAGCTGCCGCCGAGCATGATGGTCATGGCGGATCGAGGCCTGAACCGTCTGACAGTGCGGCGCAGCAGGATGCATCCAAGGAAGTACGATGTCGACCATACGGCGCCGAACAATCCGACCAGAGCGGGGCTCGCTCCGTACAGGTCCTTGACGACGAAGAGGATACCCAACGACATCGTTCCAATAGCCAGACTATTTATGAAGGCAGCAGGAATGATAACCGCCATCTTGCCGGGGCGAGCGCCGATATTCATGTTTTCAACTCACTGTTCTTGCCATTCAAGGCGGCCACCGTCGTCAACGTAGCCCGCCTCCAACCCACGGGTCAAGCCACGGTTTCGCCGCCGCGTCGTTGACCGCGCTGAATTCCCCGGTCTACAATGCGCTCGGTACATTAAGACCGAGGCGGTATGGCGATGGAAACAACTAAGGGCGTCAAGGCAAGGATTGCGGAGCTCGAAAAATCGATAATCCTGCACCAGGATCTCTATTACAATGGAAAACCGGAGATTTCGGACGCTGAATTCGATTCCATGTGGGACGAGCTGTCTATCTTGGCGCCTTCCAGTACCGTTCTGGCGAAGGTCGGCGAGGATGCCGCGGATGGTTTTCCCAAAGCAAGGCATGTGCTTCCTATGGGCAGCCAGGCAAAGGCCGCCGATTCCGAGGAGTTCATCGCCTGGTGCTCCAAGGTACGTCTCCCCGAGTACATAGTCGAGCACAAGCTCGACGGCGCGAGCCTGGAACTCCAGTATGAGGCAGGCCTGCTGTCCAAGGCCGTCACGAGGGGTGACGGCACCGTTGGCGACGATATTACGCAGAACGCCCGAAGGATGTCGGGCGTGCCCGCGTCGCTGCCGGTGACGTGGAGCGGCGCCGTCAGGGGCGAAGTGGTCATGCCCAGGGCGACGCACCGGGAATGGTTCGCGGACAAGGCAAACTGCAGGAACGCCGCCAATGGCCTCATGAAGCGAAAAGACGGCGCAGGCGTCGAGCGCCTCGAGGTGATATGCTATGACGTGGCCCCGAGCGGGCTGTACGACGAGTCGCCCGGCGACCTCTTCGTGGCCTCGCCGGAGCCGCCATTCGACGACGAGCTTGCAAAGCTGGACTGGCTGCGCAGCGCCGGTTTCATCGTTCTCGAGGCGCTGTCGTTTTCCGAGCCCTTCGAGGTGGTCGACTACCGTGCCCGCGTCATGGACGGCCGGGAATCCCTGCCTTACGACATCGACGGCCTTGTCGTAAAGGCTCGGCTTGTGGACATGGACGACATGAAAAGGGCCAGGCCCGAGCGCCAGGTTGCCTTCAAGTTCCCGCTCGAGGAAGCGACCACGACGCTGCTGGACGTCGAGTGGAGCGAATCGGGAGCGACATACACGCCGGTCGGAATCGTCGAACCGGTACGGCTCGCGGGCACGACTGTCAGGCGCGCGAGTCTTGCGAACACCAATACGCTGCGGGGCATGGGCTTGCGGCTGGGTTCGCGCGTCGTCATCGTCAAGCGTGGCGAGATCATCCCCAAGATAGAAGGCCTCGTCGACAATCCTTCAGGCAGCCGCGAGATAGTTGCGCCGACGGTGTGTTCCTGCGGCGCGGGCCTGGTCGACGACGGCACGAGGCTCTATTGCCCGAACTCCGCGTGCCCCAAGAAGGCTTTGCACCGCCTCGAAAAATGGCTGTCTACGCTCGATGTGATGGAATTCGGCGTCACGATTCTGGGAAGGCTGTTCGACTCGGGCAGGGTGCGTTCGATAGCGGACCTGTACACCCTGACCGCCGATGAACTCGCCCTCTACGAGCGGATGGGCGTGGCGAGCGCCGGCAAGCTGGTCCAGAACCTGCTGAGCAGGAACAACCCGACGCTCGCCGAGTTCATTGCCGGTTTCGACATAGAAGGGATAGGGCTGTTGATGGTCGAAAAGGCCGTAGCCGCCGGCTTCGATACGCTCGGAAAACTGCGCCAGGCGCAGCCGGCCGACTTGGCGGCGATAGATGGATTCGGCGACATTACCGCGGCCATACTCGCCGAAGGGCTCAGCAGGCTCCAGCCTGATATGGATGCCACGCTCGAAGCGGGCATCGTGACCATCCGGGAGTCGTCCGCGGCAGAAGGACCCTTCCGCGGGTCGTCGTTCTGCTTCACCGGGGAACTGGCGACGATGAAGCGGTCCCGCGCCCAGGCCCTCGTCAAGTCGCTCGGTGGAGTCGTGAGGAATTCGGTGGCCGCCGGGCTTTCGTACCTCGTCACCAATGATCCAGCCTCCGGATCCGTAAAAAGCAGGAAAGCGACAGCGCTCGGGATAACGGTCATAGACGAGGCGACGTTCATGGCCATGAGCGCAGCCGATAGCGGCAGCGACGCCGACGGTCGTTGAAACGACGGGCATCATTCGTTACACTGGCGCCCGTACCACAACAGGGAGTGCAAATCGTGAAAACCATAAAAGAAGCCTGGAAAGCCGCGGTAGCCGCGGCCGTAGCCGATTTGTTGAAGGAGAAAGGCGCCGACCCGTCGATTGCCTCTGCAGTCGTCGCCGAGAACCCGCCCGATGCGGCGATGGGCGACATCGGTTTTCCGATGTTCCCGCTTGCCAAGAGTCTGCGCATGGGTCCGCCCCAGATCGCCAGCGTGCTGGCAGCGAAGATGGCCTCGTCGAAGGCGCCCAAGGGCGTGGCCAAGGCCATCGGACCGTACCTCAACGTGTTCATCGACAGGGCGTCACTTGCTGAAACCGTTCTCGCCGCCCGCAATTCGGGTGATGCGTACGGCCGTTCGGCGTCGCTCGCCGGTACGCGGATAATGATAGAGTTTTCAAGCCCCAACACCAACAAGCCCCTACACCTCGGTCACCTGCGAAACGACGCCCTCGGCGAGAGTACGTCGAGGATACTCCGGGCAAACGGCGCCGAGGTGTTGAAGATAAACCTGATAAACGACCGAGGGGTCCATATCTGCAAGTCAATGCTCTCGTACATCGCCTATGGTGAAGGCCGGACGCCAGCTGGCGAGGGGATGAAGAGCGATCATTTCGTCGGCGATTATTACGTCAAATTCAACGACCTCAAGAAGGACGACCCGAAGGCCGAAGAGAAAGCCCAGGAGCTTCTCGTCAAGTGGGAAGCGGGCGACCCCGAGACCATCGCCCTCTGGAAGACGATGAACGAGTGGGCCGTCGGCGGCATCAGGAAGACGTACGAACGTACCGGCATATCGTTCGACAAGTACTACTACGAGAGCCAGATATACCTGACGGGCAAGGAAGAGGTCCAGAAGGGACTGGCCAGCGGAGCGTTCTTCAGGGCGCCCGACGGCTCGGTACGCATCGACCTCTCGCCCATAGGGCTCGAGGAAAAAGTCCTGCTCAGGAAGGACGGAACCTCCATCTACATGACCCAGGACATCGGGCTGGCGATCCATCGCCACAACGACTGGCCCTTCGACAGGCTCGTCTACGTCGTCGCAAACGAACAGCAGTACCACTTCAAGGTGCTGTTCCACATACTTGCCAGCCTCGGCTACGAGTGGGCCAGGAACCTCTACCACCTGTCCTACGGCCTCGTGAACCTCCCTGAAGGCAGGATGAAGACCCGCGAGGGTACGGTCGTAGACGCCGATACGCTTCTCGACTCGCTGCGCGAGCTTGCGATCGAGGAGATCCAGGCCAAGGGCCGGGAGGACGCGGTAGGCAGCATGGCCGAGACCGCGGAGAAGATAGCGCTCGGCGCGGTACACTACTACCTTGCACAGGCTACGCCCGCGAAGGACATGATTTTCAATCCCAAGGAGTCGCTGTCGTTCAACGGCAATACCGGGCCGTACATACAGTACATGGGCGCCAGGATATCGAGCCTGTTGCGCAAGAGGGGGCTCGGCGAAGGAAAGGCGGCCCAGGGCAGTATCCGGCCGGAGCTCCTGACCGCGGAATCGGAGTGGGAACTGATCAGGCTGGTCGCCACGTACCCCGAGGCGGTAGAGCTCGCAGGCACGGAGTACAATCCCGCCGTGGTGGCCGCGCATCTCTACGCAATCGCCAGCGCGTTCTCGAAGTTCTACCACGACGAGCCGATACTCACCTGCGACGATGCCGACGTCGCGGCGACGCGGCTGGCCTTGTCGGAGGCGGTGCTCGTCGCCCTCAAGAACGGGCTCGAGTTGCTGTGCATACCGTTCCTCGAAGCCATGTAAGGCTTCGGTTGACACTGGCCCGGCAAGCGTAGTATAAAATCGCGCCGGTTCGCCAAAATTTTGGCGCCGCTCTGGCCGTTCCAAGGCCGCCATTCCGGTACGCGTCGGCCGATTCGGACCTTATCGTCCTTCGGCCTCGTCATACGAAACACAAGAGGTTGACAGGATGTACGCAGTCGTAGAAGTACAAGGCAAGCAATACCGCGCCGAAAAGGGCGCCGTTCTCCGCGTTGATCGCATGGATGGCGAGGTCGGCACCCCGGTGGCAATCGATTCAGTGCTGCTCGTTTCAGGCGATTCGATCAAGATCGGCGCGCCGTACGTTGCCGGCGCCTCGGTGAAGGCGACGATCAAGTCCCAGGAGAAGGGCACCAAGATCATCGTTTTCAAGTACAAGTCCAAAAAGGACTACCGACGGACCCAGGGACACAGGCAGTATTATACGTTCCTCACGGTAGAGGATATTGTTGGAGCCTGAGCGGGTCAGAGTTCTTCTGGCATTCGGTCCGGAGGGTGTCCTTGCGAGTGCCAAGGCAGAAGGCCATGCCGGCAAGACCTTGCCCGGCTACAATGTGGCTTGCGCGGCCGTCACCGTCCTCCTGAGGACGGCGTAAGAGACCGCGGCCAGCTACGACGGAGTCGTCGTCAGCGGACAGGCTCCTTCTCCAGGCTCGCTGAGCTTCGAGATAGGGCGGTACCCGCCGGCGGCTGCCGAACGGCTTAAGGGCGTTGGCGATTTTCTGTCGATCGGGTTGTCGGGCGTCGAGCGCGAATATCCCGGTCTCGTCGAACTGGAGCGGTCTTTTCGGAAGCCTGGCGGCTTTTGAATATACCGGTGATGAAAGAAAACGAACGGAGGAACTGATATGCCGCATAAAGGTGTAAATGGCCGCGATTCCAATCCTCAGCATCTCGGCGTCAAGTCGTACGGGAACGAAACCATCAAGGCAGGGACTATCATCGTCCGACAGCGTGGGACGAAGATCCATCCGGGCCAGAACGTTGGCAAGGGCAAGGATGACACGCTTTTCGCTCTCGCAGATGGCCGCGTCGTGTTCAGCGAATACCGTGGACGCAAGTACGCAGGCATCGAACCGCTGCAGTCGTAGCATACAGCCGCAGCCAGGCGGCTCTTCTGCGCGGCGGGACAAGCGTGTCCCGCTTCTTGCCGTCGCATCCGGCCCATGCCGAGCGGCGGTATTTTTGTCTTCACGGAAATACGGGGTAGCATCATGATCAATTTCGCCGACGAGACGACGATTACCGTATCCTCCGGCACCGGAGGCAACGGCTGCGTCGCGTTCAGGCGCGAGAAGCACGTGCCGCTCGGTGGGCCTTCGGGCGGTGACGGCGGTCGTGGCGGAGACGTCATTTTCGAAGTGCGCCGCAACCTGCGAACCCTCGTGCACCTCCGTTACTCCCACAGCTTCAAGGCAAAAAGCGGACAAGATGGCATGGGGCAGAACAAGCATGGATCTGACGGCGCCGACGCCATCATAGCGGTACCGCCGGGCACGGTGATCAAGAACGCGGCTACCGGCGAGGTTCTAAAGGATTTCGGAAAAGCGGGCGAGGGGCATTGGCTCTTCCTGCGCGGCGGCAACGGCGGCTGGGGCAACGTCCATTTCAAATCGAGCGTCAACCAGGCGCCGAGGACAGCCCTGCCTGGCAAGCCGGGCACATCGGTCGAGCTGCTCGTCGAATTGCAGCTGATGGCGGACATCGGTTTCGTCGGTTTTCCGAATGCCGGCAAGTCGAGCCTCCTGGACCGCTTCACCAACGCGAGGCCCAAGATAGCGCCGTATCCGTTCACTACCAAGATACCCAACCTCGGCATCCTGACAGTCGGCGACCGTGACGTCATACTTGCCGACATTCCAGGAATAATAGAAGGCGCTCATGAAGGCGCCGGGCTCGGAATCCGCTTCCTCAAGCATATCTCGAGGACGGCGGCGCTGGCCTTCCTCATCGACCTGTCCGATGACAATTTTCATGATTCGTTCCGGATATTACTGGCCGAACTCGAGGGATACTCGGCCGATCTCCTGGCCAAGCCACGCGTGGTCATAGGCACGAAGCTCGATCTGCCGGAAACGACCGGCCGCCTCGAAGAATTGGCCTCGGCCCTGCCGGATGAACGCGTCGTCGGGATATCCGTATTTTCCGGGGAGGGCATCGAGGCTCTCGCGAAGGAATTCCTGTCATTCGTGCTCGACGCAGAAAAGCCCGGCGATCGCGACCCATGGACTGGCGCCCCGTTATGAGACTCCTGGTCCTGGGTGGCACCTTCAATCCCGTCCATTTTGGCCACCTCTTTCTAGCCGAGGAAGTAGCCTGTGAATTCGGCTACGACCGCGTGCTGCTCGTGCCCGCATTCATCCCGCCCCACAAGGCAATCAGCGTGGAGCCCGGCCCGGGGGTCCGGCTCGAGATGCTCAAGGCCGCCGTCGAGGGAGAGCTTCTGTTCTCGGTCGATGGATGCGAACTGGAGCGGGGCGGGGTCTCGTACAGCGTCGAAACGCTTGACCGCGTCATTGAAACGTGGGCTCCGGAAGGTAAACCAGGTTTCGCCATCGGCGACGATCTGGCCTCTGGCTTCGGCTCCTGGCGGAATCCGGCCCGCATATGCGAGCTGGCCGATCTCATCGTCGCCAGACGTGGCGGGCTCGCCTTCAAGCTGGATTTTCCCCACCGAAACGCCGGCAATATGATACTTCCCGTCTCGTCGACCGACATACGGGCAAGGATAACCTCAGGCAAGCCTTGGCGCAGGCTAGTACCGGCAGCCGTAGCGGCTTATATCGAAAGCCATGGAACATACCGAATTGCATGATTCCGGTACCCAAAAGCAGTATTCCTCCAGAATCGCCGCACAATCCGTCATGAGGCTCGCCGAATCGATGCTCGACAGGAAGCGATTCGAGCATTGCGTCAGCGCGGCCAGGACAGCGGCAGCCATCTGCAGCCGCTTTGGCCATGATGAGGACGCGGCGTACCTCGCAGGGCTCGCCCACGACCTGTGCAAGCAGATGCCGGCCGCCGAGCAGCTTTCGCTGGCAAGGTCCTTCACTGGTCCCCTTCCGGAAGTCGTGTTTGAAAATTTGCGGCTTCAACACGGCCCGGCCGCGGCGGTTTACCTGGAGAGGGAAGGGCTGTCATCCGATCCCGCCGTGCTCGAAGCTGTCGCGTACCATACCGTCGGGAAGGCCGGGATGGGTCCTGTAGCGCTCGCCGTGTACATTGCCGACAAGATAGAGCCGAGCCGCAGGGACTGGGCACAGGGAGTGCGCCAGCACCTCGCTGCAGGCGCTTTCGACGGTTCAGGGGGCCTTGGACGCCTGGCCACGGCTACCCTGGAAACGATGCTCGACGAGATCAGCGCTTCGGGCCGTGCCGTTGCCGCTACCACGCTGGTCCTGTACAATAGCCTGACCGGAAAGAGCATATCCGAATGGCCCGTGCGTTAGTCGACAAGAGCATCCTGTTCCTCGTGGCAATCGTGGCGATCATCGTCGTCGCGGGAGTGGTCATGTTCTCATCGCTGCGGACCGATCCGGTCGATGAGGCCATCAGCGAGGACCGCATCATCAACATCGCCTTGATCCTCGAGAAGAACGGAAAGCCCTCCGCTACCGAAATTCTCATGTACTATCCAGCCAATGCCCGTGCGGCTTTCCTGGACATACCTTCCGAAACGGGCTTGATCATCAAGTCGCTGAACCGGGTCGACCGTATCGACGTGCTCTACGATCCCGGTTCGCCCAAGGCGTACCTCGAGGAGATACAGCGCCTTACCGGGGCCATTATCGACTGGTACCTGATACTGGACGAACCTTCGCTGTCCGCGCTCGCCGACCTGCTCGACGGCATTTCGGTATTCCAGCCCAATCGGGTATCTGCGGTCATCGATGGCGCGCCGGTCGCGCTCCCTTCGGGTTTCGTCGTGCTCGACGGACGCAAGACACTCGTATACGCTTCGTGGCAAGATCCCGAAGCGCCCGATTCAGAGCTCGTATCCAAACGCCAATCGCTGTTCCAGGCGATCATCAAGAGGATCGGCGAGCGATCCTCTTTCATCATGCGCGGCGACGTGTACCCGGCGCTGCGCGGCAGGTTCAAGACCAACCTGAAAGACGAATCGCTCAGGCGCTTGCTTGTGGAATTCGCCAGGCTCGACACCGATCGTATCGTTCTGCAGCGGCTCACCGGTGCCTACCGGGCGGTGGAAGGTAATCTGCTGCTTTTCCCTCATTATGACGGTGAACTGGTGAAGGACATCGTGAAGCAATCGCTCAACGCGTTGCTCAATGCGGACGCGACGGCGATCGCTGACAAGGTATTCACGATAGAAATCCTGAACGGGACGAGCATCAGGGGCCTGGCCCAGAAGACCGCTGAAATATACCAGAGCTTCGGGTATGAAGTGGTCTCTGTCGGCAATGCCACGCTTACGGATATCGATAAAACGAGCGTGATAGACCGGTACGGAGACAAGGTATCCGCCACCACCGTCGCGAACGTCATACGATGCAAAATAGTAGAAGACGAAGCCGTTCCGAGCGCAAGCCCGGCGGATTTCGTCATACTGCTGGGCAAGGATTTCAATGGGAGGAACTGTGTCGATTGACATACGGGAAGCCGCCTTCGGGTGCGCGGGCATGCTGGCCGAGCATAACGGGGGCGATACGGTCGTCCTCGATCTAAGGAAGCTGTCGACCTGGACCGACTTCTTCGTCATCACAAGCGCGACGAGTTCGACCCACCTGAAAGGCTTGGCCAGGCAGGTGGAAGAATTTCTCGGACCGCTGGGAATAGCGCCGCTCCGGCGGCCCCGGCTCGCGGAGGATGAGCAGTGGTGCCTCCTCGATTTCGGCGATTTCGTCGTGCACATCATGGCCGCCGAAGCAAGGGCCTTCTATGAACTCGAAAAACTGTGGTTCGAGGCCGAAGTCGTGCCGGTAGGCGCACAAGGCAAGCCGTCGGAGAGCCAGACGGCCTCCGCGACGGAATAGAAAATGGCCGCTCTTCCAGAATGGAAGCGCGGCCATGACCCGGGAAAGACGGCAGGCTACTCGTCGAAGTCGTTGTAGTCTATGTCGTCTTCGTAATCGTAGTCCGTGGTTTCTTCGTCCTCTTCGTCGAAATCGTCGTCGAAGTCGTCTTCTTCGTCGTCGTCGAAGTCATCTTCTTCGTCGTCGAAGTCCTCTTCTTCCTCTGAGAAGTCATCGAAGTCGTCTTCTTCTTCGAAATCGTCCTCATCGTCATCTTCGTAATCGTCGAACCGGACGAAAGGAGCCTCGGGAGCCTGGCCGTAATCGCCGACGCTCACGAGCGCTAGCTCCAACGCGTTTCCCGGCATTGCCGTGTCCCGTATAGGGTCCATTTCGATCCTCCCTCTGAAAGTCAGCAAGCGACCGCTGTACGGAGAAATCTAAAAGAGACCCGAGCGGTCTGTCAACTATATTCGCTTGCGAATCGAGCGTTTTTCCGATGCCTTGGCGACGTTGACGGGGTCCTGCTATAATTCCACGATGATTAAAGAGATCACGGTGTCCGCACCCGCCAAAATCAACCTGCATCTTGCGGTGGGCTGTTCCGGAGCCGACGGCTTCCACACCATCGCCAGCCTGTTCCAGGCCATTTCGCTGGCCGATTCTGTCAGCCTTTCTATCGATCTCAGCGATTCAAGTGCCCTCATAAGCCTGGACGCGGCATGTGACTGCCCGGCTCGCAAAAATACCGCGTATCGCGCCGCGGAAGCCTTTTTTTCGGCAGCCTCGGCAACCGGGCTCCGGGATGTTCCGAACCTTCGCATTGTCATAGACAAGAAAATCCCCATGGGCGCTGGTCTGGGAGGCGGCTCGAGCGACGCGGCCTCGACGCTCAAGGGGCTGGCGGCGCTTTTTCCAGGCTTCGTCGATCCCGATTCGCTGTCCGGCATCGCGGCGGCCATTGGTTCTGACGTGCCTTTCTTCCTGGGCAGCGCCTGCGCGGCGGTGACGGGCAGGGGGGAACTGCTGTCGCCCCTTGAGCCGCGGGATGACTATGCGTTGCTCCTCGTCGATCCCGGGTTTTCAATAACGACTAAAGATGCGTACGCCCGTCTGGACGTGTGCAGGGCGGCCCCAGGAATGGCCGCTTTCTCCCCGGTCGATGCCATGGCGGCCGAACTGGCAGGGTTCGTTCATTCATACGGAACGGAGGATCCGTCCTCGTGGCGCTTCAGGAATGACTTTTACGACGTACTTGGATCAATGACTCCGGTGCTCGCGGCATGCAGGGAGGCTCTGCTGGGGCAGGGTGCCGCCTTTGCCTCGATGAGCGGTTCCGGCAGCACCATGTATGGCGTTTTCCATTCGGCGGATGAGGCTCGCCGCGCCGCTTGCAGCCTGCCCGGTGGTGCCATTGGCGCCGGCGTCTACTTTCCGCTTGCGCGTCTTCCAGACTCGATATAGACTTATTGATCGAGGATCCCTAGCTGAAGCCTCTTCAGTCTGCTCATGTCATCCAAACAACGACAAGGAGAAGGCGCCGCATGGACATCACCGATATTCGCATCCGCAGGGTAAACGGAGAGGGCAAGCTGAAGGCCTACGTGACGGTTACCTTCGATGAATGTTTCGTCGTCCATAATGTCAAGGTCATAGAGGGCAAGACCGGCGTATTCATCGCGATGCCCAGCCGGAAAACAAAGACCGGCGAGTACAAGGATGTCGCTCACCCCATCTGCCCTGCGTTCAGGACACGCCTGCAGGATGCCATCGTAACGGATTACGAGCGGGGCCATGGTTCGGCCGGGAGTCCTGAATTCCAGGATTGACGGCGGCCAGATACCCCCGTGACACGATGGGCGCTTATGGGTTATAACGATACGCCGTACGTCCCGTCGAACGACGTACCATTGGGACGTCGACAAGGGGTAAGTCAGCGGGCTTTGGTTCCGCCATTCGCAGGTCCGAATCCTGCCGTCCCAAAGCGACATATTACGCTATCAGCGAGGAGAGAGCATTCATGAGCCAGCATGTAGTTGACGCCGGCGCGCGCGAGATCGGCACTAAGGGCGCACTGAACGACCTGAGGAAGAACGGCGGCATCCCCGCCGTCGTCTATAATCGCCACGGCAAGGTCACTTCGATCGTCCTGAACGAAAAGGCCTTCAAGAAGGCCATCGAAGGCGTTTCAGAGAGTACCATCATCAAGTTGAACGTCGGTTCGGATTCGTTTGATTGCCTGGTCAAGGACCGCCAGCTTGACTGGCTCCATGGCAAGATCCTGCACGTCGACTTCTTTGAAGTCGAAAGCGGTGTCCTGATGCGTGCCAAGGTGCCAGTGCACCTCACCGGCTCTTCAGTCGGCGTCAGGAACGGCGGAATACTCGAGAATCCGGTGCACGACATAGAGGTCGAGTGCTTCCCTGCGGTGATGCCCGAGAAATTCATCATCGATATCAGCGACCTGGAAGCAAACCATTCGATCCACGTCCGTGACATCATCCATGCCGAAGGTGTCAAGATCCTGAGCGCGGCCGACCAGGTCGTCGTGCTGGTCAAGTTCGCCAAGGAAGAAGAGGTCGCCCCCGAGACAGTGGAAGAGGCCGCAGCGACAGCAGCCGC
>CAZNXK010000040.1:0-26209 GCA_964576835.1 uncultured Treponemataceae bacterium | reverse complement strand
CCCTTTTCTTGCGGGACTCTCCCGTATGACAAGGGACGGCGTTCGTCGCCCCAATCCCATGGGCGGCCGTCGTCGCCTGGCATGCGGAGCGGATATGGCTCAATTCCTCCAGCAGATGGTCAACGGCCTGTCCATCGGAAGCGTCTACGCTCTGATGGCCGTTGGTTACTCGCTCGTCTATTCGGTAATGAACTTCTCCAATTTCGCCCACGGCGGCGTCATCATGTTCGGGGCGTACTTCGGATTCTATGCTATCACGCTCCTCAAGCTGCCGTTCCCCGCGGCCTTCGTGCTTGCCTTCATAGGCACGGCGGCGCTCGCCGTGCTCATCGAACGTGTAGCGTACAAGCCGCTCCGCGAGCGGAATGCGCCTTTCCTCTACTTCATCATATCGGCGATGGGCGCTTCCATATTCCTCGAGAACATAATCATCGCGACCATAGGGCCTACATTCCGTACCTATCCGGAAGTCTTCCCGAGATCGTCGATTTCATTTGGCCTCGTGAACATAGGGCGACTGGACCTGATCATGTTCGCGGTCTCCGCCGTCTGCCTTGCCGGCCTCGTGTTGTTCATCGAAAAGACGAAGATGGGCAAGGCCATTCAGGCGTCAGCCTACAACATGAAGGCCGCGGCCCTTATGGGCGTCAATACCGACCGCGTCGTCATGATAGTGTTCGCGCTCGGCGGGATGCTCGCCGGCATAGCGGGCGTATTCTTCGGCATGAAGTACACGGTGTATCCGCAGATCGGCAACATTACGACGAAGTCATTCGTCGCGGCCGTCTTCGGAGGCCTGGGATCGCTGCCAGGCGCCGTGCTCGGCTCGGTTCTCCTCGGCATAATCGAGACGCTCGTCGCCGGCTACCTTTCCAGCCAGTTCCGCGACCTCATAGCGTTCGTCATCCTGATCGGCGTCCTCATTTTCCGGCCCACCGGAATCATGGGAAAGACGACCGAGGACAAGGCGTAGGGGGCCGCATGAGCTCATATCTCGAAGGCATAATCATGCTGTCGGGTATCAACCTGATAGCGGTCCTGGGGCTCAGCCTCCTGACCGGGTTCGCCGGGCTCTTTTCGTTCGGTCACGCCGGCTTCATGGCGATAGGCGCCTACTCGGCCGCCATCTGCACCACGCTGCTCAAGCTGCCCTTCTCGGTCGGCATCGCGGCCGGCGCCTTGGTGGCGGCCGGTTCGAGCTGGCTCATCGGCCGGGCGACCCTCAGGCTCAAGGGCGACTATTTCTGCATCGCGACGCTTGGTTTCGGCGAGGCGATCAGGCTCATCCTCGACAATTTCCAGGGACTTGGCGGCTCGCGAGGCTGGCCCGGCATCCCGCCCTCTACGACCATCTGGAATATCCTGATCCTCGACGTGATAGGCGTCGTCCTCCTGGCCAACCTCGTGCGCTCGCGCCATGGCCGCAACATGATAGCGGTCCGGGAAGAAGAACTGGCCGCACAGGTCGCAGGCATCAATACCTTCAAGTACAAGATGCTCGCATTGGTAATCAGCGCAGCCTACGCCGGCGTAGCCGGAGCGTTGCTTGCCCACTACATGACCTTCATCCAGCCCAAGATGTTCAGCATGGTAAAATCCACCGAGCTGACAATCATAGTCATCTTCGGCGGACTGGGCAGCATCTCCGGTTCCGTACTTGGCGCCGTTGTGCTGACTTTCCTGCCGGAGCTCCTGCGCGCGGTCGACAAGTGGCGACTGGTAGTCTACGGACTGGCCGTCATAGGCATCATGATAGGAAGGCCGCGCGGCCTGATGGGCGGCTTCGAGCTGACGCCCCGGGCGGTTCGCGGATGGATTTCCGACCGCAAGGACACGAAGACAGCCAAGGCCGCCCAGGTCGCCGAGGACGCCGACGCCGGAAAGGACGGACTATGATCGACATTCTCGAAGTCCAGGGCCTGACGAAACGTTTCGGCGGACTGGCCGCGGTCGACACGGTCGATTTCGCCGTCCGCGAGGGCGGCATCTCAGGCCTTATCGGCCCGAACGGAGCCGGCAAGACGACCATCTTCAACCTGATCACCGGCGTCTACAAGGTCACCTCCGGCACGGTTACCTTCGAGGGCAGGAACATCACCGACATGGAACCGTACCTGATCGCCGGCCTCGGAGTCACGAGGACCTTCCAGAACATCAGGCTGTTCAAGAACCTCTCCGTCCTGGACAATGTGCTGACCGCCTGCCACGCGAGCGCGACCTACGGCCTCGTCGATTCCTGGTTCCGCCTGCCGCGCTTCAGGCGAGAGGAAAAGGTCCTCAGGGACAAGGCCCTCGAGCTGCTCACCATCCTGGGACTCGCCGACCGCAAGGACGCGGTAGCCAACGGCCTGCCTTACGGCCTGCAGCGTCGTCTCGAGATTACCCGGGCGCTCGCCCTGAACCCAAGGCTGCTCCTGCTGGACGAGCCGGCGGCCGGCATGAACCCCGACGAGACGGAGCAGCTCATGCGCCTCATCGGTGAAGTGCGGGACCGGTTCAAGCTGTCGGTGTTGGTCATCGAGCACCACATGGACCTGGTCATGAACCTGTGCGAGCATATCGTCGTGCTGAACTTCGGCCAGAAACTCGCCGATGGCGTGCCCGACGCGATTCGTGGCGACAAGCGGGTGGTCGAGGCCTATCTCGGCGGAGGAGACGAGTAATCATGCTGCATGTTGAAAACCTCCACGTGTCCTATGGCGGGATAAGGGCCCTCAAGGGCGTGTCGCTCACAGTGAGCGAGGGCGAGATCGTCACTATCATCGGCGCCAACGGGGCGGGCAAGTCGACGCTGCTCAACGCTGTTTCCGGGTTCCTGAAGCCGGCGGCCGGATCGATACTCTTCAGGGGCAAGCAGCTCGCAAAACGCCCTGACCTGGTAGTCCGGGACGGCATGTGCCATGTTCCCGAAGGCCGCCTTATTTTTGCCAATCTGTCGGTCGAGGACAACCTGAACATGGGTGCGTACCTGCGCAATGACAGGAAGGCGATTTCCGCGGATCTTGAACGCGTCTATGGACTTTTCCCCAGGCTGGCCGAGCGCAGCAAGCAGATAGCCGGAACGCTGTCAGGCGGCGAGCAGCAGATGCTCGCGATGGGTAGGGCCCTGATGACAAACGGAGACCTCGTGCTCATGGACGAGCCGTCACTCGGGCTTGCGCCCCTCCTCGTCAAGACGGTCTTCGAGATAATCGGGGAAATCCACAAGCTAGGCAAGACGATACTCCTCGTCGAGCAGAACGCCTTCAAGGCGCTTGCGGTGGCCGACCGCGCCTACGTCCTCGAGCAGGGTCGAATCGTGAAGGAAGGCAAGGCCTCAGACATCGCGAAGGATCCGGCCGTCCGCGATTCCTACCTCGGCGCGGAAAGCAAGGCCGGCGGCTGACAGCTTCCGCCTCATCGAACGTACGTGCCCCGGTCGCCCCCTGACACGGCGGCCGGGTTTTTCTTGATTGTGTGTTTCTCGCGTCAATTTAACAATGAAACCCGTCTGTTGGATATTTTCTCCACTATATAAATATATCCAATTGACAATATTGCCTTTTTACCCGATGCTTAATTGGAATCCTTAGGTATTGCGTCTCATCGACAAAATCCTTTGATTTTTGCGGCACCTGGTGCCGCCAATGATTTTCCAGGAGTTTTCAATGAAGAAAGCACTTATTCTTCTCATGATGATGCTCGCGCTCACGAGCCTCGTCGTCGCCATGGGGTCGAAGGATGCTGCCCCGGCCGCCGCCGCGGCACCCGCCGCTCCCGTTCCCACGCTGACCCTCGACTACCAGGTCAACGCAGTCGCCGCAGACGTCGCCAACAACTACCTGACCTTCAAGGGCCCGGTTGCCTCGGCCACCAAGGACCAGTACGACGCCACCTCCGGCGCTTCCAAGCTCGAGTCCACCCTCGTTCTCAATTACTACCGCAACGACATCTTCGGCAAGAAGATCCTCCCGGGCGGACTCCGTGGCCTCTTCCTCTATCCCATCGCCAGCCACGAGCAGATGACCGATGACGCCTTCGGCGTGGTCAAAAACGCCGACGGCTCCATCCGCATCCGCTACATCCACCGCGGCACCGCCAACGAGCTGACCACCGACAAGACCGGCAAGCTGGTATTCCCCGGCGTCACCGTCCAGGCCCGCAAGATCGGCTTCATCGCCGGCGCGGGTCCTCAGGTGATCTCCGCCGAGTTCTCCGCCGACGGCACCGCCGCCACGGTGGACTGGGCCAAGGTCTGGGACGCCAAGATCGCCGGCGGCAAGGTGATCGGCACCAGCACCCAGAAGACCGGCGACATCACCCCCGACGCGGCCACTTCCGACCTCATCGGCTATGAAGGCGCCCTCCAGCTCACCTTCGACGGCATCATCCTCAAGATGGCCGGCGTTCTCAACATTCTCCGCAAGTAATCGTTTGTTCTATTGAACCGGCGGGGTGGCTTCTGGCTGCCCCGCCGGTTTTTTTTCTCGTCGCATTTGTACCCGGCGGTGAAGGATTCTGCCGCGGCGCCGTCGATCGTCGACAGGTCGCTGTTCACGCAGGATCGGCTCGTCGGCCTCGGAGCCGCCAGGCGGACTTTCATCGTACCATTCATTACCAAGCGCGGGCTTTGGTGCTACACTGGCGATGAAGAGGAGGATTCCATGGTATGTCGAATGCTTTCGGGACTTGTCATGCTCCTGGCCACTGCCATTCCGCTGGCCGCCCAGATGTTCTCGTTCGGTACCGGTGACGCGGGTCTGGACATCTCGCTGAACTCGATCAACGTGCAGGCCCAGGCGAACATCGGCTCCTTCACCGCCGACCTGAGCGTCAGTTTCGGCGTCCCGCAAACGCAGATCCAGGCATGGATCACCGTCGAGAAGCTGCAGCCCGCTGAGCTGTACTTCGCGCTCGAGCTTTCCAGGATAGCCGCCAAGCCCGCGGCCACGGTCTTCGAGATATACCGCGCCAACAAGGGCAAGGGTTGGGGTGCCGTCGCCAAGGCCCTCGGCATCAAGCCTGGCTCCCCCGAGTTCAGGGCACTCAAGGCGAAGGTCGTCGACAAGGACAAGGCGATCAAGGCCGGCAAGAAAAAGTAGGCGGGGCTTTCACCTCCCGCCGGTAGGAAATACGCTTATCTATCGTGCCGGGAGGCCTTGTTGCAGTACTTCCTGGACCCGCCCGACCAGGCCTGATTCGAGGCGTACCTTGATGCCGTGAGGGTGCGAGGGCGAATTGGTCAGGATGTCCTGGACGATGCCCTCGGTCCGCCTTCCCGTACGCTGGTCTTCCTTGAGCACTATAGAGACCCTGAGCCCCGCGTGTATGTCATTCCTGTTCTTGCCGTCCATGGTAGGCTGGAGTATATGCCGCAAATATTATTTTTGCAAAATGCCCAACTTTGAGTTACCATTCTGGCATGTTCAAAGAATTCAAGCGCATTCTGGGCAAGAACCCGGCCGGTCTCCATGTCGAGGAATATTTCGACCTTCGCCGCAAACGAGTCAGCCTCATCTTCCTCATCATGATAGGCGTGGCCGTGCTGGCGCTGGTGCCGCTGAGCTTCCTCGTGATACACAATCCGGTAGCCGGAATCGGGGCCATGGTGATTGCCGTGCTGATACTCGTGAGCATGGTCTTTGTGCTCATCGGCAAGGACCGGCTGGGGAGCGCGATCCTCCTCATCTTCATAGCGCTCATTTTCGTCGGCATCCTGGTCGAGCCGGCTCTGGACAGGGACGCGACCTATGGCGTCGTGCTCACCTCGATAGTCGGCCTGTCGCTGATCATCATGATGCCGGCCGGAATCATGGTCTCCGCTCCCTTCGTCGGAGCCATGGGCGCTTTCTTTGCCGTGGCTATCAACGTGTGTACTACCCTGAGCGGGGATGCCGCCGCGCTTGGCAGGCGGGCCATCGTGGCCGTCATCTTCGTGGTGGCTGCCTCGGTTATGCTGTACCTGACCCGGCTGCAGGACAACCTGCTCAACCTCAGCGTGGGTGAATGGGAGAAAAGCAGCCAGGCGCTTGCCTCGGTATCGCAGATGATGGCCAAGGTAGGGGAACTCAAAAAGGAGGCCGATTCCAGCAACGAGGCTATTGCCACCTCCTTCGATGCGATAGGCGATATCCTTTCTTCCTTCGTGCGCAAGAACGAGGAGCTCTATCAGGCTTCCGGCACTCTGGGGGCGGCCTCCGTCTCCGCGCAGGGCAACCTGGCGGGTCTCCTCGCCTCGGTGGACGCCGTCAGTGATTCGGCGGTCCAGCAGAAGGCCTTCGTGGATACGCATTCCGCCTCGCAGGACAGGATTGTCAAGGCCGTCGAGTCGATACGTTCCGATGTCGGACGGGCCGACGAAATCACGAAGAAACTGAACAGCCTGGCCGAGGGCGGGCGGGGCATCCTTGGCAAGACCATCGCCAGCGTCAACGGACTCGCTGAATACCAGGCCAAGACACTGGAGATTGTCGGAACCCTGGCCAAGATCTCCAACCAGACCAACCTCCTCGCGATGAATGCCGCCATCGAGGCTGCCCATGCCGGCGCCGCCGGTTCGGGCTTTGCGGTTGTAGCCGAGGCGGTACGCGACCTTGCCGATTCCTCGGGGGTCCGTACCAAGGAGATAGCCGGCATCGTGCGTACCATGAACGGAGAGATCAAGGGCAGCGCCGACGGCATCCAGTCGGTGGCCGCGGCCCTGTACCAGATGATGGAGGAGACCCAGAAGGCGTACGAGCTGATATCGAACATCGCCCGCACGATGGATGAATTCCTGGACGACAACCGGGGACTTGTCCAGGGCGTCCGCTCGATAGCCGAACTTGCGGGCGTGATCAAGGAGAGCGCAGGGAGCCAGCGGCTCATTTCCGATTCGTTTGCCGAGACCTTCGGCACCCTGAAGACCACCGTCGGCATTCTCTCCGAAGGCATAGAGGGGCTCAAGGTCTACAACGAACGCTCGTCCGAGATACTACGCCGGGCCCAGGCTGCGAAAGACGAGAGCGGCGCGGTGAATCAGGCCATCAACCATCTCCTTCAGGAGAAGTCGCGGATGTCTTGAGGCGCCGGCTGAATGGTTGAATAGCTTCCTGTCGTGGCATATTATTGAATCATGCAGGAAATAAACGACAAATCCGCCTGGCGGCGCAGGGCCGCCGAGGTCACCACGTTCAAGTACCTCTCGCCCGTCGAGCTCGACATCCTCCTCGGGAAAGCCGCCATTCTCAGCTACCGAGCCGATGAAACCATCGTCAAGGAAGACGAGATCAGTCCCTGGTTCTTCGCCATACTCCAGGGGACGGTCAGCGTGAGCGTAGAGGAGGCGACCCTGGACGGAGCCCTCCGGAATGTCTACATGTGCACTTTGGGGCCGGGCGACGTTTTCGGCGAGGCAGGCCTCTTCATCAAGGTCAAGCGCACCGCATCGGTCAGCGCCGCCCAGGACGTGACCCTCCTCAGGTTGCAGCGGAGCGACCTGAGCGCCTTCATCAAGAGCCAGCCAGCCGGCGGCAACAAGCTGCTCCTCGTGGTGATATACAGCCTCCTCCGCAAGCTACGGGCTGCCAACCAGGAGCTGGCCTACGAGCGCAAGGCCGACATGGACCAGTCAGACGTCGACAGCCTCATGGCGGACATGCTGGGAGACTGAGTCCGGCCGTCCAATGTACCGATGTTCATGCGCCGAGTCCCAGGAGCAGGCCTCCCTGGTACACCGCGGTGGCCAGGATCCAGCCCGTGCCTAGCATGAATGCTATGGAGAAGGCCAGCCATTTTCCACCCAGCTCGGCCCGTATCGTCGCAAGCGCCGCGAAACACGGCGGTATCACCAATATGAACAGCATGAGCGCAAAGGCGACCAACGGGCTGAAGCCCGGATCCGCCCGCAAGGCGGAGCGCAGGCTCTCGCCTCCCGACTCCTGCCCGCTTCCGGTGCTGTAGAGCACGCCCAGGGTAGAAACAACCGTTTCCTTGGCCGCGAAACCGGTGATGGTGGCTATGGCTACGCGCCAGTCGAAGCCCATGGGTCTGAACAGCGGTTCCAAGGATTTTCCTAGCCTGCCGGCAAAGCTGTACTCCAGCGCCAACCTGGCCTGCACGGCGTTGTCGCCCCGTCGATCCACCTCTGCAGAGGCGAGCTCCGTTGCCAAATCCACCGGTTTGTACGTTGGGAAAGTCGTGGCAGCCCAGATTATCATCGAGGAGGCAAGGATTACCGTTCCGGCCTTTTTAACGTACTGCCAGGTTTTCTCGCCGACGTGCCAGAGCAGGCCCCGCAGTGTGGGCGCGCGGTATGGCGGCAGTTCCATGACGAACGGTGTTGTCGCTCCCCTGAGCACGGTGTGCCTGAGGAACCAGGCTGCACCCAGCGCAAGCAGCACACCGATGAGGTAGATGGTCATGACCATGCCCGCTTCGTTCCGCGGAAAGAAAGCCGCCGCGAGGAGCACGTGGACGGGCAGTTTGGCTCCGCAACTCATGAAGGGGATGACCAGCACCGTAACGATGCGGTCGCGCGGGCTCTTGAGGGTTCGGGCCGCCATGATGGCCGGCACCGAACAGCCGAATCCGAGCATCATCGGGAATATCGATTGCCCATGGAGGCCGAATGTATGCAGGAGCCTGTCCGTCGCAAAGGCGGCCCGGGACATGTAGCCCAGGTCCTCGAGCAGCGACAGAAGGAAGAACAGTATGACGATCAGGGGAACGAATGAGAACACTCCGCCTACGCCGCCGATTATGCCGTCGACGAGGAGAGACCGCAGGGGGCCCGCGGTCATGGTTGCATTCACCGCGTTGGCCAAGTAGCCGAACACTGCCTCGAGCAAGGCCATGGGCAAGGCCCCCAGGGTGAAGGTGAGCTGGAAGACCGACCACAGCACGCCAAGGAAGAGGGGCAGGGACAGGAAGCGGTTCATGATCACCCTGTCCACTGCCGCGGTAAACGAGAAATCAGGCACCCGCATCACGGAAACGGTTTCGGCGACTGCACCCCGTACATACCCATAGCGCTGCTCCGATACGACAATCTCCGCGTCCTTTGAGTAATGCCGCTCTATCCATGCCACTGCCTCGCGGGCGGACTCGGCAATCCGTCCGCCTTCGGGGTGTCCTCCGAGGATGTCGATGGCATGGGCGTCCTTTTCCAGCAGCTTTACCGCGAGCCAGCGTGCGGGAAACCGCTCCGCGAAAATCCTGTCCTCCCGGATGGCCGCCTCGAGCGGCTTGAGTCGTGCCTCCAGTTCGTCGCCGTAGCGGACGGACTTGTCGGCCCCCGGATGGCTGGACGCTACGCTGTCCACCATGTCCAGAAGTTCGTCGATTCCCTTTGACTTGGAACCGACCGTCTTGACCATGGGGATGCCGAGGACCTCGCCCAAGGCTCGCCCGTCGATATGGATACCTTTGGCTTCCGCCTCGTCGCTCATGTTCAGGGCGCCCATGACAGGGAGCCCAAGCTCCTGAAGCTGGAGACACAGGTACAGATGCCGGTCCAGGTTGGATGAGTCAAGCACGTCCACGATCAAGTCCGGCTTTTCATCCAGCAGGAAGTCCCTGGCCACCACCTCATCGATGGAGTATGCCGTAAGGCTGTAGATGCCTGGCAAATCGATGAAACGGTACTCGGTCTCCCCGCGTACCCGCTTTCCTTCCCGGCGTTCGACGGTGACTCCCGGGTAGTTGCCTACCTTGTGCCTCGCGCCGGTCAGCGTGTTGAACAGCGTGGTCTTGCCGGAGTTGGGGTTTCCGGCCAGCGCGACCGTGATTTGCCGCTTCATGCCATGCGCCGTACGATTCTCCAGTCCTGAAAGTCCGATTATCCTCATATTGATAATGATTATCATTTTCTGTTATTCATGTCAAGTCCGCCGTTCGCGTCATGCGAGGGCAATGCAGGGCGCGGCTCAGGTTGCGGGTTCGACCTCGATGGTGTCGGCTTCGCGGCTGCGGATGAGAATGTCGTAGCCTCTCAGGCGTACCTGGAGCGGTCCCTTGAAGAAGCCCTTGCGTACCACGTTGCCGGTCGCGCCTTCGGTGAAGCCCATGTCGGCGAGCCGCTTGCCTGTTTCTCCGCCGCTGGATACGCCGAGTACCTTGAATTCGACGCCCTTCCTGATCTCGGACATGGTCATGGAGATTCCTTCCTGAAACCGCGTCTCCCGCTTGCCTTGGAGCAAGCCGGACAGATTCCGAGCATCTCGAGCCTGTGACGGCTGGGAGTATACCCATAGGCTGCATACACGGCTTCCTGGGCTTTTTCGATGGCATCATCCTGGAACTCGACCACCGCGCCGCATTCGACGCACATGAGGTGATCATGATGGCCATGCCGCCAGGCATGCTCGTATTTGCGGGCTCCATCGTCCCTGCAAGCCTCCCTGGCCAGCCCCGCGTCCGTTAATAATTTGATCGTCCTGAATACCGTGGCCTGGCCTATGGCCGGATCGATACGGCGCGCCTCGTCGTAGAGCGCTTCCGCCGTTACATGACGCTCGAGGCCAAGGAACGCCTCAAGCACGGTTTCCCGTGCTGTCGTCATCTTGAGGCCGCGTTCCCTGAGGTATCCTTCAAGCTTGTCGCGCTCGTCCATGTGTCCTCCAGGAATATGATAATGATTATCAATACCGCCGTGTGCGTCAAATGTCAAGATGGTGAATGATTTAATCAAAACCATTTCTGTGGGATTACCCGCGGTGCGATGCCGGAACTACCGTGTCGTCGGGTCTTTTGACAGCCTGGCCGGTCGCGGGCTACACTCGGTTTCATGATGACCCTCGACAAGATATTGCAATCCCAGGGCTTCGGTTCCCGCAAGGGCTGCCGAGCCCTCATAGCCGGGGGTTACGTCCAGGTGGGCGGACAGACGGCCCCGGATTATGCCCGGAGTTATGAAACGACGGGGCTCGAGTTCAGCGTGAACGGCGAGACATGGCTGTACCGGGAGAAGCTGTACCTGGCGCTCAACAAGCCGGGCGGCATCGAATGCTCGCGCAAGCCAAGCCACCATCCTTCGGTGCTGACCCTTTTCCCTGAGCAGTTCACCGAGCGCGGCCTGCAACCCGTCGGGCGGCTGGACCACGACACGACGGGACTGCTCCTTTTGTCGGACGACGGCGCCTTCATCCACGCCCAGTCGTCGCCCAAGCGGCACGTTCCCAAGGTGTACCGCGCGACGACGGCGCGACCGGTCACGGCGGAACTCGTGGCTGCCCTCAAGGCGGGCGTCCAGCTCGTCGACGAACCGGCGCCGCTGAGGGCCGTTTCCTGCGATGCCCTTGGCGAATGCCTGCTCGAGATAATCCTCGAGCAGGGCAAGTACCACCAGGTGAAGAGAATGCTCGCCGCCGCCGGCAACCACTGCGCGGCTCTGGAACGGGTGGCCATAGGGCGGCTCAGGCTCGACGAGCTCCGATTGCCGCCGGGGAAATGGATATTCCTCGACGAAAGCCAGCTGGCCTTGCTGGCCTCCGCCTAAGCGGTATCAGGACTTGGCTTTTCTGGTTGTCACGTCGAACACTACCGCCGCGACGAGCACGGCGCCACGGATGATGTACTGCAGCGATATGTCGGTGCCAAGGAGATTCATGCCGCTCGTCAGCGACATGTAGACGATGGCGCCCATGAGCGAGCCGGTCACCTTGCCGATGCCGCCCGCTGCTGATACGCCGCCAATGTACGCCGCGGCGATCGCGTCCAGTTCGAAAAGGGTGCCGGCCGTGATCGTGGCGGATTGCAGGCGTGAGGTGAACAGAATGCCGGAGAGCCCGCACAACATGCCCATCGACCCGAAAACCCAGAAGGTGATTTTTTTAACGCTGACGCCCGACAGTTCGGCGGCTTCGGGATTGCCGCCCACCGCGTAGATGTGCCGACCCAGCACTGTCTTGGTCGTTATGAAATGATAGGCAAGCACGACGACGAGGACTATGGCCAGGGTCCAGGACATTCCGTTGTACCCGGCAACCACCCAGGTGATGAGGCCGAGGATAATAGAAATGAAGACAAGCTTCAAAATAAAAATGTCAGAAGGCAGAACCTCGAAGCCATACGCCTGGCGGTTCTTTCGGTCGCGCATCGACTGGAAAATGAACAAGACTATCGCGAAAACCCCCAATAACAGGGTCAGTTTATGCAGTTCCGGCAAGAACCCCGTTTCGGCCGGAAAGATGTCAGGGATGTAGCCGTTGCCAATAGCGTTGAAGGCCTCGTTCGGAACGATGATGGTACCCTTCTTGAGGGTTGCAAGCAGGAGGGCTCCCCGATAGATCAGCCATCCGGCAAGCGAGGCCACGAATGACGGTATGCCTACCTGGGCGACGAAAAATCCTGTCAGGAGGCCAGCCAGTATGCCCATGAGCAGAGCGGCCAGGATGGCGGCCCAGGCCGGAAAGCCCCATGACGTCATGGCGATGGCAGCCACCGCGCCAAGGAAACCGGAAAGGAATCCCACTGACAGGTCTATCTGCCTGATGACGATAACGAGGGTCATGCCGATGGCCAGTACCGCGATATAGCCGGTCTGGTTCAAGAGGTTGGCTATGTTGCGGGACGAGATGAAGACTCCGCCGGTGGCGATGGTAAAGATGCCCATGATGACCACGAGCGCGATATACATGCCGTATTCCCGAATATTGCTCCGTATGACGGCGCGAAAATCTTTGAGTATCACGTAGACCTCCTCAGCTCGTGGCCAGCTGCATGATTTTTTCTTGCGTCGCTTCCGCTATCGGTAGCTCGCCTGTTATCCTGCCCGTTGAAACAATATAAACGCGGTCGCTCATCCCGAGAATCTCGGGTAGCTCGCTCGATATCATTATGATGCTCATACCTTGATCAACGAGCTTGTTCATGAGCGTGTAGATCTCGTATTTCGCGCCGACGTCTATGCCCCGCGTCGGCTCGTCCAATATCAGCACCTTTGGCTTGACGAAGAGCCACTTTGCTATGGAAACCTTCTGCTGGTTTCCGCCGGAAAGGTTGAGCACCTTCTGGTTGATGCTGGGCGTCTTGATAGACAGCGCCGACCGGTACTCTTCAGCCACCTTGGCTTCACCGTTCGCGTCCACGACGCCATTGTGCGCCAAGGTCTTCAGATTGGCCAGCGTGACGTTCTGCTTGACGTCCTGAATCAGGATGAGCCCGTTTTTCTTGCGGTCTTCGCTCGCATAGGCTATGCCGGCGTCTATGGCGTTGCGGGGTCCGGCGAACCTCGCGGCTTTGCCGTCCATATGGATCTCCCCATTGATGCGGTAGCCATCGGGGTTGCCGAAGATGCTGTGGGCCAGTTCAGTTCGGCCGGATCCCATCAGCCCCGCGAATCCTACTATTTCTCCCTTGCGGATCTTGAAGTTGACGTCCGAAAGGACTGTCCTGCCGAGGCCATGCGAATAGACGGTCCAGTCCTGGACCTGCATGACGATCTCGTCGGATATTTTCTTGTTGCGCTTGGGGAAGACATCGTCTATCTCCCGCCCGACCATGTGCTTGATGAGTATCCCCTCCGACACTTCTCCCCGGGCCGCGTCGAGGGTGCATACGGTCTGTCCGTCGCGCAGTACGGTGACGGTATCCGCTATGCGGATGACCTCCTTGAGCTTGTGTGAGATCATGATGCAGGTGACGCCGTCCCGCTTGAGGCCGCGAAGGATGTCCAGAAGATTGTCGCAGTCATCCTCGTTCAGGGCCGCGGTCGGCTCGTCGAGTATCAGAATCTTGATGTCGCGGCACAGTGCCTTTGCTATTTCGACGAGCTGTTGCTTGCCCACGCCCAGCTCCCTGACCTTTGTGGAGGGGTTGAGCTGGAGGCGGACTTTCGCGAGCATCTCGGTCGCCTTCTTGATGGTTTCGTTCAAGTTGACGGTCAGGCCAGATTCGATTTCATGCCCAAGCAGGATGTTGTCGTACACGGTCATGTCCGGCACCAGTGCCAGCTCCTGGTATATGATGCCGATGCTGGCGTGTTCGCTGTCAGCGATATTCCTGAACTTCTGGGCTTGCGACTCGATGACAATGTCCCCGGAATAATCGCCGTGGGGATAGACCCCGCTTAGAACCTTCATGAGCGTGGATTTGCCCGCGCCGTTCTCTCCGACCAGGCAATGGATTTCCCCCTTTGCCACGGCGAAGCTGACATCGCTCAAGGCGCGGACTCCGGGGAAAGTCTTTGTGATATTCCTCATCTCGAGTATGGGAGCGCTCATTGTTCCGGCCTCCGTTGCGGATCGTTGGTGCCAGGTTTAAAAGAAGGGGCGGGCGGCTGAACCGCTCGCCCCTCCATTAAACAATTATTATTCCGATGATCATTCCAGGCCGGAGAAATAGCTGGAAGGATAGTAGCCGGAATCCACGATGGTCGCCTTCACGTTCTCTTTGGTCACAGTGATGATGGCGGACGGCTTGGCGGCAATGTCGGCCTTGCCGTTGTTGTAGGTCGTGGTCTTGGCAGGGGTGCCGCCTTTAAGGTAGGCGACGGCCGCGGCGATGGCATCGTTGACCAGGACGCGGACGTCCTTGAGCACGGTCATGGACTGCTTGCCGTTGATGATGTACTGGACAGATGCGACTTCCGCGTCCTGTCCGGTGATGTAGAACTTTTTCACGTCGCGGTCTATGGCGTAGACGTCCGCTATGGCGCGGGCGGTTCCGTCATTCGGAGCGCAAATGAAGACGGTCCCCTTGGCTGCCTTCTTGGCTTTCGTCATGTCGGCTTCTGCCCTGTTCTTGGCGACGCTGAAGCTCCAGTCAGTTGTAACCTGTCCTATGATCTTGCCCAGTTCCTCGCGGCTGAGTTTGGCCTTGGACATCAGCTTGACGGCTTCGGTGGAGTTCTGGACGATGAACGTGCCGTCGGCGATCTTGGGCTGCAGCACGCTCCAGGCGCCATCGAAGAAGATGAACGCGTTGTTGTCCGAGGCGGCGCCGGCATACAGATACAGGTTGTTGCCTTTTTTGCCGGCTGCGCTCTTGACGAGGTAGTCACCCCAGGCGGCTCCAACGGCAAAGGAGTCGAAGGTAACATAATAGTCCACCGCGGCGGTCTCGCGGATCAGGCGGTCATACGAGATGACCTTGACGCCTGCTGCCCTCGCGGCGTTGGCGGCCGCGGCGGCAGCCGCGCCATCCTGCGGACAGATGACGAGTACCTTGATGCCTTTGGTAATCAGGGACTCGACGTTGGCCAATTCCTTGGCGGTATCGCCCTGGCTGAAAAGGATCTCGGCGCTGTAACCGGCTGTGGTAAGGGCAGCCTTGAACCTGGCCTCATCCTGGAGCCACCGGGGCTCGTCCTTGGTCGGCAGAACGATGCCTACCTGCAGGCTACCTGCCTGGGCAAAGACGGTCGCGACCATGCCGGTCAGCAACAGAAGCGCGAATAGAAAAGCGAATGTACGTTTCATGATACCCCCTTGGTTGATTCCGCGGCTCAAGGCCGCAGGTTTACAGTATCCGCGGGTATCGGGAATCGGTCTTGAGGAAATTGCGCGCAATGATCTTCACTTAGTGAAGCCGGGAAGCGGAATGGCGCGGGCTAGCACGATGTGGGCGTGAAGCCCGGCGGTAAAGTCCAGATCTGGCATGTACCGGTCAACGGACGTTCCGGTACACGTCAGCCGCGGCATGGAACCCGTCCTTGATGACGGTGGAGTCGAGCAGATCCTTCGTGACCAGAATCGGTTCCAGCCGGACATACGGTATATCGTAACGTCCATCATTTATGACGGAATCGGTCTTGATGTCCTCTCCCTTTGCCAGCATCACGGCGTATCCGGCCGCCTTCAGGGCAAGCCGCTCTATCGGCTTGTAGACAGTCGCGTACTGAGAACCTTCGGCGATGCGCTGGCAAGCTGCCAGTTCGGCGTCCTGGCCCGCGATCCTGACGTCGCCCATCAGGCGGTTTTCGGAGAGGACGGATATCGCGGCTTCCGCCAGCATATCGTTTCCCGCGATGATGGCATCAATTTCCCTGTTTCTCTCCAGGAGTTTTTCCAGGGCGGCCTTGACCTCGTCGCTGTCCCAGGTGGTCGGCCAAATCTCGCCTGCCAGGCGCATCGCTCCGGAAGCCAAAAGCGGGTCGAGTACGCCGTGTATCCCGGCGTTCAGCATCATCGCGTTGTTGTCCGACCTTGCGCCGTTGATTATGACGAATCCGCCGCTGGGCACTGCCTGGGTGATCGATTCTGCCATAAGGCGGCCGACCTTCTGGTTGTCGAAGGAAACGTAGAGGTCGACCGCCGCATTGCGCACCAGCCTGTCGTAGCTGAGCACCCGAATGCCCCGCGCACGGACTTCGGAAATGACGGTGGACAAGCGGTCAGCATCGTTGGGAACGACGACCAGCACGTCTATGCCCGCGTCCGCCAGTTCCCGTATCTGGCGTTCCTGGATGGCGTGGTCCTGGTCAGCTACGCGCAGGATGACGTCCGCTCCAAGCTCGCGGGCGGACCTGGTAAAGATGTCCACGTCGCGCCGCCAACGTTCGACGACGAGGGAGTCCAGTGAGAACCCTATGAGGGGAGGGCGTCCCGTCTCTGCCCGTTTTCTGGTTCCGTCGCACGAACAAGCCAGCGCAATGGCGGCGAGGAGCGCCACTGACAGCGCGATACGGAAGCCATGCCTCTCATTGATTCGCATCTGAGCCCTCCCTGGGGTCTGAAGCGAAGGCGGTAGGGGTAGACCCCGTGACCTTCTTGAACAATCGCGAGAAATAATTGGGATCAGGATAGCCGCAGGCTGCGCTCACCTGTTTTATCGATGCGCCGGGCTCGGAAAGGAGTTCCTTTGCCCGCTCTATCCTGATTTCGATGAGGAAATCGGAAAAGCCACGCCCTGTCTCCTCTACGAAAAGCCGGGACAGGTGGCTGGGCGACAACGGCACCTCCGCGGCGGCGGATTCAAGCGATATCTGGCGGCTGAAATTATCCTTTACGAAGGACATGGCGCGGGCTACCGGTCCCGACCAGCGGGGTGCCCGTCGCGCGGCTTCCGACAGGGATGCAAAGCGGGCCCGCGCGGCCAGGGCCAGTCCTGTGGCTCCCTCCGCAGTCCTGATGTCGTCCAGGTCCATGAGCGCGCGAGTCTCCGCGGAGTCAAGGAAGTTGCGTTGTTCAAATTCTCGATATGCCTCGACGAACAGGGCGATTATCCTGTACCTGTCAGGCAGCGGAACGTCGCGGCGTCCCGGAAGCGATTCAAGCGCCTTCTCCAGCGCGACGCGGGCGCGTCCCGTATCTCCCCGGATGAGTGACGAGACGAAGGCTCTCACGTCTTCCCATCCATTCGAGGCAGAACTGCCGTCACGAGCCTCGGCGGGCGAACGTTCCGGAGCCGTCGCCGCTGCGCCGGGGATGGCCAAGGCTTCCTTGAAGGCGCGTGCCCAAGCCTGGTTTGCATCGTGCAGGTTGCACGCCGGAGCGTATCCCAGGCTCAGCAGGCCTCGGGCCAGCTCGGTTCCGTGTGCCTGTTCCATGACGGCATGGAAGGCGCTGGACGCGGCGGTTTCGTCTTCGGGAGAGGCCAGCGGAAGGAGCAGGACCGTGAAACCTGACATGAATGGCCCCGCCAGGGCCCGGGTCTTGTACCTCACCGTGGACCGGAAACCTTCGTACAGCCCGCGCGCCTCGGCCTCGGGATCTGGCGCTCCCGGAACGGGCAGGAAGGCTGCAGCCGCGACGATGGCCCATGACTCGGTTATGCCAAGTGCCGACCTGTAGCGCTCGGCGTCGAAACGCTCGCTCTCGTCCATCATGACGGCGCGGAGGAAGGCTTCCTCCACGAAGGAGCGAAGGCGCTCCTCGCGCTCGCGGTGCTGTATTTCTCGCCGCTCAAGCTCGAAGCGCCGGTCGGCGATTTTAGCCGCGGCCCTCAACGCGGCCGCGAGCTTGTCTCGGGCCACTGGCTTGAGGAGATAGTCGAGTACGCCCAGCTCCATCGCCTCGCGCGCTATGTCGAAGCGCTCGTAGGCGGTCACCAGGATGAAGACGCATGGTAGGCCACGCGCCCTGATCTCGCGCACCGCGTCGAGCCCGGAAATGCCGGGCATCCAGATGTCCATGAGAACGATGTCGGGAGAAAGTGCCAGAGCCTTTTCCACCGCGTCACGGCCAGAGGACGCGTTGCCAGCGACCGTGAACTCGTCGGCCAGATCACGGCGAATCATCAGCTCGATGGCTTCGACGACGGGGTGTTCGTCGTCCACGATGAAGACGCGTTTCATCGGGTTATCACTTCCGCGGGCAAGCGTATCCGCACCGTAGTTCCGTGGCCTGGTTCGGATTCCAGTTCTACGCGTCCCTTCCCGTCAGTGGCCAGAGTAACCCTGCGGATGACGTTCCTGAGGCCTATTCCCTCCCCAGCCGGCAGGTCGTCTCCGCTGTTCTCTCCCATTGCCCGCTCCATCTCAACACGACTCATGCCGTCGCCGCTGTCTTCGACGGACAGCACTGCTTCGCTGCCTTCCATCATGGCGCGGACGCGTACGCTGCCACCCTCCTCGCGGTTCCGCAGGCCATGGCCCACGGCGTTCTCTACGAGGGGCTGCAGCACGAGCGCTGGCGTCTCGACGCGGAGGGCGCGTTCATCCGCTTCAACCTCGAACCGGTAGCGTTCGCCGAAACGCAGCCTGAGGAGCCAGATGTACCGCTGAACGCAGTCCAGCTCGTCGGATACGCGTACGGACCTGGACGGTGGCTTGAGGGCGTAGCGTATGAAGGCCGCCAGGTTTTCCATGAAGTCGCTCGTACGATCGGCTTTTTCCGACAGGGCCAGCTGTTGTCCGGCGGCCAGGGTATTGAACAGGAAGTGCGGGTTGATTTGAGTCTGCAACGCCAGCAGTTCGGCGTCCTTGAGCTTGTGGTCCATGTCAAGGAGGCGTACTCGCTCTTCCATGAGGCTGCGTTCCAGATCGGCTTTCGCCTTTTGTTCCTCGAAGGCGAGGCGGACGCTGTCGCGCATGCTCGAAAAAGACGCGGCCATGATGCTTATTTCGTCGGGATGCCCTGGTTCGGGCAATTCGTGGTCGTAGTCGCCCCGTCCGAGCGCCTCCGCGGCGCGGGCCAGCTTGGCCAGCGGGTCAGTCAGCCTGTACGAGAAGCTTACGAGAATCGTCATGCCCATCAGCGTCGCGCATATCACCAGTACGGAGTTGGTGATCAGGACAGAAGTGACCCGGGAATTGAAGCCCGAGAATGCCGTCAGGGAGTCGGAAATGAAGATGCCTTCTATCTTATCTATCAGGAAGCGTATCTGTTGCAGCAGGCGCTCGGCGTTCTCGAACCGCTCCGTGTAGGCTGCCACGTCCCGCCCACGCTTTGCGGCTACGCTCGCTTCGGTGTCAGCCAGGAAGCCGTTCAGCAACCCTACCAGGTCGCGCTGCAGCAGCAGCGAATCGTCCGCCCGGATATCGCTGTTGAGGAGCCGGGCGTTCTCCGACAGCCGCGTCGAGTACCTGATGTATTCCTTGAGCGCATCCGAGCTCTTCATGGAAAGGTAGGCTGTGAGGTTCATTTCGGTGCCTACCAGCGAGTCGCGAATATCTTCCATCAATTGGTTGTTGTGAAATAGTATCTCCACACTGCGGGCCAACTCGATGGACGCAAGCCCCGTGAAGAGCACCGCTGACGCGACAATGAGCAGGACCAGCGCTGAGTTGAGGATTATCTTGCTTCGTACGCCACCTCGTATCATGGCGAGTCACCTAATGACGTCCGGATGTAGAATCCTGCCTCTATCGGAGCCGCGGGCTGCTCTCCGGCCTTGATGCGGGTAAAAGCCCTGACAGCCTCGCGACCTATCCATTTGGAATCCCTCACGATGCTCGCGGTCACTACTCCTTTTTCGATGTACCGGAGAATTTCGGGTGTCTCGTCGGCGCCGATGACGAGTACCCGCCCTACGCGGTTGAGCTCGACGACGACCTGGGCTACACCCATCGTGTCCCTGGAATTGGCGCAGAAAATGGCGTTTATCGAAGGGTTGGCGCCAAGCATCGCCGACGCGGCTTCCCCTCCGGCGAGCGTACCGGGCCTTGCGCGGGTAAGAGCGGCGACGGTGGCTCCGGGGTATGACTGCAACGACGCGGAAAGCCCCCGGAACAGTGGCTCTTCTTCCTCCGGCCCGGTGCCGCTGGCCGGCAGGATGACGCCCACGCGCGCGGAGGAACCAAGTGTTGTGCATATGCGCTTGCCGCCCTCGAATCCCTGCAGCAGCGAAGCCGAGCCGATGAAACCGCCAGGATTTCCTTCCGGAAGGTCGGTGCCTACAGGCACGAAGACGACGCCCTTGCCGGCGGCCTTGCTGGCCCGCTCGACGACGGGGTCTCCGCGGGGAGAGAACATGATGAGTCCGTCTACGCCGGCGCTCAGGGCAATGTCGAAGAATCGTTCCTTTTCCATCGTGGACGACCCTGGATAGGCGAATACCTGCACGGCCGCGTCGGCCTCGGCGGCTCCCGCCCGTACGCCCTCCTCGAGGCCGGTAAAGAAGGAGTCGTCGTCGTCGGGAAGCACCAGGACCAGATGATAGCGGGCGCGGGGAATCGTGGACGTTTCCCTGAATACCCCACCGGTGAAAGCTCTGCGGCTCTTTTCAACGAGGCTCGCGTTCATCAGCGTGGCTCCCGCGAACGCCATGCCGAACAAGACTGTGAGTACCCAGGTAATTCTCTTCATTGCGGAAACAGTATAGCATCGAGGCCCGCATCCTGGGCAAATTCCGGCGGCAAGTTCCGGTGGAGACAGGGCGACGGGCGAAGGAGGTCGAGCACCGCGTCCGCCACGCCAACGGCGCGTTGCGCTGGCAAGCGTCGATCCGCATCATCGATGCTTCCGGCGCGAAGTACGTCATCACTTTCAGGGCATAGCCGGGAGCCTGTCGGACTCCGGATGCGAAATGTCGTTCATGGCTTCTGCCCTTCGAGCACGTACAACCTCGAGCCGTAGTCGGACAGTATGCGGATCCTGTCATTGTAGCCTGAACCGGAGAATTGCTGGATGAGCCTGATGCCGTACGCCGACAAGAGATCGCCATTGGCTTTGTACTGCTCCCTGGCCATGCTGAACATGTAGTACGACGACAGTACCGTATGGATGATGCCGTCGCCGCGCACCTTGACCGGAAGCACGCGGTTGACCAGGTCGCCGAACGCCTTGATGTTTATGTACTGCGGTCGCCCGTTCACCTCGTAGTTCGCCCCGGCGTCGAGCCCGGGCACCCGCAGCAGGTCATGGCCGCGGCCGACCCTGGCGGGACCCTGGAACAGGCCGGCTATGGCGGTCAGGCCGTCGTCCGAGACGACTGTCCAGACTGTCTTGTCGTGGTCGAAGCCCTCACGAGAGCGGTAGAATCGGCCAAACTGCAGGAGCCGGCGGTGTTTCTTATAGAAGGTGACTTGTTCCTTGATCGCCTTCCTGTCGAACGGCGACAGCGTCGTCAGGTCGAGCTCGTAGCCAAGGAGCCCGAAGGCCGCGACGTTGAAGCGCGTCTCTATCGTCGAGGCGCGCAGGGTCTGCATGTTGGGGCTGGCCGAAACGTGGGCGCCCATGACGCTGGGCGGGTAGCCGTAGGAGGAGCCGCCCTGGATGGACTGGCGCGCCCATGCGTCGGTATTGTCGCTGGTCCAGGCCTGCGGCATGAAGCACAGCATGCCGAGGTCGAAACGGTTGCCTCCCGACGCGCACGACTCGAAGAGTATTTTCGGGAAGCGCCTGACGAGCTCCGCAAGGATTTCGTAGAGCCCGAGGATGTAGCGGTGCCCGAACTCGCCCTGGCGTTCTGGCGGCAGCGCCTTGGAGTAGGCGTCGGAGACGTTGCGGTTCATGTCCCACTTCACGTACTCGACGGCGCCCTGGGAGAAGACCTCCGTCATCGATTCGAGTATCCAGGCGCGGACCTCGGGCATCGTAAGGTCGAGGACGAACTGGTTGCGGCCATAGGCCGGCTCTCGTCCTGGGCTCGAGACGGCCCAGTCGGGATGGGCTCGGTACAGGTCGCTGTCCTCCGAGACCATCTCGGGTTCGACCCACAATCCGAATTTCAGGCCGAGCCTGTTGATCCTGGGGACGAGGTCGGCAAGTCCTCCGGGCAGCTTCCGCTTGTCGGCCGTCCAGTCGCCGAGCGAGCTCGAGTCGTCGTCGCGATGCCCGAACCAGCCGTCGTCGAGGACGAACAGCTCGATGCCGAGCGATGCCGCCTGCCTGGCTATCGCGAGGAGCTTGCGCCGGTCGAAGTCGAAGCCGGTAGCCTCCCAGTTGTTGACGAGGACCGGCCGTTCACGGTGCCGCCACTCGCCCCGCACGATGAAATCCTCCACGAAGCGGCCCATGTTCCGGCTCAGAGTGCCTAGTCCCGTCGACGAGTACGAAAGGACAGCCTCGGGGCTGGTGAAGCTCTGTCCCCCTTCAAGCAGCCATTCGAAGCCTGATGGATTGATGCCTGTCAGCAGCCTGACCTTTCCCTGGGCTGTCCGCTCTACTATTTCCGCGTGGTTACCCGAGTACAGCAGGTTCGACGCCCAGCACTGCCCTCCGGATTCGCCGCAGCCGTCCGCGACGATCATGACGAATGGATTGTGGCGGCTCGAACTGTTGCCCGTCTTGGAGTCGTTAACATAGACACCCGGAACGAGGGGTTTGTCGTGGCGCTCCCGCTCCCAGGCCCAGCAGCCGTCAAAGGTGACGAGGCTCAGGTCTCCCCCGGGCAGGTCGAGCTGGGCGCTCATAAGCCTCTGGATGCGGACAGGGGCGGCGCCGTCGTTGCGCAGCGTCGCAAAGCGGGTGATGATGTCGTAACCCGCATAGACGCAGTAGTTCAGGAATAGGGACAGACCCCGTTCGTCCCGCAGCGTTATTTCCGTGGTCGCGACTTCGGACTCGCCGCCGAGCGCGGAAGGAAGGCCCTCGATGCACGGTCTGCCATGGTAGCTGCGCGATGATTCGAAGCGGAAATCGGTTGTGCGGCTGCCGTCGGCAAACACGAGCTCCACCGCCGGTTCGCGGAAATCGCCCTTGCCGAGGCCAGAGTACTCGAGGCACTGGTCGTCCAGCCCGATGTTCCTGTGGTCCTGGCTGACGTTGACCATCGTTCCGTAGGGTACGTCGTTCTTCTGCCTGAGCGGCTCGTAATCGTCCATGCGCCGCAGCCGTTTTCCGTAATACAGGTTGGCAAGATGGCCGGTGGGCAGGACGTCGAGTATGTAGCTGCTGTGTTCAGTATCGAGGTGCAATGGCAGGGTGGGTTCCATCGATTCGCTCCCGTTTAGGTTGACAGTATCGAGGCTGTAGCAGAGAATGGTCAATAATGCCGGTGACTTGACGAATTCCAGGAGGTGTGTCTCGCTGCTACTTGACTAACGAAAGACCCTACTATATATAGAAACAGGCGGAGAACTGTATTTTGCTCTTGACATATTGAAAAAGGGCGGAATGATCCATTGGATCAGGCCCTGGGCTACGTATAGGAGGAACTGATGAAACGAAATCGTCTGGTACTGGTGGTGCTCGCTCTCTCCACGGTACTCATCGCCATGGGCTGCCAGAAAAAAGTGGTCGAGACCATCAAGATCGGTGTAGCTGGCGCCCACTCGGGAGATCTGGCCTCCTACGGCCTTCCCTCCGTCAATGCCGCCAAGCTCGTAATTGAAGGCGTCAATGCCAAGGGCGGCATCAACGGCAGGATGCTCGAACTGTTCGTCGAAGACGACCAGTGCAAGCCGGAGCTCGCCACGAACGCAGCCGCCAAACTCGTCAGCACCAACGTCGTAGCCGTCATCGGCCACATCTGCTCGGGCGCCACCAAGTCGGCGCTCGGCATATACAAGGACTCCAAGATCGTAACGGTTTCCCCGTCCGCGACCAACCCTCCCCTCACCCAGAGCGGCGAATATCCCAACTTCTTCCGGACTATCGCTTCGGATGATGCCCAGGGCAAACTGGGCCTCATGTTCATAAAGGACAAGCTTGGCCTCAAGTCGCTCGCCATCCTTCATGACAAGGGTGACTACGGCAAGGGTTATGCCGAATTCGTAAAGCAGTATGCCGAGGCCGAAGGCATCAAGGTTGTCCTCTTCGAGGGCGTCAACCCCGGCGCTCCCGACTACTCCGCCGTCGTCAACAAGATCGGCAATTCCGGCGCGCAGGGCGTCGTCTGGGGCGGATACCACCCCGAGGCCTCCAAGCTCGTCCAGCAGATGAAGGACAAGGGCATGAACCTTCCCTTCATATCCGATGATGGCGTCAAGGACGCTACCTTCATCGATGTCGCCGGCAAATACGCCGAGGGTGTATACGCCACCGGCCCGATGGACACGAGCTCCAACCCGATGGCCATCAAGGCCGTCGCTGACCACAAGGCCAAGTTCGGCGAAGAACCTGGCGCTTTCTTCCTGAACGCCTACGCGGCCACCCAGGCCGTAGTCAACGCCATCCAGAAAGCCGGAAGCACGGATTTCGATGCCGTCACCAAGGCTCTCCGCTCCGAGTATGTCGAAACCACGCTTGGCAAGATCAGCTTCGACCAGCGCGGCGACGTGATCGGCTTCGGTTTCTCCGTGTACCAGGTACAGAACGGCAAGTACGTCGAACTGAAGTAAGAAGTCCGACCAGGGATACTGTCCATTGGCCGTTCCGGTAGTGATTCACCGGAACGGCCTTGTTATTGGCCCAGGATCACAGGATGATCAGCCGTGCTCCGCATTGTCGTGCTACACTTCGGCAAGCCCGGTGGATAAGGATTCGCAGTATGGATTATTTTCTTAAGCTATTCCTGAGCGGTACCGCCAAGGGAAGCATCTATGCCCTGATCGCCCTGGGCTATACCATGGTCTACGGCATAGTGCAGTTGATCAACTTCGCCCATGGCGAGGTCTACATGCTCGGAGGCTTTACCGCCCTCATAATCGGCGGCTACCTCTATATGCTCGGCATGCCGGTATGGGTAGTCCTGACCCTGTCGATCCTGGCTTCGATCGTCTTTTCCGCCGCCTTCGGCTTCACCATCGAGCGACTGGCCTACAGGCCGTTGCGCAACAAGCCAAGGCTCTCTGCCCTCATCAGCGCCATAGGCATTTCAATGATATTGCAGAATTTCGTCATGCTGGCGCAGACCGAGAAGTACCTCTCCTTCCCGTCGTACCTGCCGGAACTGGCTTTCCTGCTGCCGGTCAGGGAATACATCAATTCGACGCAGTTCATCATCCTCGTGACCACGACGGTCATCATGGTTTTCCTTACCGCACTAATAAAATTCACCCGCATAGGCAAGGCCATGCGGGCGACCGCCCAGGACAAGGGCATGGCGCAGCTTGTCGGCGTCAACATCAACCAGGTAATATCCGTGACCTTCATCATCGGATCGGCTCTCGCGGCCGTCGGCGGAGTGCTCATATGTTCCTACATGGGCCAGATCAACTACTACATAGGCTTCGTCGCGGGCATCAAGGCCTTCGTCGCCGCCGTGCTGGGCGGCATAGGCAGCATTCCTGGCGCGGTGCTCGGAAGCTTCATCCTCGGGTGGACTGAAAGCCTTGGCACCGGCTACATCTCGAGCGACTACGAGGATGCGTTCGCCTTCATCATCCTCATCCTCATACTCATCCTGAAGCCGGACGGCATCCTCGGCAAAAACCAGAAGCAGAAGGTGTAAGAGCATGACCAGAAAGAATCTTGGCGGAGAACTGCTGTCCTCCTTAGTGACGACGCTCTGGCTCACCGTATTGTTGTTCCCGTTCCTGGTGATGAAGGTCAACGTGACTGGCGGAAACGCTGTCGTCATCTTCAGGTGGTCGGCACTTCCCATGCTCGCCATCACGACCTTCGTCCTGTCGTTCGCCTGGAGCCGCGCCCTGGAATGGAATGACCGCCGGGGAGACAAGACTCCTGTACGCACGCCGTTGACGGCGGTCAGGGAAACCATCCACCGGGCGCTCGCGCAGCCGGCGATACGGAGGTCGGCCTTGGCCGCTCTGCTGGCGGGGGTGGGCGCCTATCCTTTCGCTCTGGGCATGTACCATACCAACATCATGATCACCCCCCCCATCTACGTGATCCTGGCGCTCGGGCTCAACATAGTGGTCGGCCTTGGCGGCCTTTTAAACCTGGGTTACGCCGCCTTTTTCGCTGTCGGCGCCTACACGTACGGACTGCTCTGGCGCTACGCCGGCCCGGCCTTCGTCGCCGCCGGCATCAATACGGGCTGGCTGTTCTGGATAGCTCTCCCGGCCGCCGGAATCCTGGCCACG
>CAZNXK010000039.1:24069-26468 GCA_964576835.1 uncultured Treponemataceae bacterium | reverse complement strand
CCGAGCTCCTGGCCCGCCAGCACGCCGACACCGCGGCCAGGCTCCTCGAGCCGCTCGGCGTGAGGCTGGCGTACCTGTCGGGAAACGTCGCCGACGCGGCCCGGCGGCCGCTCCTGGCGGCGCTGGCCCGCGGAGAGGTCGACCTGGCCATAGGGACGCACGCCTTGTTTTCCGCTGATGTCGTCTTCAGGGACCTCCGCCTCGTCGTCGTGGACGAGCAGCAGCGATTCGGGGTGCTCCAACGGCTCGCCATCGGATCCAAGGGCAGGAAGCCCGACACCTTGATGATGAGCGCCACGCCCATACCGCGGACGCTGGCGCTGACCGCGTACGGCGACCTGTCGGTATCGACCATACGGACGATGCCGGCGGGGCGGCTGCCGGTGATAACCCACCTGGCCAGGAACGGCAACGAGGCCAAAGTCTACGAATTCGTCCGCAGGGAGCTGGCCGCGGGCAGGCGCGCGTATTTCGTCTATCCGCTCGTCGACCGCTCCGACAAGCTGGCGCTCAAGGATGCCGAGGCCATGTACAGCCACCTTACCGGCACAGTGTTTCCGGAATTCCGCGGCGGGCTCATACACGCGCGGCTGCCGGAGAACGATAAGCGCGCCACCATGGCCGAATTCGTCGCGGGCACCCTCTCGTTCATCGTGGCGACCAGCGTCGTCGAGGTCGGCGTCGACGTGCCCGAGGCCACCTGCATGGTCATCGAGCATGCCGAGCGCTTCGGGCTGGCCGCCCTGCACCAGCTCCGGGGGAGGGTGGGGCGCAGCTCGCTGCAGTCGTACTGCTTTCTCGTATGGTCGGACAGGCAGGGTGATGAGGGCGACCGGCTGTCGGAAGACGCCAAGCGCCGCGTCATGGTGATGAAAAAGACGACCGACGGTTTCGAGATAGCAGAGGAGGACCTGCGCATCCGCGGCCCCGGCGAGATCACCGGCACCGCGCAGGCCGGCGATCTCCGCCTGTCGTTCGCCGACCCGGTCCGCGACGTGGACCTCCTCGAAGCGGCCCGTGCCGACGCGATGGATCTTCTGAAAGCCGATCCCGGATTGACCGGGCAGGAGGGCTCGATAGTCCGGGCCGTATTGGAGCGGGCCAGCCCGTTTTCCGAGCGCACGGCCGCCACCGGTTAGCCGGAACCCCGTCACGATCGTCGTTGCCCTTTGAACGGATTCTTTATATACTCACCATCTGAATATCGCGACCGATCCTGATTCGGCGCGTAAGAACCGGTCAACGAGGAGCCGAACCGTGCACGTGCTCATGGTAAGCAGCGAGGCCACGCCCTTCGCCAAATCCGGAGGCCTGGCAGACGCAGTTTCCGCGTTGTCCAGGGCCCTCTCCCGGCTCGGCCACGATGTCCGCATCGTCATGCCCCGCTACGGCGCCGTCTCGACCCAGGGATTGGTCGCCCTGCCCAAGCCGCTCGATGTGCGCATGGACGGATCGGTCGAGCACGCGGCCGTGTACCAGGGACAACTGCCCGATTCCGCGGTTCCGGTGTATTTCATCGATCATGAAGGTTTTTTTGCCCGCGACGGTATTTACGGCTCGAAGGCCGAGCCCGATTACGCGGACAACCCGCGACGCTTCGCCTTCCTTTCGAGGTCGGCCTTCAGGCTGTGCGAGGCGATACGGTGGAAGCCCGACGTGTTTCACGCCCACGACTGGCCAAGCGCCTTCGTTCCGGTGTACAAGCGCCATTCGGAACCCGCCTTCGCGTCGGCGACGAGCGTGCTGAGCATCCACAACCTTGGCTACCAGGGCATCTACCCCAAGACAGTCTTTCCGTATTTCGGTCTGCCGTGGGAGCTCTTCCACGGCGCCGGTTTCGAGCATTTCGACTCGGTCAACCTCCTCAAGGCGGGCATTTCCTGCGCGGACAGGCTGTCGACGGTGTCGCCGACCTACGCAAGGGAGATACAGACGCCCGCGTTGGGCTGCACTCTTGACGGACTGCTCCGCGCACGGAGTTCAAGCCTCGTCGGCATACTGAACGGCGTCGACACAGGCGACTGGAATCCCGCTGACGACCGCTACCTGCCCGCCAGCTACTCGGCGTCCGACATCTCGGGCAAGGCGGCATGCAAGGCGGCGCTGCAGAAAGAGTTCGGCCTCCCAGTCGCGCCTGACAAGCCTCTTTTCGGCATGGTGTCGCGGCTGACCGACCAGAAGGGCATTGGCGAGCTATTCGGGCCGACCTACGGATGCGCCGCCAGGCTATGCCTTGACATGGACCTGCAGTTCGTCGTCCAGGGGACAGGCGAGAGTTGGTGCGAGGCCGAGATAGGCTCGCTTTCGTCAAGCATCCCGAATTTCAAGGCGAAGGTGGGGTATTCAGAACGCCTGGCCCATCTCATCGAGGCGGGTTCCGACTTCTTCCTGATGCCGAG
>CAZNXK010000039.1:0-24050 GCA_964576835.1 uncultured Treponemataceae bacterium | reverse complement strand
TATTCCCTTCGTTACGGCACGCTGCCGGTCGCCCGCCGTACCGGCGGACTGGCCGATACGATATCCAACTACAACCAGGAGACCGGCTCCGGCACCGGCTTCCTCTTCGACATGCTGACGCCGCGGGCAATCTACGATACCGCCGGCTGGGCAGTATGGGCTTACTACAACCGGCCGGACCATATCGCCACGATGAGAAGCAGGGCCATGAAGCTCGAGTTTTCCTGGGAGGCTTCCGCCCGCGAATACGAGGCTTTATACCTGGGTCCGGAGGGTACATCGGGCCGCGCAAGGAGAAATGATGGCAAACGCCGCCAAGGTGCATGACTACGACGAAACCGCAGTCCGCGAGTCAATCGTCGGCGCTTTCAGGGAACGCAGGGGCGAGGCCGCGCCTGCCGACATCATCGCGTTCACCGGGCTTCCCAGGCTCCAGGTAGACGCCGAACTTCCGGCCGTCGCCGACGAGTTCGGCGGGCGGCTCAAGGTAACCGAATCGGGAGAAATTCTGTATTCCTTCCCCGACGGACTGCACAGCCGCTACAAGGGATTCGGGCCGGCTTTCAGGCGCTTCCGGAAGGCAGCCGGCAAGGCCGCCGTCGCGGTCGGTACCTTTTTCTTCAAGGCCTGGATCATGGTGATGCTGATAGGGTATTTCGCCCTCTTCATCGCGCTGGCGGTGATGGCCGTGCTGGCTTCTGTCGCCATAAGCGCCTCCGACCGCAACGGCCGGAGCCGGAGCCGCGGTCGAGGCGGCGTGAACCTGGTCGGCGGACTCTTCGACATGTTCATACGGATATGGTTCTACAACGAGGTGTTCAAGACGCCCGGGCAGCGCCACCAGGCGGACTCGAGGAGCCGCAGCCGGGAGAACAGGCGACCCCTCCACAAGGCGATCTTCTCCTTCGTGTTCGGCGAACCCGATCCCAACGCGGACCACGACTCGGTGGAGAAACGTGCCTTCGTGGCGCTCGCGCGGCAGAAGAAAGGCGTCATCATCCTCGAAGACTTCATGGCCGTCACCGGGCTGTCGCGCGACGAGGCGGACAGGGCGATCAACCGCTACCTGTACGAGTTCGAGGGCAGCCCCGAGGTCAGCGACTCCGGCACCGTCTGGTTCAGCTTCCCGAAGTTGCTGCTGCGGTCCCGTGCCGACGACGGCGGGGCGGCAGACTCTCCGTTCAAACGCTTGCGCCCCTTCTCGGCCAACGCCAAAAAGTCCAATGCCTGGTACGCGGCGATAAACGGGATCAACCTGATATTCGGTTCCTACTTCCTTTACTGCACGCTGGCCATCGAAGGCTTGTCTAACAAGGCGGTCACCGGGGGCACCTACCTTTTCTGGTTTGTCGGGAGCCTCGCCTCCAGCATTTCGTCCAACCCGCTGGCCCTGATCATGATAGGCCTCGGCATAGTGCCGCTGTCGTTCTCGGCGCTGTTCTGGATGGTGCCGGCCTTACGTGCCGGGTCTGTCGCCAGGGAGAACGAGCGCATAAGGCTCGAAAACATGAGGCGGACAATCTACGCCGCCGCGGTCGCCTCTCCGTCGGCGGTCCGCGCGCCGGATACCGATACGCTGCCAGCCGCCGCCAGGCCCAGGGACGGCGCGGCTCCGCGCAAGACCGTCGAGGAACTCGCCGCGGCGGAGGAGGGCGAGGCGTTGCCTGGCGGCGCATGGCGTCTCGTCGAGCTGGAGCGGAAGGTCGCGGACATCGAACGCGTCCGGGCGGCCGTCCGGCCCGAAGACTCCAGGCTCGGCGGCATAGCCTTCGACTCGGGTTCGTGAGCGCGGACGCTTCCAGGGCCAAGGGCGTGGCGCTTGCCGTCGTATCGGCGGTGAGCTTTTCGACCCTTGGACTCTTCGCCAAGCTGGCGTATTCGCAGGGCATGGCTCCGGCCCAGGCGCTTGCCTGGCGTTTCACTCTCGCGGCGATAGGGCTGTGGGCGATGCTGCTCCGCAAGGGCGGCCAGCGCAGGCCGGCGCGGGACTACCGCAGCGCGCTGTTGCTCGGCGTCCTGGGTTTTTCGCCCCAGGCCGGCCTGTACTTCCTCGCGGTCCGCTACCTGGACCCCGGGCTCGCCTCGCTGCTCCTCTACCTCTACCCGGCCTTCGTCGTAGCCATGTCATTCGTGTTCTTCAGGCGGAAGCCCAAGGCGACGCAGCTCGTCGCGTTGCTCGCCTCGAGCGCCGGCTGCGTGCTCACGCTCTGGACCCGCGGCTCGTACCCGGTGCTTGGTTTCGCCTTCGGGCTGGCCGTCGCCGTCAGCTACGCCGCCTACCTGGTCGCCGGCGAGCGCGTCATGTCAAGGCTCGACCCGGTCTTTGCCACCACCAACGTGATGACGGCTGCCGCCGTGGTCTACTGGACGGTAACGCTGGCCACCGGGACCTTCTTCCTGCCAACGACGGCGGCCTCGATAGCCGGTGTCGTGGGGATTGCGGTCATAGGTTCGATTATCCCCATCGTCACGCTGTTCGCCTCGATACGCATAATAGGCTCGTCTGACGCATCCCTCGTGTCGACGATAGAGCCGCTGTTCACGGTAGCCCTGTCGGCCCTGCTCCTTGGCGAGCGCCTGACTGGCCTCCAGCTCGCCGGCGGAGCGCTCATACTTACAGGCGTGGTGATACTCAACGTCAGGTGGAGGCAAGGGTGAACCGGAAAGTCAACGGACCCTGGCTTTCCTGTTCTTGCCCGTCCCGACGAGCGCCCCGGCAATGATGAGGCCCATCGCGGCGGCCGACGCGGCCGACAGGGCCTTTCCGCCGAACGCGACCAGGTTGAGCGTAGACAGGAGCGGTGTCAGGTATGCCAGCGCGCCAATCGTCCTCGGGTCGCCGCGCTTGAGGGCGGCGTCCCAGGTATAAAAAGCGCTTCCCATGGGGCCGATCCCGAGCACCAGCAGGAACAGAACCTCCCTGCCAGTCAGCGCGGGGACGGCGAGCGTTCCCGTGGTTGCGAGTTCCCCCGCCGCCCATAGCCCCAACGACAGGGCGCCCGATGCCAGGCAGAACAGGCCGACGGCGCCAGTCGGAAAGGCCGTCAGCCGTTTTGACAGCAGCGAATAGCTCGCCCATACGAAGGCGGCCAGCACCGCGAGCAAGTACCCTGGCAGGCCGGAGGCGACGAGAGTCATGCGGCCGCCGCTGACAACGAGCATGGCGCCCGCGAGCCCCAGCAGCGCTCCTGCCACGTTCCTGACCGAGAGCCTGTAGCCAGGCAGATAGACCGGCGCCAGCGCCACGATGAGGAGAGGCCAGAGGTAATTGAGGATGTTCACTTCCACCGCGGGGGCGAGGCGGAAGGCGGCGAACAGCAAGGCGTGGTAGCCGAATATGCCCCCGACGCCTACAGCCAGGGTCAGGGGAGGAACCCGCCAGTCACGGATGCGCACCACGCCGATGATGCCTCCTATGCACAGCGCCGCTCCGACGGCGAACAGCGGCGGCAGGCGGGAGGTGCCTGCGCCGAGCAAGGCAAGAGAGCTCCATACGACTATCGTGAACAGCGCCAGCGCCATGGAAGCCATGCGTCAGATCCCCGCGCCTTTTGAGAGCGCTTTTGCCAGCTTCGCAAGCTCGCCGTCGTCGAAGTCGGGAGGGATGACCGACGGGGCGTCCGGCCTTGGCGATACCAGGGCCCCGCCTTCAAGCGCCGCCCTGAAGAAGGCCTCGAGTCCACCCGGGTAGGGCCTGGGGGAAAGATAGGGCCCGCGGCGGTCAAAGAACTCCGCGAGGCGCCTGTCGAACCGCGCCCACAGAGGCTCGCCGTATCCCGCGCGCATGGCCGTCTGGACGCTCGCGAGTCCCCTGGCCGCCGCCACGAGCGACTGGGCCGGAACCAGGTCTCCGGTAACGCCCGCGAACAGCTCCTCGCTGCGCGCCATGAGACACCACGGCGAGAACGGCCTCGGGCAGGGCAGGCGGGGGATGGCGACCTCCACGTCATCGGCCACCGGGGCGAAAAGCCTTGCCAGCACTACTGATGATCCGGCCACCGTAGCCGGCCCGGCCAAGGTTGAGGCGCAGTCCAGCGCCCGTTCCTCGCTCGAGAACAGCCTGACCGCGGTGAACCCCGGCCAGGTCTCGCGGACGGCCTTCGCGAAGCGCGCGTCGTAGAGCCCGGGGTAGGGCCGCGTCAGGCCCTTGTCTGCGGCGTTGGCAGCGAAGGTGCGGGTATGGCGATCGCCGTCCCCGAGCAGGCCGCGGCCGTCGTCCAGCCATAGGTCGAGGAATCGCCGGCCGTCTGCCGCGTAGAGCCTGTTCCCGCGCGCCCGCCGTATCGGCGGCAGAAGCCTCAGCAGATCATCCATGGTCACTCCGATTCATTCCGAGACGATCTCGAGCTTGCCCGAGAATTTCGGGAAGAACTGCAGGGTCCGCCCGGTCTCGAAGTGGACCATCACGCAGACTCCCGCCTCTCCCGCCGGTGAGACCTTGACGATGTGCCCGGAGCCGTGGTCGTCGTGGTAGACCGAGGCGCCGGCCTTCCATTTGCCTGCGGCCTCGGCCGCTGACAGGTCGAGCTTGCCTCCGAACGGCCGCATCATTCCCTTCGGCACTTCGGCGAGGAAGCGCGACGGCTGGTAGTCCATGATCCTGCCGCGGAACAGCCTGCGCCGGCAGTACGTCAGGTGAAGTTCGTCCTTGGCCCGCGTCAGCGCGACGTAGAACAGCCGACGCTGTTCCTCCAGCTCCTCGCCGTCATCGTCGTCACGGGGAAAGAGACCCTGCTCCATGCCCGCGATGATGACCACCGGGAACTCGAGCCCCTTGGTGTTGTGCATCGTGATGAGGGTGACGGCGTCCTGCCCGGCTTCTCCCGACGACATGGCGCGGTCGAGCTCGACGGCCTCGAGGAAGGCCGACAGGCCGCTTCTCGTGGCGGGGTAGTCGCTGGCGGCGTTGACCAGCTCGTCGAGGTTGGAGACCTTCTGCGAACCGGCTACTTCGTCCTGTCCCTTGTGGTAGTCGAGGAGGCCTGATTCGCGGACCGCGTACTCGACGATGCCTGACAGCTGGTCTTCCTTTGACTTGGGAGCCGCGGCTGCGTTGGCAGAGCGCGCCTCGCCGGGTCCGGCGTCGGAGTCGTCGCCCCCGGCGTCGCCGGGACCGAGGCGGGCCGCTATGTTCTTCATGAGGCAGGCGAAGGCCGAGAGGCCCGCACGCGCCTTGGCCGACTTGGCCTGAGCGCTCCGGGCCGCGGCGACCAGGTCGCCTCCCGACGCGAAACCCATCTCGATGACGGCCTCGAGGCTCGCCGCCCCGACACCGCGTGGCGGCTTGTTGGCCACGCGCCTGAACGCCACCTCGTCACGGCAGTTCGACGCGAGCGCAAGCAGCGCCAGCGCGTCCTTTACTTCCTCGCGCTCGTAAAAGCGCAGCGCTCCGACCAGGCGGTACGGGATGCCGGCCGCGGGGAAGGCGCGCTCGAACGCGAGCGACTGGGCGTTGGTGCGGTACAGGACGGCGACGTCGGAGAACGAGCCGCCCTTGCGGACATGGGCATCGACGACGCGCACGCAGTAGGCGGTCTCCTCGTCGTGGTCGCGCAGCACCGCGAGTATCGGTTTCTCGCCTCCCGTCCTCGTCGCCCGCAGCGTCTTCCCCAGGCGGCCCTCGTTGCGTTCGACGACGTGGCTGGCTATGTCGAGGATGCTCTGGTACGAGCGGTAGTTGCGTTCCAGCTTGATGATGGCGGTGCCGGGAAAGACCTCGGGGAAAGACAGGATGTTCTTCACTTCGGCGCCCCGGAAGCGGTAGATGCTCTGGTCGTCGTCCCCGACCACGCAGACATAGGCCGCGGGTCCCGCGAGCGCTTTCAAGAGTTCGAACTGCGCCACGTTGGAGTCCTGGTACTCGTCGACCAGGATGACGCGGAACCGCGCGTGGGTGCGTTCGCGTATGGCCGCCTCGTTTTCGAGGACGCGGACGGGCAGCGATATGAGGTCGCCGAAGTCGACGTTGCCGGTGGCGCGGAGCCTGCTCTCGTATTCGGCGTAGCGCCTGCGGAAATCGTGCTCGTGGAAACGGCGTTCCAGCTCGGGGGAGTCGGGGCGCAGGCCGTAGTCCTTGGCGCGGGCAATGGCCTGGGCCAGCCTGGAAGCGTCCGGCCGTGACAGGTCGGGAAAGGCGGCGCGGGCCAGCGTCGTCGAATCGTCGTCGTCGTAGATCGTAAAGTCCCGGTCCAGCCCGGCGGCCGCGGCGTTCCGCCTCAAGAACCAGGCGCCGAAGGAGTGGAAGGTCCGCAGGTTGGCGCGGGCGCAGGACGGCTCGATGGAGCAGGCTCGGTCGCGCATTTCGGCCGCGGCCTTGTTGGTGAAGGTGACTGCCAGGATGGATTCCGGGGAAAAGCCCCGCTCGCGTATAAGCCAGGCTATCTTGGTCGTGATGACGCGCGTCTTGCCTGAGCCCGCTCCGGCCAGGATGAGGAGGTTGCCCGACTCGTGGAGCACCGCCTCCAGCTGCTCGGGATTGAGGCCAGACAGGTAGCCGGGGAGCCTAGCGGGCACGAGGGACCGCCTCGAGATCGACGCCACGAACCGCCTTCACGTCGACGTCGACGACATCGCCTGCCGACAGGTCCCCGCCGACGACCACCACGGCACCGTCGACTTCGGGCGCGTTCATGTAGCCTCGGGCGATGGCGAGGTCTTCGCCTTCGATACGCTCCTCGACGAGGACCCGCTGGGAGGTGCCGACGAAACGCTCGAGCGCCAGCCCGGTGATCGGCCGCTGGGCTTCCTCTATCTCCTTCTTGCGCGCCGCGGCGAGGCGCTTGGGCACGCGGCCCCTCATCGAGTACGCCGGCGTATCCTCCTCGCGCGAGTACGCGAAGGCGCCGAGCCAGTCGACTCGGGCCGCTTCCTGGAAGCGCCTTAGTGCCGCGAAGTCATCGTCCGTCTCGCCGGGGAAGCCGACCAGAAAGGTCGACCGTATGACGGCATCGGGCAGGGAGGAGCGGATGTCGGCGAGGAGCGACAGATAATCTGCGGCGTCTCCCGAGCGGTTCATCGAACGGAGTATTGACTCTGACGCGTGCTGGAACGGCAGGTCGAAGTAGGGCAGTATCCGATGATCCCTGGAGCAGGCGTCGAGCAACCCGCGGGGGAATCGGTCAGGGTGGATGTACAGCATGCGTACGCGCCAGTCGCCGGCTACCGAGGAAAGCGACGACAGGAGTTCGGGCAGCAGCGGCCTGCGCCCGCGGTCGAGGCCGTAGGAACCCAGGTCCTGTCCTATCAGGCATACCTCGAAGACGCCGCCGGCGACAAGCTCGGCGAATTCGGCGGCCACGTCGTCGGGGTCGCGCGAGGATATGTCGCCGCGTATCAGGGGGATAGCGCAGAACGAGCAGCGGTTGTTGCAGCCCTCTGCTATCTTGAGGTAGGCGGACCGCGGGAATCCCATCAATGCTGAACGGCGGGCAGGCGCGTAGGCCACGCGCTCTGGCGCTATTGTCTTGCGGTTTCCGGCTACGGCGGCTCCGGCAGCCTGCCCTATCAGCGACAGGTCTCCATTGCCGAAGATGCCGTCCGCCTCGGACATGTCGGCGCCGAGCGCATCGGAGTAGCGCTGTGCAAGGCAACCGGCGACGAGGACCTTCTTGCCGGGGTAGGCCGCCCTGACGGACATCACCGCCTCGATTGACTCTTTCTTGGCGTCCTCGATGAAGCCGCATGTGTTGACGATGACGAGGGCGGCGTCGGCCAGGCCGGCAGACTGGGCCCAGCCGCCGGAGACCAGCCTCGCGGCCATCTCCTCGGCGTCGACCTGGTTCTTGGCGCAGCCGTGGTTGTCGATGTAGAAGGTGTTCAATTGACGTCGTAGACGCCGAGGCTCCAGAGCCCGTCGTCGGCCTGGACCCAGCGCACCTGCTTGACGGCCACTTCGCCAGGCAGACCCAGCTCGACGTCGGCGGTCTGGCCACCCGATGCCTGTATCGTCAGCTTGCAAGCCGCGGCGTTGCTCGTCCACAGCTTGGCCGAGTTGTTGGCCGTGACGCTTATCTGGTCACCCTTGTGGTAGTAGCGTTCTTCGCGGTCGTGCCTGTCTATTTCGTGCCTGAACATGGCGTAGTTGCGGAATGTCACGTTGAGGACGAAGGGGTAGGGGCTGCGCTTGCTGGAGAATACTATCGATTCCTGTGTCGCGGGTCGCTCGGGCGATGCTGCCTGGCCTGTTGATACGGCGACCGCGGCGACCTGCGCCTGGTCGCCTGAAGCCATGAGCCCGGCAGCGTCGGCGTTTGTCACGCTTCCAGGAGCGGGGATTGCCGAAGCCAGGGCTCCGGCGGTGTCAAAGCGCAGGACCGCTCCGCGCGAGGCTTCGTTTTTCTGGAAATCCACCACGAACACGACGAGTTCCGGCTTGTTGTCCTTGTCGAGGTCTATGGACCCTTCCTCGCCCAGCATGAAACGGGACATGCCCACCGGTGTCTCTATCGAGACGCGGTCGTCGATCCTGGCGACCGTGAGACGGTACGTGTCCGCGCCGAACGGGACAAGCACTGAATCGCCTTCGTAGAGCCGCTTCTCGAAGCGTTGGCTGTCAAGCGTGTGCTGGACCGGAGCCGCCTTGGCCAGGGCAGGCGCCTCGTCGTTTCCCTTTGAAGAGGAATTCCTGAATACCAGGAACGCCCCGAGCGCAAGAAAGACGACAATGCCGGCGACCGCGAATGGCCATACCAGCTTTTTTTGGGGCGGGAGCAACTCCGTGAGGGGAACTGGCTGCTCCTGGATGCGTATGCCGCGGAAAGCCTGGACTATCGAGCCCGACTCGAGGCCGAGGTATTCGGCGTAATTGCGGAGAAATCCGATGATGTATGGCTCGCCGGGAAATACAGAGAAGTCTTCGCTTTCCATGGCGGCGATGTAGCGCTTTGCTATGTTTGTCTCATCGGCGACATATTCGATACTGAGGCCACGGGCTTCCCTGGCGGTCTTAAGCTGATCTCCGATAGCGTTCATGGGTCTGGCGCCGCTCCCTAGTTTTCTGAACCGAAGAGGAAATTATTGTAGACGTTCGCCGAGGCGGGCGAATCGTAGATGAACCTGGTGTCCTGGATTCCCCCGTCTAGCCTGATGTTGGTGAAGTCGTACGATATCGAGTCTCCGGCCAGCGTGACGCCTTCCATCCTGCGGATGAGCATGCGATCGGGGTCTATCGACAGCACTATGGTCCTGAAACCTTCGGCCACGGTCAGCCTGGACAGGACGAGGCGGATGACGCGTTCCGATTCCGAACCTGGAAGGGGTGTCGGGGTGGGGCCCGTCTCGTAGGTGACCGAGTAGTTGCGCCCGAGCATGCGGAGCCCCTCGCCGGTGGCCGCCGCGGCGCCCGTCGTCGACCCCGTCTGCTGGCTCAGGATGGCGCGGAACTCGGGCACGTAGACGACGAGGCTCTGTCCGTCGTAGACTATCACCTGCGAGGCCGGTTGGGTGAAATCCATGCGCATGAGGGAAGGTGCCTTGTAGATGACCGTTCCGGCCATAGTCTGCTTGCCGGCGACGACGCTGACCACCGCCTCGTAATCCTTCATCGTCGAATACCTGGCGGAGACATCCCTGAAAAATTTATCGGCGGTGAGTATATCCTGAGCCACTGCGGGGGTGGCCGCGAGCACGGCCAGGAGGATCATCGAATGGAGCGTTTTCACGTCGAGCAACCTGCCGTACTGCATGGATTATTCGATATAGTATCCGCTACCGCTCAAAATGGCAAGCGACCGACGTCCCGGCCTCGAGTGGCGCGGCAGACTAGGTAGCGGTCGATGAGGATATCGATTGCCTTACCAGGTAGCGCACCCTGTCGTCATTCAGGTTCAGCCTTTCGTCGCAGTCCGGGCAGACGAAGCGGCCTTCGGCGAGGTCGCTTTTCCTGCAGGCGACGCAGAATACCTTGCCGCAGCGGGGGCAGGACCCCGCGGGCGAGTGGTCGGGCGGCTCTCCCCGCACTGTCGACCGCGACGCCGCGGGAGTCGGCCTGGGCACGTCCCACGACAGTCCGCACGACGCGCATGCCACAGTCTCGACTGTGGCCTCCCGGATGGCCGCCCTGACACGGGCGGCCTGGCTCGCGTCGACGGAATCCAGGGACTTGGCTATCCCCTCGGCCTGCTCCCAGCGGCGCCTTCCCAGGTAATGAGCGGCAAGCCTGCGAAGGATGGCCGGGTTGCCTTGGTCACGCTGCAGGGCGGCGCGGTATGACAGTTCGGCCCTGCCGAGGTCGCCCAGCTCCGATGTCAGGTCGCCCATCAGCATCATCGCCCGCGAGTCGTCGCGCGCCTCCATGGCCTTGCGCAGGGCATCCTCCGCCTCCGCGAGCTCGCCGCGCTCCATCAGGGTAGCAGCGAGGTTTACCCGGTAGTCAGGCAGCTCCGGGTCCGAGGCGCCGAGCTCGCAGGCTTTCCTGTAGGCCGCTTCCGCTTCCGCCAGGTTCCCGGTCGCCGCGTGCACGTTGCCCAGCCTGTTCGCAGCCGCCGCGGAACGTTCCGGCCAGTCTGCCAGGGCAGTCACCGCTTCTTCGACGCGCCCCATGGCCGACAGCGCCTCCGAAAGGTTGACCGCCGGGGCCGCCTCCCCGGGCATGACTTCGGCGGCTTTCGCGAACAGGTCGGCGGCCTTGCGGGCGTCGCCTTCGGCCAGCGCCGCCTGCCCGGCGAGGTTTGCCGTCCAGCCATCGCCGGGGGCCATCTCCAGAGCATCGGAAATCTCTTGCGCGCAGGGAACGCCCGCGAGGAACAGCGATTCGGCGAGCCTGAACCGGTAGATGCCGACCACGGGAGCCAGCTCGGCGGCTCTGCGGAATGACCTGGTCGCCTCCGCGCGCTTTCCCCTGGCGGCGAGCATCAATCCGTGGATGTAGGACGCAGGCGCGTCGGCCATGCCCTTTCTGGCAAGCTTGCCGAGAATGGCTTCCGCTGTTTTCACGTCGCCGCGGCCGTACGCCACGAGTCCGTCGAGGGAATCGAGGACGGCCTTGTCGTAGCCCAGCTGCCTGAGCCTCCGCGAGCAGTCCGCCGCGTCGTCCCAGGCTTCCTGGTCGTAGAACGCGCCGGCGGCGGCTCGCCAGGCTGCCGATGCCGCGCCGAGGTCGCCCTGGTTTTCCAGCGCCATAGCCCGGTTGCGCGGATACAGCGGCATTGCCGGATCCCCGGCCGCCGCCATGCCGTAGGCCTGTGCCGCCTTCTCCCAGGAGCCGAGGTTGTAGTACGCGTGCCCAAGGAGGTTTGTCAGCCGCGGGCTGGCCGCGAGCCTCCCCGGGTCGGCTTCGAGCGATTCGCGGAGCCTCGCGTAGTCGCTTTTCAGGTACAGGAGGTTGTAGCGCTCCTCGATCGCCTCGTCCATCGCCGGGTCAATCGCCAGGCACGCATCGATGGCCTTGGCCGCCTCGTCCGGGAGTTCGAGGCGCAGGAGGCATTCGGCTTCTATGAACTTGTCGCGGGCGTTGCCTGCGCCGACCCGCCGCAACTGCACCAGGGCAGGCACGAAATAGCCCTGGGAGAACAGCCCTTCGGCGAGGCGCCTCCGCTGGTCGAGGTCTGCCGCGACGACGCGGGCAAAACGCATGTAGTCGACCTCGACTTCAAGTGGACGCGACTCGACACTGAGGGACCGCAGCCCGAACGACGCCGGCGCCTCCAGGGTCTGGGCGGCGAACGCGATTCCCCCCGAGTCGAGTCCGTCGTGATCCGATTCGAGGGCGAAGCGCCCGTTGACCATAACGACGAAGCTCGAACCCCTGGCGACGACGTTCAGCACCACGGTTTCCGCGCCCACGGCCCACGGGCAGGCTATCCAGGGCACCATGACGCGGGGTTCTCCGTTGAACACCGCGTCCATCCTGACTTCGCCGTCGCTGGAGACCAGTATGTAGACGAACGATGACTCTTCGGCCTTGCGGACGATCAAGCCGCCGGAACGTCTAGGGCCGTATCCGCGGAAGTCTATTTCCGCTTCTACCGATACGTCCGCGTAGCGGTACGGCCCCGCGTCCGACCAGGCAAAGAGGCTGCCTCGCCTCAGTTCAAGTACCAGTTCGCCGTTGTCGACGGAGACGCCATAGCGATCGTCGTCGCCGTAGTCGAAGCGGGATGCCTCCATCGACGAGAAATCAGCCTTCCACAGAGCCTGGGGCGATGAGCCTGGCGGCGGAGGGGGCGCTGGCTTCGTGAACAATTTCCTGATAAACCTGAACATCGGGGGCAATAGTACCTTTGCGCCGCGTCCTTACGCAAGCGCCGGACGTCGACCCGAGTCGTAGATGGCTTCCATCAGCCTGACCGCCTCGCGGCCGTCGGCCCCGGTCACCGCCGGATCCCTGTCTTCGCGTATGGCATCGATGAATTCCGACTCCTGGAGAGCGAAGAAATACCAGGTGGCGTCGATTTTCCTGAAGAAGGCTTCATCTTCGGCCTTCCAGCCGGCGAGCCTGTCTTCCTGCCCCGGGATGGTCCAGATGTCGTTGACCGGCGCCTCTACCACTCCGGTCATTCCGGCGACGAACATGGCTCCTCCGTCGGTCTGCACTCCCGCCGAGGCGCCGCTCGTCCCGTGCACGTGCACTTTCGCGTAAATCCCGGGTTTCTGCGAATTGCTCACCATGATCGAGCCGAGCGCCCCGCCGCGGAATTTGACCGAGGCTACCGCCGTGTCCTCGACCTCGATGTACGGATGGTTGAGGTTAGCCCAGTAGGCGGAAACCTCGACGGCGGGACCCATGAACCACGTGATGAGGTCAAGCTGGTGCGGCGCCTGGTTGACGAGGACGCCGCCGCCCTCTCCCGCCCACGAGCCGCGCCATGGATCGCTGCGGTAATATGCCTCGTCGCGCCATCCCAGCATCACCACCTGGCCGAGGGCCGGTGCGCCAAGGGCGCCGGAGTCTATGGCGTCCCGGACGCGCCTCACCGCGGGATACCAGCGGCGCTGGCTTATGACGCCGAGCCTCCTGCCCGCCAGTGTCGCCGCGGCCATCATCGCGTCGCAATCGACCGCGTGTATCGCCATGGGCTTCTCGACCAGCACATGCAGGCCCGCCTCGGAGGACTCCACCGCGTGCGTCGGGTGAAGGAGGTGGGGTGTGGTGATGATGACCGCTTCGACCCCGTCCTTCTGGGCCATCTCGGCCGCCGATACCCGGTGCCGTATGCCCCACCGAGTCGCGAAGGCAGACCGCGACGCCTCGTTCCTGCCGCAGACGGAAACCAGCGTCGCGCCTTCCAGCGACGCGATGGCCCTGGCGTGCAGTTCCGCCACCTTGCCGTAGCCGTATATCCCGAAGCGAATGGTATCCATGCGAAAAACTCCTTGTGCGACGGCACGGCGCCGGCAAACCGGGCTCAGGGCTGCAGCACGACCTTGAGGAGCCCTCTCTCGCGTTTGTACAGGCGGTCGAACCAGACGGCGCCCTGCGACAGCGGGGCGGTCGCTGACAGCAGGGCCTTTGCGTCCACCTTGCCGCGAGCCATCAAATCGAGGGCAAGGGGATACTCGCCCGATATGGCGCAGCTGCCGTAGAGCGTCAGCTGGCGGGTGACCACCTGCTGCAGGGGAAGCTCGATGGAGGGGCTGGCGTTGCCTATCAACGTGAGCGATCCTCCCTTCCTGACTGCTCCGAGCGCGGTCGCTATTGGCCCGGTGGCTCCGACCGCCTCGAAAGCCCTGTCGACGCCCCGGCCGTGGGTCAGGTTCCTAATGCCGTCCATCGCGCCTGCGTCGAGCGGATCGAAGGCATGGTCGGCGCCGAACGCCAACGCGGACTGCCGCCTGTCCGGGGCGGTATCCAGCGCAATGATGGTGCCCGAGCACGAGGCCTTGAGCACCTGGATGAGGAGGAGGCCGATGAGTCCCGTCCCGATTACGGCGATGTCGTCTCCAAGTCCCAGTGGCGTTATGGAGGCAGCGTGGGCGGCCACGGCGAGCGGCTCGGTGAGCGCGGCGGAAACGAAGTCGAGTCCATCGGGCAGCGGGTAGAGTATGCGCTCGGGCACGACCACGTATTCAGCGAAGGCTCCATCGCGCCGGTACTCTGAGCATGAAACACCGAGCACACGCCGGTCGTCGCAGAGGTTGACCTCGCCGCGCCGGCAATGCCAGCATTCGCCGCAGTACTCCGTCGAGTCGAAGGTGACCCGGTCGCCGATCCTGTAGCGTTTCACTTCCGGCCCTGTCTCGACTATCTCGCCTGAGGCCTCGTGGCCCATGATGACGGGAGGCAAGCGCCGGCCTGTCGACCCGTCCATCCCGTGGACGTCAGACCCGCAGATGGCGCAGGCGCGGATGCGGACTAGCACGTCCCTGGGGCCGCGGAGGGCGACGTCGGGCACATCCCTGTAGGCGAACTTCATATACTCTTCAAGTACCAGCGCCTTCATTCTTGCATCTTCCTTCCTGTCGAGTCCTGGGTCTCAGGTCCGGCGCCGCGCTATGGCTGCGCGCATTTTTTCCAGATTCGCGACGCCCCTCTCCCCAAGCCGCTCCATCACCTCGACGTACAGCGCGTCGACTATGGCGAGCTGGGCCAGCCTGGCCGAGAACGCCTCGCTCGTGTAGCGCGACGACGGCGAGGCGGAGATCAAGAGCACCGTGGAGAGTTTTGCGAGCGGCGTACGCGGGTAGGTGGTGATGGCTATCGTCGGCACTCCCGAGCGCCGCAGTTCGTCGGCCACGGCCACCGCGTCCTTGTTGGCGCCGGTATTCGAGACCAGCACGGCGACGTCTTCGGGCTTTGCCTGCGAAGCGGCCATCAGCTGGAGATGGAAATCAAGCGGCGCCGAGCCGCAGAGTCCGGTACGCAGGAGCTTGTGGTAGGCGTCCTGGGCGACGACGGCGGATCCGCCAAGTCCGAGGTACAGTACGGAGCGGGCTCCGACTATCATGTTCGCCGCTTTCTCGAGGGCGCCGCGATCGAGGATCTTCATGGTCATCTCGAGGGCGGTGATGGCCGTCTTGAAGACGACGCTGACGGCTGTCTCGCCGTCTGCGCTTTCGACATAGCTGTCATAGAACCTCGCGGTCGGCCGTATGGTTTCGGTAGCCAGGGCTATGCGGAACTGCTGGTAGCCTTCGTACCCGAGCTTCCGCACGAAGCGGAACAGAGTCGATTCCGACACGCCGATCCGCTCGGCGAGTTCCTCGATGCTCGGATGCACGGCATCGATGGGCGAGGCGATGATGAAGTCGGCTACGCGCCGCTCTTTTTCACTCATGCCGTCCCTGGCGGCGTGGATTTCAAACAGGCAGCTTTTATCGCGCATTGATTTCCTTATGGTCGAGTATATCGTGAAAAAATAATTCTTTCAAGGAAAATAATTTTCATTTCATTATTGACTTATGGAAAAAACTGACCCTATAGTATCTGTCAGCCCACCTTTACGCAGTCATAGGAGGTCCCATGAAAAGGTTTTTCGCCATCCTCGTCGCGGTCGTCCTCGTCGGCGCCGCCTCGGCCCAGACGAAGGAGATCCGTGTTCTCCTCGCCAACCATCCCTACGGCGATCTACTCAAGAGCGCCATCCCGGAGTTCGAGCAGGCCACCGGCATCAAGGTCATCGTCGAGAGTCTCCAGGAGAGCCAGCTGACCACCAAGCTGACCACCGAGTTCGCGACTGGTTCCTCGAGCGTGGACGTCTTCATGACGCGCCCGCTGCAGGAAGGCAAGATGTTCTACAAGAACGGCTGGTACGCCGCTCTTCCCAGCTACGACTTCTCCGACTTCCCGAAGAACAGCCTGAGCGTGGTAACCTTCGGCACCAAGACATACGTCGTGCCCATAGTCACCGAGTGGCAGGTGCTCTACTACAGGAAAGACCTGTTGCAGAAGGCCGGCCTCAAGGTGCCGACGACCCTTGCCGACCTCGAGGCGGCGGCCAAGACGATCAACTCCGCAGACGTGGCGGGCTTCGCTTCCCGCGGCAAGGGAGCCGCGGCGGTTACGCAGCTTTCGACCTATGTCTACAACTATGGCGGACTCTATCTTGACAAGGGCAAGGCAGCCTTCGATTCCAAGCCGGCTCTCGACGCTGTCAGGTACTACGGCAGGATACTCGGCAACTATGGCCCCCAGGGCGCGACTTCCATGTCGTGGGAGAACATCATGCCGCTCTTCCAGGCCGGCAAGCTCGCCATGTGGACGGACGCGTCCGTGTTCTACGGCCAGATAGTCGACCCGGCCAAGTCACAGGTTCCCGCGGCCAACATCGGCATCGCCAACATGCCCGCTGGTCCCAAGGGAAGCTCCCCGTTCATCGTGGTGTCCTGGGGCATGGCGATAGCCAAGAAGACGAAGAACCTCGAACTCGCCGGGCAGTTCCTGACCTGGGCAACGAGCAAGGACTTCGCCAAGCGCGCCCTTGCGGCGAACATCACCATGGCCCGAAATTCGGCCTGGGAAGACAAGGATGTGCTCAAGATAGTCAACCCTGACCTCGTCAGCACCCGCGCCTTCGCGGCCAAGAACGGCTATCCCCTCGACAGGCCCTACATGAGCGCAGTCGGCGAAGCCCGCGACCGCATCGGCGAACTCGTCATCGAATCGATCAACACCAAGGGTGGATCGACCAGGCTCGAGTCCATGGCCAAGGATCTGGTCAGGAAAGTCAACGAACTTCTCGAGGACACCGGAGAATACGGCGTCTACTGATACTGCTGCCGGACAGCGCATTGTGTCCCGCGGGGTCTTTCCCGCGGGACTTTCTAGCCGAAACCATATTTGCCGGGCCGATGCCGGCCTTTTTTCCCGGGAAGAGGAGCGCAACACATGGTCAGGACCGGATTCGTGGAGAAAAACCTGCGCATTCTGTTTCCCCTTCCAGCCATAGCGTTCGTGATGGTGATGATGATCTTCCCTGTCGTATATACGGCCTTTCTCAGTTTCACCAACTGGAATCTCACCTCGGGCCAGCCGCTCGACCTGGTGGGCCTGCGGAGTTATGCCCGTGTCCTGGGCGAACCGCGCTTCCTGGACGCGATGGGCAGGACATTCCTTTTCACCGGAATGGCCGTGGCGGCCGAGGCCGTCCTCGGCACCGCAGTCGCGCTCGTTTTACACCGCGAGTTTTTCGGCAAGGGCCTCATGAAGCTGCTCCTGCTGCTGCCCCTGGTCGCCACGCCAGTCGCGATCGGCATTGTCTGGAACCTTTTTTACGATCCGACCATAGGCCTTGCCAACTACGCCCTGTCCATCCTGGGCCTCCCCAAGAGCGCCTGGGTGTCGGATGCCAGGACGGTTATCGCGGCACTTGTCGTCGTCGACGTCTGGCAATGGACGCCGATGATATCGCTTATCGTGCTTGCCGGACTTGCCGGCCTCTCGAGCGAGCCGTACGAAGCGGCGCGTGTCGACGGCGCCACCGAGAAGCAGATCCTGTGGAACATCACGCTTCCTATGGTCATGCCGACGATTCTGACCGCCATGATACTGAGGACGGTCGACGCCCTGAAAACTTTCGACATCATATTCGCCATGACGGGAGGCGGGCCGGGCTATTCGTCCGAAACGCTCAACGTCCTGGGATTCAAATATTCGTTCGAGTATTTCAAGATGGGGCAAGCCTCGGTCATCCTGGTTTTCCTCTTCGGCATAGTCCTTTTGTGCAGCATCATGATCATGAAGGTGCGCGACCGGACCCGGGTCTGAAAGGCTGGACCACATGACTCGAAGATTCCATGATTTTGCCTTTTACACCATGGTACTGGCCGTGGCCCTCGTTGTCCTTTTCCCCTTCTTCTGGATGCTCTCCTCGTCGTTCAAGACCCAGGTGGACATCATAGCCTGGCCGCCGCGCTTCGTGTTCAAACCGACGCTGCAGAACTACGCGAAGGTGTTCGGCGAGCAGGACTTCCTCAAGTACTTCATGAATTCCTCCATCGTCGGAATTTCGGCGGTCGGCGCGTCCCTCATCCTCGGTCTGCCGGCAGCGTATTCGATAGCGAGGTTCAGGCAGAAGAGGCTCTCGGTATTCATCCTGGTGGCGCGCCTCATGCCGGGCATATCGTTCCTGTTGCCATGGTACATCATTTTTTCCAGGATAGGCCTGATGGACAGCTACGCGGCCCTGATCCTGTCGCACATGCTCATTGCTCTTCCGGTCATCGTATGGATCATGTCGAGCTATTTCGACGGAGTGCCGACAGAGCTGGAGGAATCTGCCATGGTCGACGGCGCCACGAGGCAGCGCGCCTTCTTCTCGATAATCCTTCCGCTGTCGGGGCCGGGCATCGTCACCGCGACGACCCTGTCCTTCATCTTTTCCTGGAACAACTTCATGTTCTCCCAAGTGCTGAGCATGGAACGCACCAAGACCCTGCCCATAGCCGTCTATAATTTCGTGTCGTACGCGGAAGTGGACTGGGGCGGCGTGATGGCGGCAGCGGTGGCCATCATGGCTCCCGCGATACTGCTGACGATGCTGTTCCAGAAATATGTCGTAAAGGGCCTGACAATGGGCGCCGTGAAAGGCTGAAAACGGGCTCGGGACCGATCGGGCGCAAGGAGAGAACAGCATGATAAAGACAGCCGACATCGGACTCATAGGCCTTGCCGTGATGGGCCGGAACCTCGTTCTGAACATGAACGACAAGGGTTTCTCGGTCGCGGTCTACAACCGGACGACGGGCAAGGTCGGCGAGTTCCTGGCCGACGAGGCGAGGGGCCGCGCTACCATACTGCCTGCCCATTCCATCGAGGAGTTCATCGGACTGCTCAAGCGGCCCCGCAAGGTGATGCTCATGGTCAAGGCGGGCGACGTGGTGGACCAGTTCATAGAATCCCTGCTACCGTTCCTGGAACCAGGCGACATCGTCATCGATGGAGGCAACAGCCACTTTCCAGACACCAGCAGGCGCACCGGGTACCTGGCCGGAAAGGGGATCCTCTTCGTAGGTACCGGGGTTTCCGGCGGCGAGGAAGGCGCCAGGAACGGACCGAGCCTGATGCCCGGCGGCAACCCGGCTGCCTGGCCTGCCATCAAGCCGATCTTCCAGGCGATAGCCGCCAAGACCGACTCGGGCGAACCGTGCTGCGACTGGGTCGGGACCGCCGGCGCCGGGCACTTCGTCAAGATGGTCCACAACGGGATAGAGTACGGCGACATGCAGCTGATTGCCGAGGCCTACCATCTGATGAAATCCCATGTCGGCCTCGACGCAGCCGGAATGAAGGCCGCGTTCGACGGATGGATGAAGGGCGACCTCAACGGCTACCTCGTCGAGATCGCTTCCGACATTCTCGGGTACCTCGACGATGACGGCTCCCCCCTGCTCGAGAAAATCCTCGATACCGCGGGCCAGAAAGGCACCGGCAAGTGGACGGCGGTCGAAGCCCTCGACATGGGCATTCCCGTCACGCTGATAGGAGAGGCGGTTTTCGCGCGCTGCCTGTCGGCCTTGAAGGACGAACGCGTCCGCGCCTCGGCCATGCTTGGCGGCGGAGGGCCGGTACCGTTCGAGGGAAAGCCGGCCGGTTTCATAGCGGACCTGGGAGAAGCGCTCCTGGCTTCCAAGCTTGTTTCCTATGCGCAGGGCTACATGCTGATGCGCGAAGCCGCCAGGGAGTACTCCTGGGACCTCAACTACGGTGCCATAGCGATGATGTGGCGGGGCGGCTGCATCATCCGTTCGGTGTTCCTCGACAAGATCAAGGCCGCCTTCGACAGGAATCCGGGGCTCGAGAACCTCCTCCTCGACGACTGGTTCAGCAAGACCATGCTCCGCTCCCAGGCTGCCTGGCGGAGGGTGGTCACGGCCGGAGTCAACGCAGGAGTCCCCCTCCCCGCGATGGGCAGCGCATTGTCATTCTTCGATGGCTACCGAACAGCGCGTCTGCCTGCCAACATGCTCCAGGCCCTGCGGGACTATTTTGGCGCGCATACCTACGAACGCATCGACAGGCCACGCGGCGAGTTCTTCCACACGAACTGGACCGGCGAGGGCGGTAACGTTTCCGCCGGCATTTATACGGCATAAGGAGATTGCGATGAGTCTAACGCTGAAGAAGGATTGCGCATGGTCGCTCGTCGTTCCCACGAGCATGGGCGTCCGGCTCACTCCCGGCAACGGGCAGGCAGTCCATGTCGCGAGTACGTTCACGATGCAGGCAACCAGCGCCGAGACCAATGTCGCCAGCGTCGCCTCCTACCTTGGGATGCCGGTGAAAGTACTCACGACGTTCGTCAAGGACAGCCCCATCGCGGCATTCATCAAAAGCGATCTCCGTTCCCGCAACATGCAATACGAAGGCGTAGAAGTGCCGCAGGGCGGTCCCTGGGGTTTCCGCCACCAGTTCAACATCGCCGATTCCGGATTCGGGAACAGGGGGCCTCGTGTCCAGAACGACAGGGCAGGCGAGGTCGGCCGCACCCTGAACATCAGGGATTTCGACCTGGAGCGGCTGTTCGGGAAGGAAGGGGTCAGGATAGTCCATCTTTCCGGCCTGATCGGCGCCCTGTCGCCCGAGACCGGCGCGTTCTGCCTCGGCATAGCGCAGGCGGCAAGGAAACACGGGACACGCGTCTCCTTCGACCTCAATTACCGGGCCTCGTTCTGGAAAGGCCGCGAGAGGGAGCTGCACGACCTGTTTGCCACGATAGCCGGCCTGTCGGACATACTGGTCGGCAACGAGGAGGATTTCCAGCTGTGTCTGGACATAGAAGGGCCGAAGACGGGCGGGAAGGATATTTCCGCTCAGATCTCGGGCTTCACCGACATGATAGGGCGCGTCCGTAAAGTGTTTCCGGGCAGCTCGGTATTCGCCACCACCCTGCGCGAGGTCAAGGACGCCAACCGTCATAACTGGGGCGCGATAGTGCTCGACGGGGAAACCTGGCACGTCATACAGCCCCGCGAAATCCGGGTGCTCGACAGGATAGGCGGAGGAGACGGATTCGTTGGCGGCCTCTTGTACGGCATCCTCAAGGGCTGGGACAGCGAAAAGTGGGCTCGGTTCGGCTGGGCCTCGGGAGCGCTCGCTGTCACCAGCCTGAGCGACTATGCCCAGCCAGCCGACGAGGAGCAGATATGGAGCGTCTGGGAAGGCAATGCCCGTGTCAAACGCTGACCTCGAGGCGGGAAGCGGCGAAGACCTTCCTTACTGGCTGTTCCTGGATTTCGACGGCGTCATATGCGATTCGCTCGAGGAATGCTACCAGTCGAGCCTGCTGGCCGAGGCGGGAGTCGAGATAGGCGCGGCTCCGCTTCCGCGGGATACCCGTGACGGCGGCTACCGCGACCGGTTCCGTTCGGCCAGGCCTTTCATCCGATCCGGCGAGGACTACGTGGTCCTTCAGCGGCTGCTGGCGGAAGGGCACGAGCCGAAAAGCCAGAGCGAATTCGACCAGGCCCTTGCCGCTGTCGGGCCGGAAGAGCTGGCCAATATGAAACGCAGGCTCTACCTCGTCCGCGATGCCTTGCTGGAATACCACCGGCATCTCTGGCTGGGCTGGAATCCGCTGTATTCCGGCATGGCCGGGGCGCTGGCGCGCGCGGCGGGAAACGGCCGAGTCTTCATCGTCTCCACGAAGAGGGCCTCATTCATAGCGGAAATACTGGCTTTCAACAACGTCGGATGGCCCGTTTCGCGGATATTGTACAGCGGAACTGAACGGAAAATGGCAATCATCGAGCGTGTGGCCGGTTCCGGCAGGTCCATGCTCATAGACGACCAGGTCGATCACCTGGATTTCTGTCACCCGAGCTGCGAAAGCCGCCTGGCGCTCTGGGGTTACGTTTCCCCAGGCGCCTCCGCCGCCGCGGGCCAGCTAATCAGTCTTCCCGGATGCCTGCGACTCCTCGAGCGCTTCGGGACCAGCCGCTGAGGTTCCTGCCGTTCATGCCTTCCGTGCCCACGCGGGAGGCTCTATGCCGAACCAGGTGGAAGCGTTGCCCCAGGCCAGCGCGCGCGCCAGGTCCGTCGAGTAGGCTTCTTCATCCGGCATCAGGCCTGACTCTATCCAGGCTCCGAGCCGCCCGCAGAGGAGGCGGCGCCAGTATTCGTGGCGCGGGTAGGAGAGGAAGCTGCGCGAATCGGTGAGCATCCCCAGGAATCGCCCGAGCAGGCCGATCGCCGCGAGGCTCGCCATGTGGCGGGTCATGCCGTCTTCCTGGTCGTCGAACCACCAGGCCGCGCCCGCCAGCACCTTGCCCGGCTCGCCGCCCTGGAAACAGCCGGCCAGGGCAGCCAGCGCGTCGTTCTTGGCCGGATCGAGGGAGTAGAGTATCGTTCTCGGCAACATGCCGTCGCGGTCAAGGGAATCGAGCAAAACGGCGAGCGGCTCGATTATGGGCCTGTCGGTCATGCAGTCGCCGCCGCCGTCAGCGCCGTAGCTGCGGAAGAGCGACCCGCGCGTGTTGCGCAGCGCGCCGATGTGGAGCTGCATTGCCCAGCCGTGCTCGTGGTTGAGCCTGGCGGTCTCGCCCAGGAGCGCGGTGCGCAGCGCGTCGGCTTCGGCGGGGGCAGGCTCCTTGCCCGAGCGCAGGCCGGCGACAATCCGGTTCAGCTTTTCGCCGGTGGCGAATTCCGCCACGGGCACGAGCAGGGCATGGTCCGACAGCCTGCAGCCGAGCCTGTGGAAATGCTCGTGCCGCCGTCCAAGAGCGGCGGCAAGATCGTGCCACGACGCGATGTCGGTATCGGCCGCGGCACCGAGCGCGTCGATGTAGGCGTTCCAGACGGCCGGGTTGTCGCAGGCGCCGGCCTTGTCCGGGCGGAAGGTCGGGAGCACGCGGGTCTTGCGCCCGGGGTCGGCGGCGATGGCCGTGTGGGCGGCCAGGTCGTCTGCGGGGTCGTCAGTGGTGCAGACGACAGCCACCTTCATCATGTCCATGTAGGTGGAAGGCCGGTCGCCGCGCTCGCGGATGACAGCGTTGGCCCTCTTGCGGATGCTGGCCGCATTCGAGGGCGTGAGTACCTCGCCGATTCCGAAGAAGCGCTTGAGTTCCAGGTGCGACCATTGCTGGATGGGATTGCCAGCGGCCTGCGGCATCGTCGCGGCGAAGGCCGCGAATTTATCGTCCCACGGCGCCTTGCCCGAACAAAGCGATTCGTCGGCGCCGTTGGCGCGCATCAGCCGCCACTTGTAGTGGTCGCCCGCCAGCCATAGCTCGGCGAGGTCCTTGAACGGTTCGTCCGCCGCTATGACGGCCGGCGACAGATGGCAATGGTAATCGAATATGGGCAGGTCGGCGATGGCCGCGTAGAGTCGCTTGGCCGTGTCGCCTGCAAGGAAGAAATCATCACCGAGGAATTCCATCGCGCCCTCCTTGTGCAGGCTGCAGCAGCCTGTCAGATATTGTCAACGAGATAGCCGCCGTCGATGGGGATCGTGACCCCCGTGACGAAGCCCGAGGCTTTGCCGCTCGCGAGGAATATCACCGCTCCCCGGAGTTCGTCCTTGTCGCCGAAGCGGCCGAAGGGCGTGCGCGCGATTATTGACTTGCCGCGGGCGGTGAGCCCGCCCGTCTCTTCGTCGATGAGGAGGGCCTTGTTCTGGTTGCCGATGAAGAATCCAGGCGCTATGCCGTTGACCCTGATGCCGTACGGAGCGAGTTCCTTGGCCAGGCCTTCGGTCAGGTTGAGGACGCCCGCCTTGGCGGCGTCGTACGCCCAGACCCCCGACAGCGGCTTGTAGCTCGTCATGCTTGACATGTTGACCACCGTGCCTGACAGTTTCCTCTCTATCCAGTAGCGGGCAAAGGCCCGCGTCGGCGTCACGAGGCCGGCAAGGAGGTTGAGCGACAGGACGTCGGCAAATACCTTTTCGTCGAGGTCGACGAAGGCGCTCTTGCCGCGGTTGCCTCCGACGCCGTTGACGAGGAGGCCAGGCTGGCCGAGCAGCTTCTCGGTCTCCGCGATGGCCCTGGCACAGGCTTCCGCGTCGCCGGTGTCGACCGTGAGCGCCTCGATACGGCCCGATCCCGGCCCTGCCTCGGCGCGCACGGCGACGGCGGCGGCGTCCATTGGGTGGGTCGTCCCGCGGCCCCAGAGGCAGACCGAGGCGCCCGCCTTGGCGAGTCCGATGGCCAGGTCGGCGGGAAGGCCGCCGGCCCCTCCC
>CAZNXK010000038.1:0-27183 GCA_964576835.1 uncultured Treponemataceae bacterium | reverse complement strand
TCGCATTTTGAACAGAAACGGTAGCTGATTCCGACGACATCGCGCGGCCCTGGGGTTTTGTCGTCAGAGCAACGCCGCGCGGAAGCCCAGAGCACGGGCGCTACTTCATCGACCTGAATGTCTCCAGTACGACCCGCTTCAATAGTTCCGGCAGAGTCCCGAAGGCGTACGAAACGTGAACCCTCTCCAGGCGCTGGTGATATTCGCGGCCCCATGGTCCGATGTTGATGACGGGGCAGGAGAAGCCTGACGGCAATGGAGCTACGCCCAATGGACAGGCTGCGGCGGCCAAACGCCTTGCGCCTTCGTCGTCATGGGGGTAGAGGAAGCTCATGTCGGAGATGCCCGGAAAGAATGGCCTCTGGACGATGGTCCCGAAGCCATCCTTGGCCATCGACTCCAGTGCCGACCCGATGGCGGCGATGAGCCATCCGTCACGCCCAGGCTCGAGGCTGGTACGGGGATAATACGGCGGCGCCAGTCCGACCACGGCGGTCGGCCCCTCGAGACCGGCGATGCGGACAGCCTCGGCGACCAGTGAGGCGAGCGCGGGGAGCCTGTCGGCGGCAGCAGCGGCAAACGCGCACGCCCGCTCCAGGGCAGGATCGTCGGCCTCCGACGCTCTGGACCTGAGCTCAGCCCAGGGAATTACCCTCGGCTTACGGTCAGGAGGCGCGCAGCTGCGTCCCGAGACCACGGAGAAAGCGTCAGCCCGTTTCCGCAACGCTACCATGGCAGACTCCATGGCTGTGACGGCAAGCCGCGACACCGCGGCGAGCACTTCGGCCGGACCGTCGCGGTGCGTCAGGACATTCGCCGATACAAAAACGGAATCGGGCGTCGTAACGTCGTAGCGGTCGCGCAGCTCGCGGTAGTACAGTATGGTCGGCGGCGGGGGCGAGTCACCGTCCCGAAGCGCGCTGGCGGTTCCGCCGGGTTGGTCGAAGAGGTCGACGGCGCACTCGATGCCCTTCGCGTACTCGGCGGCCAGCAAGGCTGGATTGATGCCGTCGAACGGCGCGCCCGCGTGAGTCGGACATCCGACAAACAACGAAAAGGGATGCAATTTGCCGACGCTGCCCATGAAAACAGCCCGCCCTTCGGAACCGTCTCCCTGGTCAACCGCGGCGTCGAGGTTGACCGCGGCGACCGGTTCCACGCCCCAATCCGAGAGGATGCCAGGCAGGTCCAGGATTGCGCTCAGCATTCCGTGCGAAGAACCCTCCTCGTCTGGCACGGCCAGGAAAACAAGGGCGCCGTTTGCCCCGGACCCGCCGGATAGTGCTGCGGCGGCACTATCCTCAAGGAAAGCGAGGCCGGCGGCTAGGCCGGCCTTCATGTCCAGGAGGCCGCGGCCCGGCAGGAATTCCCCCGAGCGCAGATCATCGAGGGCACGGCTCGCCGTTTTGCCCAGTCGTTCACCCCTGTCGGCTGCCTGCCCGGACTCGCGCTCGAGCGCTTCTGACAGACTCTGCGCCAGCGCGGGTGGATCGAAAGCCAACTGAGCGAGCGCCCCGTACGCGGCGACGCTGACAACGTCATAGTGGCCGGTCAGGATGACCGCCCTTTCAGGCACCGGACCGGCAACCGTTGCGGGCGTGCGGACGCAGGCCGCGACGACGTAACGCTCGAAGGCATCGTCACGGGTCCGCACGAGCTTTAGCAGTTCGGGATGCGCCATGAAATACGGCCATCCGGCCAGAAGGTCGCGCAGGAAAAAAGCGAAACGCGTTTCTCCGTCGCTGTCGGTGACGCTCGGAAAGGCGGTCATGGCAAGCGCCAGTTCTTTGGTGCGGGCGGGGTTCATGCAAGCAGTTATACACGACCGTGCCGCAATGTTTCGAGTCCTCATGTCCGAACCGCTATTGCCCAAGAGGCCTCGTTTCAAGGCCACAAACGAATTTGCGCGTGGGCCCCGCCTCGTAACGCATGGGGGTCGCTTATCGCTTGCCCCCCGCGTTACGGTCGCCCCGCGCGCAATTCCGGAACTGGCTTGGCCGATACTTCGCCGAGGCGGTTCGGACATGCTTCCCAATAGTACCGGAGCCGTGTGACAGGTTGTTCGGAGAAGTGCGGACATGATTTTATGACATGGCCAGGAGGTCATGTCTGGAGCGCGCGGGGGCAGGTACCAGCTCCTAACCCTGCATGGAACTCACCCGTCGCGCCGCGCTTGCATGTTCAACCCCCGCGCCGCGTCGAAATGCTCTCGGAATGGCCAGGTCTGGAGTGCGCGCGGGGCGACCGATAAAAACGGACTCGCGTAGCGAGCCTGTTTTTATCGAGGCGGGCCCCCGCGCAAATTCTGGAATGGCCTTTGTGTATGGCCTCTTTCAGAGTTGCGGCGCGGGTCTGCCGTCGATCCCGGCGCGATGGGCGAGGGGGTCCACTAGGCCAGTTTTATCGTGTGCTTTTCCGGAACGGAACTTGGCCGATAGATGATGGCGACGTGGCCGATGACGCGTACCAGATCGGCTCCGGCTTTGTCCACAAGCGCCTGGGCCAGTTCCTTGCGCTCACCCTTCCAGTCGACGAAGCGCAGCTTGACGAGTTCATGGTCGGTCAGCGCGCGGTCGAGCGCCTCGGCGACGCCGTCGACGGCGCCCGCCTTGCCCAGGAACACTACCGGGTCGAGGCTGTTGGCAAGAGACGAGAGTTGCGCGCGTTGTTTCGATGTCAGCATTTAACTTCCTTATATAGCCCGAAGGAACTTGAGTATGAATCCGAAAAACAGACCGAGGACAAGCCGGGCTCCCAAGAGCGCAAGTGCGCCGGTCCAGAGCCCTTGCATGTAATTGACTATCCTGTCCTTGTAGACGAAGTGCTTTATCCTGAACAGGACCGGGTTGATCATGGCGTCGATGGAACGCCACACGGGATGAAGGCTGTTCCACCTGGCCGCATAGGCGACGATGCGCGCTATCACCATGACGAGGAAGAACCCAAGAAGAAAGCTTACGGGAGACCAGACCATCTCGACGACCATGGCCAGGACAAGCCCTATGGTCAGCGCGCCGAAAGACGCCATCGAGAAAATCCTGGAGACGCCCGAGAGCACGGCAAGCGCCGCTATGGGAGAAAAATCGACGCTCCCGACGATGAGGAAGGGAACCCTGCGCCACAGCGCGAGGTATGGTTCCGTGGCCTGCTCGACCAGTTCGGCCGGGCGACCTATCGCCTGAGTCGGGAACCACGACATGAATATACGCACGACGCAGAGGAGCATGTAGATCGAGGTGGCTGCCCCGAGCAGCCTGAAAATGGTAGACAGCACGTTCATCGCATTCTCCGTGACATAAATAATGATCGGTTTGGATCGATTACTCGAGCCTCTGGAGCTCGAGCATCTGCTGTCGCAATTCTATGGCGGTCTGGGCGGTATCCCGGTTCTCCCTGGCCGGGTCGAAGAACGGGTTCAGCTTCAATGCTTCGTTCCAATAGTTCACCGCGAGTTCAAGATCGCCGGACGCGTACGCATCCAGGCCCTTGAGGTATAGATCTTCGGCGCGGGCCTCCTTGGCGGATCGTCCCATATCGCCCATGTCGAAACGCACCTCGAGGCTCATCCTGTTGAGCGGGGAGAACTGCGTTGTCAGGTCGAGAGTATAGTTGACATCAAGGGTCAACGGCGCGAAATCTATGGCGGCGCCGACGCTTATCCTCGGATTGCCGCCCTTGAGCATGAAGCCTGCCTGCAGGTTCCAGAAATCGGTGACGGTCATGCTGTAACCGATGCCCCAGTACGGTCTTTCACTCATGGAAGGGTCGACGAGATTGATGGGCAGGCTGAAGTCAGCCGACACGAGGATGGGTTTCAGGAACTTGTACGCGACCCCGGCGGTAGCGACCGTCGGCAGGGCGTCTCCCATGACAGCCGGACCGACGTTCTTGAGCGCCAGGCCGAACGAGAAGTTTTTCTCGCGCGACGAATACAGCTTGAGCAGGTTGAAGCGGGTGAGCATGCCGAAATCGGCCATCACGGCAACGGCTGACTGGGTCGCCCCCGAGCCCGCGATGACCGTTCCCGAGTCGTCTGAAAAGTCGGGCATCGACCGGTACGCCAGCTTGGCGCTGGCGCCGACCGATACGCCGTAGAAATAATAGCCGGGGAACAGATGCAGCGATGCGTTCGCGATGCCTATCGCCTCGGAATAATAGCCGGTGGCTACGCGTGCCGCGAAATCGTCGTATTCGGTGAACGGCAGGTACAGCCACTTGCCGCCGAGCGACAGGCCCAGGGTACCGATCCGCATCGTATAGGCCACAGACTCGATGCGAGTGTCGGCTATCCAGTTGTTGTGGTAGAAGGCGAACTGCGTCTGCCCCTGGACGGCGCTGCCCGCGGGATTGAGTTCGAGGAACGACACATTGGTGGCCACGGCGGTATAGGCCATGCCCATGCTCTCCGCGCTGCCGCCAACGGGCACGAGGGCCGACAGGAAGGTCGTCTGGCCGGCGTTGGGATCCTCGCCGCCTATGGAGAAAAGGCTGTATATAAGCTCGTAGGCGCTTGGGTAGATCGACGACAGACCCTGTGCGCCGACACTGACGATCGCGATGAGGGCAAGATAGAGGGTCAGGCAGGCTTTTCTCTTCATGCTACAATGGAATATACAGTACGGTGGCGATAATTTCTATCTATGATGCGGCGTCGTTCAGCTTGCGCGCCATCGCGCCGACAATGATACTGTGGAGCCCGGTCCAAAAACGGGCAGGCATACGGGGAGGAGCCTTAGACGGCGCCTGAAAGATGAACCTACGAACGCGCCACACGGCGCTTACGATCCTTATCCTCCTCGCTTTCACGGCGGCCGCCTGGGGCATGGGCAGCCGCGAGGATCCGCTCGTCCAGGCGGACAAGCTCATCGCTTCCCAGCAGTACGACGAGGCGATACGCTACCTGACGGATTTCATGAAGCAATACCCCGATCGCTTCGATGCCGCCCAGCAGCGCCTCAAGCGCATCAACAAGATACGAACGACCTACAACCAGACGGCCGTAGACCTAATCGGCGTCCTCAAGGACGACCCGACGAACCAGGCAAAAAAGCTGGCGATGATCAGGGAACTGGAAACCCTCGAGAGCAATCCCAACCCCGCTGTCAAGGAATTCGTGGTTCAGACAAAGGTCCTGGCGCTGTTCACCTACAACCAGGCCATGTTCGAAGAGATCATGGCTGGCGGACGTGCCCTGATCGACGGCAGGAAATTCCTCGAGGCCGCCAAGATATATGAAACCGGGTTCGGTCTCTACGCTCCGGAATTCTCGACCGCCGGGCACGATCCAGCCATTGTCAGCGCCGCGTTCGGCGGTATCGAGAAGGTTTCGGAGTTGATTACCGTGTTTTCGGACCGTTCGACGGCGTTGGAACAATCCTTCACCGCGCTCGCGCAGGCCTATCGCGGCGGATCCGACGAAACGATCCTTCCTGCCTGGACCGCGTCGCGGGACGCGGCCATCGCGCTTGCCCAGACGAGGCGCGCCATCGTCGACCAGGGCCGTACCCTGGAGGCGACCTTCGCGACGATATCCGCCAGCGACGCGACCGTCACCGACAGCTCGTTCCTGCCGTTCGCCTTCCGCTTCGTTCTCGGCCGGAAAACCGAAGGCAAGCTCGAAGGCGTCGCGGGCGCTGTCGACGCGGCCTGGGTCGGTGCCTTGGGATCCGCTCAGGCGGCCCTCGACGAGACGCTCTCCGCAGGCATCGGATCTGCCAGGGCAGCCTACGACTCAGGCGACTGGGCTGCCGCCGGCGCGGGCTTCGAAGCGGCCGCGAAGACGGCGGACCGCGGGATAGCACTGGCTTCGCTGTGGACCCATTACGTGCCCAGCGACCTCGTCGAGCGATCGACCGCGCTTGGCCAGGCCGCGCTGCAGCTGAAAGGCACCGACTATCTGCGTTACGTCCACGCCGGGCGAACCGCCAGGTCCTACGCATCGCTCGCGGCCGTCAACGTGACCATAGACCGTGACGCCGCGGCGCTGGCCGCCTACGAACCAGAGCCCGACGCCAAGGCCGAGTCGCTGGCCGCGTACGAAGCCAGAAGGCTGGCATTCGCCGCATCGGCCCGATCGATCGAGTCGATACGCGCGGAATCAGGCGCTTCGGCGACCAGGATGGCGGTCTGGACCCAGGCCGGCTTCGGATCGGAGTCGTCGCAGGGCGAGCAGGGCGCGCTCGACGGCAGGATAGCGAACACGACGGACCGCACCCGCGGGCTCGAGACCCTGGCGGTGGCGACCGCCGCGGCATACGAATACAGCCTGGTGTCGGACGCGGTGCAGAAAGCCATTGCCGAAACCGATACCGGAAAGAAGCTGCTCGACGGCCTGCCATCCGACGATCCCCTCCTGCCAGACGCCACCTTCCGCTACCCGGGCAAGGCGCTCGCGTCGCTGGCGTCGGCCGATTCGACCCTTCTGACGCTCAGGGCCGACATCGATGCCATGCTGGCGTCGATAAGCTCACGACCTGGCTATATCGCCTCGGACGCCTCGGTCATCGAATGGGCCGAGCGCGCCCGCGCCCTGGCCGCTTCCGCTGCGCCCGTCGTTTCGGAAACCGTCTCGCTGACCACGAAGGCCCGCGAGCAGAAACAGCTCGCGGACTCGAGCAGGCTCGAAGCCGAACGGCGCGTGGCCGAGTCCAGGACGGCTCTCCGCGCCAACAACTTCGAGACCGCCCGCGAGCGACTGGAACGCGCCAGGGAGCGCTACCTCGTGACGCTGTCTTTCGAACAGGATCCCCTCCTGCGGACGGAATCCGACCGACTCCTGTCGGAGCTCTCGGCGACAATTCTCAAGACCGAGAACGATTTCGTGGTGTCCGAAACAAGGCGGCTCGTGACAAACGGCAGGAACTTCTACCTGCAGGGCGAGTTCGACTCGGCCGAATCGACCCTGCTCCAGGCGCGTTCACGCTGGAAGACGACGAATTCGACGCCGGAAGTCGAAGTGGAGTACTGGCTCAAGCTGGTGCAGACGGCCCTGTCGGTCAAGACCGGACGCGACATTCCGGTAACTGCGCCGCTCTTCCCCGAAATGAGCCAGATACTGTCGCTCGCCAAACGCTATTACGAGGAAGGCTCGGCCCTGCTGGCCAAGCGCGACAAGACTGGCGCGGTCAAGTCGTTCACGCAGGCTCGCCAGAAAATATCCGAGGTCAAGGTCGTGTTCCCGCTCAACCAGGAAGCGCGCGTCCTCGAGCTCAAGATAGACCAGCTGTCCGATCCCGACGAGTTCGGCAGGAAATTCGCCAGGCTCTTCTCCGAAGCGCGCGGCAAGATTGACGCGAAGATCGACCTGACGACCGCCTACAGTGACTTGAAGGACCTCGAAGCCATCAATCCCCGCTACCCCGGCTTGCGGACCCAGATAGAACGGGCCGAGATTCTGCTCGGCTTCCGCCAGCCTCCGCCCGACCCGAAGGCGATAGCCGAAGCCAGGTCCCTCGTCCAGGCGGCGCAGCGCATCTTCGCGTCCGGTCAGGTGGCTCAGTTCGCCTTCGCGCGGACCCAGCTCGAGAAGGCCATAGGCCTCGACCCGAACAACGAAGCCGCCTCGCAACTCAAGGACCGCATCGCCACCTACATCGGCGGCGACACCGCCATCGTGCTGTCGAGCGCCGCCGAGACGCTCTACGGAGAGGCGGTCACGTTCTACACGGGCGGCGACTACATCAACGCCCGCGCCAGGATTACGAGGCTCGTGGCCGTCTTCCCGCGGGGCGGATCCATCCAGAAGGTAGCGGACCTCGATTCCCGCCTGACGGCGATCGGCTACTGACATGCAAGAATTTCGGCTACGATCCAGAACCGGCACCCTGACGCTGGCCGCGATCTGTGTAGCGGTGCTCGTGTCGACGACCGCGACGGCCGCCGCCCCCGAGTTCTACTGGGAGGCGCCTGCCCGCCTTTCCAGGGGAGTCGGCGCCTACCCGCAAGCATTGAGGACCGCAGGCAGGGTCGTCGCGATATGGCAGGAGAACGTAGCGACCACCGAAGGCGGATCCGCGTGGCTGTCGCTCGCGTCGTACGGAGCGGACGATGCCGTCGCCAGGCGCGACCGCTTTGCCGGCCCGTTCGCCTATTCGGGAGACGCCCCTGTGCTGTTTTCCGCCGCTGCCGACGGCAACGGCACGATGGTCGTGGCCGTTTCGTCGGGCGAGCGGTCGATATCAATCTACCGGTCACAGGATGGAGGCTTGTCTTTCGACGCTCCGGTCGTTCTGGAAACCAGCGAGCCGGGAGTCGCGCCGCGCGTTTTCACAAAGACCGGCGGCGGCTGGTACCTTTTCGTTACCCGCAGCCAGGCCTTTTCACGCCCGCAGGCAGGCGCCGCCGCACCCGCCACATACGAGTCGCTGTCGATCTTCTACGCGAGGTCAGAAAATGGCAGCTCGTGGTCGGCCTTCAGTCCTTTCGTCGGCGGCGAGGTGGGCCTGGACCCGAATTTCCTGCCGACCGCGGCGTCGGTTGACGGCACCGACATCGTCGTCTTCCAGACGCTGTCAGGCGGCGACCGGCCAAGTTACCAGCTGTATTCCATGACGACCACCGACGGCGGAGCGACGTGGTCAGCGCCGCGCCGAGTCACCGACTTCATCGACCCGGTACAAGGTGAACGCCGCGCTGCCGTCGATTTCGACAACCAGCGGCCCCACCTGGTGCTCGTCGGAAACTCGCTGTGGCTGACCTGGGAGCGCAGGCTCCTGTCCGGCCCGGCGCAGATATACGCGGCGCGGCTCAGGTCCGACGGGGCGGCCATACCGGGGAGCCCGGAGCGGGTTACCCTCGGTCAGGGCAACTGCTCCGAACCCAGGATATTCTCGATCGGCGGAAGCGCCGCAGAAGCCGATGAGCCCGCGATATCGTGGTTCGACGACAGGCGCGGCGGCAGCCGGGTCTACGCGGCTTTCCGCGCGGGCACGCTGTGGAACGAGCGGGACCTTTCTGGCCGTTCCCAGGGCGACGGCGCCTTCGGACGCGCCGTCTACACCCGAACCGGATTGTACGCCTTCTGGCAGACAGGCCGAGGCGTTGCGTCTTCGGTCATAGGCATGATCCCCGACACTTCCGCCCGCGCGCCCGAGCCCGCCGGCGTCGACTTCGAACCCGATGCCCCGTCGGGACGCAGCCGGGCGAGCGTCCGCTGGACCGTTCCACAGGATTCTTCCGGCATACTCGGCTTCTCGTACCAGTGGTCGAGGGATCCGGCCGCCGAGCCGCCAAAAACGGCGATGATCCTCGAGACGCAGACACGCGCGGCTTTTGACGCCGATGCCGACGGCGACTGGTACTTCTCGATACGAGCCCAGGATTACGCGGGCAACTGGTCTCCGGCCGCCCGTCTGCGCTTCGTCCGCGACACGACGCCCCCGGGAGCGCCCGTCCCTGCGACACCCGAGGCATCGGCGGACGGCTTTCTGTCGTCAAACAGTTTCTCGCTACGCTGGTCGCCGCCTCCCGAAGCCGACGTCGCCGGCTACACCTGGGTGCTCGACTTCCTCGGTCCTCTCGACCGACCGCCCGCCCGCCGCCACGCAAAGGCCGCAGGCACGGCGACCGCGGTAGCGGGGCCGGTACATGCGGGCCCTGCCGACTACCTGCTGTCGCCCTCGACTGAATACGAGCACAAGGTCTGGACCGCCCGTCCGCCGGCCTCCCCTCCGCCCACGATCAGGACAATCTCCACCCGGTCGGATTTCTCGAACATTGACGACGGGTACTGGTCATTCTCGGTCGCCGCCGTGGACGGCGTCGGCAATGTCGGCGAGGCAAGCCGCATCATCCTCAGGGCGGACAAATTCGTCCCCTTCACGACGGTCTCCGACGTCATGGCTACGCGGGATGATTTAGGTTCGCTCCGGCTGTCAATCGTCGGCCGGGGATTTGCCGATGACGGCCTCGTGACCAGCGTGGCCATAGATTTGGACGGTGTCGAACCATACGACAGGCTCCTGAATCTCGGAGACGCGGGCTTCGAGATAGTGTCTGACAGGCTGATGCGCGTGTCCGAGATCATGGACCTGCCCGCGGGTTCATACCGCGTCGGACTCTTTCACCCGGTTCGCGGCTGGTATTTTACCGGCCCCCGCCTCGCGGTGGACTACTCCGGAACCGTCAAGTTCGGCGACTCAGGCGCGCCGTGGAAACCGACCTGGTCATTCGAACCGTCCATCTCTCCAATCATCAGAGTGACGACGCTGTTCATGCTCGCCGCCCTCATCATACCTGCTCTCGGCATGATCCTGTCGCTCAGGCAGGTCATCCTCGTGGGCGGTGAACTCAAGACGGCGCGCCTCGAAGCCATAGCGTTGCTGGAAGGAAAGCCAATGCCAGTACTGGAACGGCAGAAAGCCGCGAAACTCGCGATACGGCGCGGCGCCGGACTCACGGCAAAATTCGCGCTGACTATCAGCCTCCTCGTCATTTTCATAGTGCTCCTGGTGTCGGTACCGCTGGGCATACGCATGCTCGACACCCAGAGCGAGATCCTGGCTCACGGACTGGAACAGCGGGCCAGGGTGCTGCTCGAGAGCGCGGCCCAGGGCGGCAAGTCATACCTGCCGGCGCGCAACGTCCTCGAGCTGTCTCTGCTGCCAAACCAGGCCAGCGCCATCGCCGAAGCCCAGTACCTGACCATCACCGGCTTCGGGACAACCGGAACCACCGATCCCGACGTGGTCTGGGCGACAAACGATCCAGGCATAGCTGACAAGCTCGACAAGCCCGCATTATCGCCGGGCGCGTCAATCCTGACCGATGAGCTGTCTTCCCGCATAGCCGCGATGGCCCAGGAACTTGACTCAAAGGCGCTTGCCGAGGTCGGTTCCATAGCGGAGGCGATACAGCAGCTCCAGGACGAGGGACGGGCGCTTGCGGCCTCGCTCGACGCGGCCAGCCAGGCCAGGCTCGCCCAGATAGCGGGCTCGGCGCGCGACCTCGAGAAGACCCTTGGCGAGAGGCTGGCCAGGATTGCCGAAGCGGCAGTATCCTCCAGCCCGGCCTTCGACCCGACGGCGCTAGGAACCCGCGCCGCGGAATACGTCTTCTACAAGCCAATCCTTTTCAGGCAGGGCAGGGAGTCGGTTTTCTACCGCGGACTTGTCCGGCTATCGGTATCGACTGCCACGATAGTCGAGCAGGTACTGCAGGCGCGGGTGACCCTGCTCAGGAGCGTCGGCATCGTCGCGGCCATCGCCCTTGCCATTGGCGTCATCGGTGCCTTCGGGCTGTCGCGCATCATCATCGGCCCGCTCATGAAAGTCGTGAGGGGCATAGAGACGATACGGGACGAGGTCGACAAGAAGAAACTCGCGGGTTTCTCCATCAGCATCAATACGCACGACGAACTGTCGATACTCGCCGGTACGATAAATGAAATGACGACGGGGCTCGTCAAGGCCGCCAAGGAAGCGGAGTTCCTGACGATAGGCAAGGAAGTCCAGAAGAAGTACATCCCGCTCCAGAAGAACGACTCGGGTGAGAAGCTGACGGTAGGCTTCCACGACGCGCCGACGCATTCGTTCTTCGGCTACTACGAAGGCGCGAAAGGCGTCTCGGGCGACTACTTCGACTACAAGGAACTCGACGGCCGCCGCTGGGCCTTCATCAAGTGCGACGCCTCGGGTAAAGGCGTACCCGCCGCCCTCATTATGGTCAGCGTCGCCACCATTTTCGCGACGGCTTTCCAGGGCTGGGACTACAAGCGTGACGGCGTGCACCTGGACAAGCTCACCTACAAGATCAACGACTACCTCGAGCAGCTCGGTTTCAAGGGACTGTTCGCAGCCTTCGTGATGGGCATTTTCGACTCGAAGACCGGGGAGGTCACCCTCTGCCACGCTGGCGACAACCTGGTCCGGGTCTACAGCCAACGGCAAAGCGTCGTCGTCACCCATACGCTGCCCCAGGCGCCAGCCGCCGGCACCATACCCGGCTTCCTGGTCGAGATGAAGACCCCGTACCAGATGGCGAGCATCCAGCTCGAGCCCGGCGACACCCTCCTCCTCTATACCGACGGTTTCGAGGAGTCCAGCCGTGCCAGGCGTGGCCGCGACTTCAGGCAGCTGGTCGAAATCATCGAAGGCACTGACTCCGACGGCAAGAAGACCGAACACAGCGAGCCACTTGTCGAGCAACTGGAGGAAGAACGCATCAAGGAAATAACCGAGGCGATCATGGCAAGGGGCAGCTACACGATGACCAAGACCGACGACCCGCTTGGCCCGGACATGCGCTACGACTTCGACTTCTCGGCTCTCGAGGCGAGCCCCGAAGACCTCGTGATGGGGTTGGCATCCGTCGAGAAGGTTTTCAGGTTGGTGCCCGATCCAGAGGCGACGAAGGAAGACAAGGTCATGGTCGACGCGAAGATCGACGGCGTGCTCGCCAAGTGCTGGAAACAGTATCCCCGCTTCTGCTCGAACAGGCAGGCACTGCCCGACCCGCGGATCAAGGAGTACCTCTACTACATGGGGCTCAAGGAAGACGAGCAGTACGACGACCTGACGATGATGCTGATACGCCGCAAGTAGCCTTGCCTGGCACCGCGCGCAGCGCACGGACGGACCAGGCGTCAGGACAGTAGTTTTGACCGCGCCATGACGTACTCGAGGGAGTCGGTCGCGACCGCATAGCGGGTCCATGCGGTACCAGCCAGGGTCTCCTGGGACAAGGCCTCGCGCTCCATATACGGCTTGGCCGACCCAGCCCTCGTCCAGTAGACGAGCGATATGTCGTCGCCGTTGATCTCGATTGCCGTGAACCCGCTTTTTCCGGTGGCGCATCCCGAATTGAACATGCACGGCACGAGCAGTTCCTCCCTCTCGTACAGGCTCCTCGAGACCTTGCTCTTGCGCTCCTTCTTGGACAGCCGCTTGAATTCCGCAGAATAGACGGCGATGAGAGCCGCAGTTTTTTCCTTGGCTTCCACGCTCTCGGAAGTATAGCGCCTGAGCATTGTCTCGATGTTCCACCGGAGCGTGTCGTACTTCGAATACGACTCGAACAGGGGCCTGTGCGTATGCCCGACTATCGATATGATGCCCATCTCCTTGGAAGCGCGGTAGATGCGCCGTTCCGCCTTGTAGCGGCGCTTTGACGTCATTGGGATATCGGTGTTCTTGATCTTGAGGGGGTCGGCGACGTAGCGGACTATGAAATCGGACAGGTAGTTGTATTTCATGAAGAGCTTGCTCGACTGGTGCCCATGGAACGCGAGTATCGAGCCGTCCGGCCTGTCGAGCCGCAGCGAGTGTTCAAGCTTGAACTCGTGGTCATCGCAGAGCAGCATGGCCAGGTCATGGTTGCCGACGATCTTGACGAGCCTTCCGTCAGCGTCGAAATCCTTGAAAACTCCGTAGAGCTCATCATACGCGATACGTATGGCCCGAAGCTTGAACTTGTGCAGCTCCTCGACATCTCCGTTGAGGACGAGTTTCCATCCGCCGGTCAGATAGCATGAATGCAAGGCATCCACGGCCATATCGGCGTTATGCCTGAAATCATCGCGGGAACTCCGGTCGCCCAGATGAAGATCGCTCAGAAAGACGATTTTTGAATCGCTCCCGAGGGTATCCCGCTTGGACTGTTCGAGCATGGTACGCATCGTCGACATGAATTCGAGCATCTTCATCGTCTCAACACCTCGATTCAACGCCATCCTAAACAAGCAGCGTTAAATTTTCGTTAAAAGGCGGTGAAATGACCGAGAAGCGCCATCGCCGACCGGCCGTAGCGCCACCCCGCGTGCGTCAATGACTGATGTGATGCAGGGATCCACAGGAGCAGCTCAGCTCCTGGAAAACGCACCGCGAATCTTGCTTTCCGGCGAGGAACCGTCGGTGAAGTCGCCAGGCGCGAGCTTGATGTAGCCTTCCTCGTCCATGGTCATCACGAGGGCGTTCTTCCACCGTCCCAGGTTGCGGCCGAGGTGCTCCACGCACAGAGCGACAGACGCCGCGTCCGACCTGGACCGTATCATGAACTCGACGTAACCCTGCGAATACGATACCACCGACAGCCAGCCAAGTCGCGACACGACCTCAGCGACGTTCGAGCAGCCTGGCGCCATATCCCGGTGTGACGCAATCCATTCGTCATGGAAGCCTGGCACGATATGGATGCTGCCGTCGGGCAGGAGCCACACGGCGCCCTTGACCCATTCGAAGCGGTCAGGCGCGTTCATGCTCCGGCTCCATGGCCCCAGCGCTCGAGGAACGCCGCAAAATGGGCAGGGACCGCGGCAGCCACGTCGACCGGCGGCCGCAACGGCAGGTGCAGCCTGGCCGCGTACAGCATCAGCCGCTTGGCGCCGAACTCCCCTGCCAGCGTCTTGTTGAGCTTGAAGTCCCCATGCCTGTCGTCACCGACGATGGGGTGGCCGGCATTTGCGAAATGCTGGCGTATCTGGTGCATGCGTCCTGTTCCCAGTTCCACCTCGACCAGGGACAGGCGGCCGTCGGACTCGATGGTCCTGTACCTGGTCCGGGCGCTCGTCGGTTTTCCCCTGACGACGACATCGTCGCTGTAGACACCGGCAGCGGGCCCGGGAGCTCCGGCAACCACGGCCCGGTACGTCTTGACCGCCCCGTGGCCGCCCAGCATCGCCGACAGGTCGGCAGCCGCGCGCTGCGAGCGGGCTACAACCAGACAGCCGGCGGTTTCCTTGTCGAGGCGGTGCACGAGATAAGGCCTGAAGCCAAAGTCACGCTCGACAGCGTCGATGACGCATATCCTCACGCCCTCGCCAGGCTGGACGGCAAGCCCCGCCGGCTTGTCGATGATGAGGATATCGTCGTCGGAATACAGGACCGGAATCATGGCGCCAAAGCATACGCACATCGACCCGGCGACGCAAGCCCGGAATCCGGGCGTTACTTCCTGGTCATTGGCATGACGAGACCGCCGGCGGCAGGGGCCAACAGCGACTTTCCGGGTTTGGTTCGCCTGTCGCGCAAGAGCAATGCACCGACGATGGCCGCGAAACCACAGGCGCCCATGATGGCCGCGAACGCCACGGGCGATTCTGACAAACCTTCGGGGAAGGGCACGTTCATGCCGAACACGCTGACGACGAAGGTCGGGATCATCAGCACTATCGATATGATGGTCAGCCGCTTCATCACTATGTTGAGGTTGTTGGAGATGACCGACGCGAAGGCATCCATCATGCCCGACAGGATGTCGCTGTGGATGTTTGACATCTCTATCGCCTGCCTGAAGTCGGTCATGACATCCTCGAGCAGCTCCGCCTCGTCGTCCTTGAAGCGGACCGCCACGCCCTTCTGCATCTTCTCGAGGACCATCTCGTCGGATCGCAGCGATGTGGTAAAATACACGAGGGACTTTTCGACCGCCAGCAGCTTGACGAGCTCGTTGTTCTTCACCGAGCGCTGGAGTTCCAGTTCTATCGCCGTGGTGCGGCGGTTCAGGTCCTTGAGGTAACGCAGGTACACGATCGCGGCACGTCCCATCAGGCGGAGGACGAAGGCGCTCTTGTTGGCCAACGTCAGGTCGCGGACCTTGTTGCCGGAAATCTCCTGGAGCACCTCGCAGTCAGAGGCGCAGACGGTGACGATGCGGTCCTTGAACAGGATTACCCCGACCGGCACGGTAAAATAGATGACCTCGTAGCGGGCGTCGTAAACCGGGAGCCGGAGGATGAGTATCGTGTACGCGTCTTCCTTCTCGATCCTCGAACGCTCATCCACGTCGAGGATGTCCTGCAGGTGTTCCTGCAGCACCCCGTAGTCCTTCTCGAGTATGTCGAGGTCAGCCCGGGACGCATCGCGGACATCTATCCAGGTGTCGCGTCCCGGCGCGTCGACGGCTACCAAGGCGGCTCCGTCCTTCTTCCAATAGCGGATCATGGATGTACCCTCCGCCCCCTGGACGGCCGGGCCATCGATCCTGGCACCCTGGTTTGGTGGAAGGTCTACGGTCTGTCCGGCACGAAAGGGGGCATTCGCAGGAATGGTGGAATGTCTTGCCTGGAACTACTGTCCGGGTCCGGCATGGACGTCCTCCCCAAATTCGCGTCGGATGGTTTCCCGTACGGGAAACCTGCTTCAATGATTATACTCCGCCGCATCGCCCAGGAGCAAGCTGGCAAAGCCATTTTACTTGTCGAAACGCCCTGAAAACACTATAGTCAAGATATCGGGAGATCGCCGTGGACGCCCTTCGGGACCAGTCATGGATGCGCGAACTCTACCTTTCCTCGCCGGTCGAGCGCTTCGACTGGAGGAAATTCTCCGTCGTTTCATCGGCCCTTGAACCGAGCGCAGGCCATCACAACGACCGTTACCGATACAGGCTTTTCTTCTTCGAAAAAGGCCGCCGCAGTCCGGTGATGGCCGTGAACATGGAATCGGACCTGCTCGGCAGCTGGAGCCTAACGGTGACGACAGCCAGCGGCACGAGGATACAAGCGTCGTTCGATGCTGCGCCCGATTATGAGGCTTTCAAGGCGATGGCCCTCGAAGCCGCCGCCCGGCAGAACTGTGGACCGGAAACCGCCAAACCAGTCAAACACAGGGCCGCTCCAACCAGGCGCCGTATCCCGTAAGCGCCCGAAACGCGCTATACTCTTCTCGATGACACTATCAAGCCGCTCGATATCGATGGTCGCGACGCTGCTCCTGGGTCTCGCCTGCGGTCCCGCCTTCTGCGACGAGTATTACTCGGAACGGGGCTTCTCCATGGACTTGCCCGAAGGCTTCGCCCTGCTCGAAGGTGACGGCGCGTCAAGGTTCTCGTTCGGTTCGCCGGACGGAGCGGTGCTGGTGGATATTGTCGTATACCCGGCTTCCCGTTTCCAGTCGGCAAAGGCAGGCGCTGACGATACCATGGGTAAACTCACAGGCCGCGGCGATTTTGTGGTCTTCGACTACGGCGGCCATGACGCCGCGATGGGGGAGCTGCGATTTGGCACGGGAACGGCGGCGCTCCGCGGTTACGGCTTGTTCGTCAACGACGCGGATTCGCCGCCCGATGCGGATGCGACCGCCTACGGTGCCAAACCTGCCAGCTACGATCTCGCGGTCATCGCCTACGCTCCCGCCGCCTCCTGGGACCGGTACCGCGATGTCGTGGCCTCGGCCATCGACGGTTTCTCCATAGACTATAGCCGGCGGGCGGTACCCGGTCCACTCGGTACCAGCAATCGCGCGGCGCCCCCCCGGGCTCCGGGATCCGTGGCCGGCAGGAAGGCGACCACGACGATACGGTTCGGGGCGGCGGTCATCCATGCCGAATGGGATGCGTCCGAGGCTGCTCTGTCGCAAGCGCTGGTCGAGCGCGAGTACCGCGTGCTCAGCGCTTACGCTTCGGCTCCCGAGCTGGTAGAAGCCGCCGTGGCACGCTTCTACCGCATGGTGTTCCGCGATGCGTCGCCTTCGCTCGACGCCCTGGCTCTCGATATGTCGGCGGCCTGGGAGACAGGCGCTTGGTCAGACGGCCCACGGCCCCTGGCCCGCGCGTCGACGCCAAAGACAGGAGGGACCTCGGGTGGGGGTCCGCGATTCGGCGCTACCGCCGATCCGCGGGGCTATGCCGAAGCCCTCCTTTCCTGGGTACAGGGTTTCCGCTACGAGCGTGATCCAGCCGGCTCGGATGTCGTCAATCCTATAACGGCAGCCTTCGAAGGCCGCGGGGACTGCGATTCGCGGGCGCTCGTCATGGCGATCCTCCTCCGGCGGGAGAACATCCGTTCGATCCTGATGATCTCCCTGGAGCACGAACACGCGCTGGCCGCCATCGACGCTCCCGGTCCAGGCGCACGGTTTCCATTCGGCAAAAAACAGTGGCTGGTCGCCGAGACCACCGCCGGGGTCGGCATAGGCCGGATAGACGCATCGCAGGCTGATCCGGAGGACTGGATAGGAGTCGAATTCCCCGAGTGACCGGTCGAGACTCCATCGTTGACACCTCCCAAACGCCACGCCTATACTTCTGGCAATCCCAACCATGCCGCCTTGCAGCGGCCGGAGGCTGACATGGAATCACTGACAACCAGATATAAAGATACCATCCTTCGAATGTTGTCGCACTCGAAGGGCAGCACGAAGGTCTCGCTGGACAACGTCTACCAGGAAGGCAACAAGCACATCCTGCCGTTCATAGACTCCATGGTGTCTGAGAACCTGGAACCTGACAGCGGCATCCGTTCGTTCGAGAATATACAAAAACTCGCCAGGCTCTCGCTCGAAGGCTCGAAGTGCCTGCTTCTCGTAGAGCACTACAGCAACTTCGACCTGCCCGCATTCTCGTACCTCCTGCGCAAGATGGGCCCCGAAGGCGAGATGATAGCCGACAGCATCGTCGCCATCGCCGGCATCAAGCTGTCCGAAACCAACCCCGTCATCACGACCTTCACCGAGGCGTATTCGCGGCTCGTCATTTACCCGAGCCGCTCCATCGACGAACTCAAGGCCAAGATAGTCGACCCCTTGAAGCGGGCGGCCGAGACGATGAAGGCAAACGCCATCAACCTCGCGTCGATGAAGGAACTGGCCAGGATACGTACCGAAGGCAAGCTCATCCTCGTGTTCCCCGCGGGCACACGCTTCCGTCCCTGGGATCCTTCGTCCAAAAAGGGCGTACGGGAGATAGACTCGTACATACGGGCTTTCGACTATATGTCGCTCGTCTCGATCAACGGCAACATCCTGCGCTGCAACCCCGAAGGCGAGATGCTCGAGGACGTGTTATGCCGCGACCGCATCGTATTCAGCATCGGCGAGCCCCGGAACTGCGGCGATTTCAGGAACGCCGTAAGGACGACGACGGCCTCGAGCGAGGACAAGAAACAGATGGTTGTCGACGCGTTGATGTCGGAATTGGAATCGATGCACGAAGCCGTCGAGCGGACGCTCATGGCCTGACCGGCCCCGCCTGCGAGCGGACCTCAGTACGCGCCGTACGACACGATCTCGTCGACCCTGGCGTAGAGCCTGACGCTTGCCACCCAGAATCCCTCCCTGATGACGAGCCTTGGCGGAGAAGCGAGAGCGAATGACCCGCGAACCTCGCGCGGCTTGTTGTGCGTCACGCCCCTGAGCCAGGTCCTCAGGGCTTCCCTGGCTGCCGCGACAATGGCCTCCCGCCGGGCCTCCACCTGTGCCGAGGCCGCGTTTTCGACCGTGCCCTGGAAAGCCTGCGCCATTCCGCGCCCCTGGCAAGCCGCGCTGACGCTCTTCCACGAATCGAGTTCCCGCCTGGCAACCGCGTCCGCGGCGAATTCGACCGCAGCGAAGAGCGTCGTCCCTTCGAGCCTGGCTGCCGCTACATGCAGGCTGGACGAGCCCAGAGCGCCGGGCGATCCCGGCTGGATTTCGAACAACTCGACTATGGAGCGGGCTTTGTCGCTCGGGGTGTAGACATAGTCGAATCCCCATACCATCCCCGAGAATATCCAGGTGGCCTCGGAAAGCACCGCCGCGGCGGCAGCGCCGTCGGGGACACGCGCCACGTATCCTGGGTCGACGACGCCCGTGAACGGAGAAATCGACGGCGGGGCGGAGAGGTCGACGGGAAATTCGGCCCGGAGCACGACATCGCGGTCCTGTGCGCCCGCGATCGCGGCGGCGACCATGGCGATGGCGGCGGCCAACCCGTGCTTGCGCGCTCCGCGACGCGACCTGTCCGCCATCGCGGCCTCAGTTACCGGAAACCAGGCGGCGGATCGGGTTGACACCGTGCCGGACCGGAAAATACAGCGCCGCGAATGCGAAGCCGGCAAGGTGGGTAAGGTGCGCGACATTGCCGGCCCTGCCGAACAACTCCGACCACAGCTCGATGGCGGTATAGCCGGCGACAAGGATTGGCGCAGGCACCGGCACGAGACCCCAGATGAAGATGCGGGCCCGGGGGTTGATGACGGCGAATGCCAGCAACACCGCGTACACGGCGCCGGATGCGCCTATCAGCCGTATGCCCATCGCGCCACCGAGCGCGAAGGCCGTCAGCGAAAACAGGCCGGCTAGCGTCCCGGTCAGCAGGTAGAAGAACAGGAACTCCCTGGTGCCGAGCGACCGTTCGACGGCGGTACCGAAGAAGAACAGGCCGAGCATGTTGAACAGCAGGTGCTGCGCGTTGGCGTGGACGAACATGTAGGTGAACGGCTGCCAGACCCATCCATACCGGAGTACGGCCCCCGGAATCAGGGCAAGGTACACCGACATGTCGCTGAAGACGCTCGTCAGGGCGTAGACGAGTACATTGACGCCGATGAGCACGAGGGTGGCGTTGCCGTTCGTGAAGCGGAACGGCGTGCGGGCACGTTGTAACAATGTCATTCAAATAATGTACGAAAAAAAAGCCGTCTGTGCTACCTTGTAACCAAGGAACCATGGAATCATGCCTATCAATCCTGACAGGGCCCCGAACTGCCTCCAGTGCGCGAATTTCCGCGTTACCTGGGATCCGGCCTACCCGCGCTCGTGCACCGTGTTCGACATCAAGACCAGGCTCATGCCGAGCGCGGAGGTCTTCGCCGCGACCGGCTTGCACTGCCCCGCCTTCTCGCTCAAGCCAGGGCTCAAATGAAGCTTTTTCAAAAGTAACAAACTTTTGAAATTGGCTCTGGTAGCCGTCATTGCCGCTTGAGGAGTATGGCCGTCGCGTCGTCGGCCACCTTCGAGCCCGAGACGTGGAACCGCCACTCCCTGACGATGAAATCGAGCATCTGCGAGGCGTCGCCGACAGGCGCCGAGGTCAGCGCGCCGATCATGCCTTCCACTCCGAAAGGTTCGCCGTCGACGTTCTTGGCTTCGTCGAAGCCGTCGGTATAGATCAGTATCGAATCGCCGGGACGCAAGCCAAAGCGTATCGAGGTGTAGGGAGAGTCGAATCCCTCCCTGCCAAGCGGAGGACCCTTGTAGTCGCTCGAGCCCTTGGGCTTCAAGGGCATCGCATGGGGCCTGTCGGCGCCTCGGTATAGAATTTCAGTATGGGCGGCGCTCGCGTATTCCAGGCGGCCTTCCTCATCGATCCTGAGGAGCGCGGCCGTTATGAAATTCTCGACGGCGGACAGCTCGGGTATCAGCTCCTCGTTTATCGCTTCCAGAACGGCACCGAGGCTCCTGGTCTTGAGCTCGTAGAAATTCCTGTGGAAAATCGACCGCGCAAGCACGGTGACGAGGCCGGACGCGATGCCGTGCCCCGATACGTCACCGACGACCAGGCCGTCGATACGTTCGCCATGCCGGTAGAAATCGTAGAAATCGCCCGATATGCCGCTGGATGGAATGAAGGCGAAGGCGGTGTCCCAGGTGGCGTTCCGCGGCGCGGCGCTCGGAAAAAACCCCTGTTGCACCCTGGTAGCCACCCGCATGTCGCGCGCGGAGGCATCGACGCTCGCCTGCAGGCGTCCGCTTGTCTCCGACAGCGCTACGCTCAGCGCGCCCTGGTCGGCAAGGGTCGCCTCGAGATCGGCGGAACGGGCTCGCACGCGCCTGGCCAGGTCCGCGCCGAGTGCCTCGTTTTCGTTGTAGGCGCGGACGAACTGCCCCGCGAGCGTTGCGGCGGTACCGAACACGAGAAGCAGGTAGGCATAATCGGAATACGCGGCGGAAAGCCCTGCGTTCGTGCCGACGACATCGAGCATTACGGCGGTGCCGGCTACGACGATGCCGACCAGGAGCTTGCCCGCGACCGCTTTGGACAGTGCCTGCCAGAGGTGCTCCTGCCGTAATGACCGGACCAGCGGCATGCCTATATCGGTGACGATCACCCAGGCAATCGGCAAGACCACCGTATACTGCCACAGGCGCAGGATGGCCTCGCCCAGGATGAAGAGCCGCAGAACGGCTGCTACGGCGAAAAACGCGCCGTATGCCCTGGCGAACGGAGAGACCGGCCGCCCGACGACAGCGTCGATGAAAGCCATGAACGCCGGGATGAGGAGGAACAGCGCCGCTGTCTCCAGGGCTTTGATAATCCTCGTATCAAGTATCAGTTCGTAGACGATGAAAGTCCTGAAAAAAAGGAATATCGACAGCAGCCCCGTAGCCAGACCATAGTAGAGGTATGTTTTTGCCGTGGGCCTGAAGGCGTACAGGATCGCGTGGTAGAGCGCGAAGAAGAAATAGATGCCAATCAGTATCAGCTTGAGGCTCTCGCTCCTGATCGATTCGAGTTTGCTGTAGTCGTCTATCAGATACGGTCCGCCGGCGAACAGGCCGGTGTGCCCGTCACGCGGGTCACCCGCGACCATTATCGAGAGCAGGTTCCTGCCCTTTCGGAGGTAGCGGGTATCGACCTCGATGAGCGCGCCGCGCACCGCGCGTTCGACGCGCATCTTGCCGTCGGCCGCGGTGTAGGTCTCGTCGCGTATCAACGAACCATTCAGGTAAATCTGCCAGTTCTGCCCGATCTGCGCCAGGTAGAGGCCGACTCCCGTCCTCGAGGCGAGCAGCTCTTCCCCGGCGACGAAGGGTATCATCACGCAATAGCGCCGGGGTCGCAGACGTTCGACGGCGAACAGGTTGCGCTCGGGAGAATCGGGAAGTTCAAGTTCGCGCATGACCAGCGGACGGTTTCCGGAAGCATCGGGTACGACTGTCCACAAGGCGTCGCCTGGTAGCGGGGTGCTGAAAACCCACTCGAGCGAGAAGCCGGGGCGGACGTAGGCATCGGCGGCGCTCAGGTCCACCACCTGCGCAGCTATGCATGACGCCGCGAACATGAATGCCGCCGTGGCAGCGAGTCTTCGAATCACAAATGTCCCCCGGGTCATTGTAGCGCGTTTCAGGCGATTCATGGAAGGAAAAATGCCGGTTGCGGGAATGAATGGCTACGAGAGCGAACGAAGCCTGTCGCGGAGCACCGCCGCCTTCTCATAGTCCTCGTCTGCAACCGCGGCCTCGAGTTCAGTCCGCAGCCGTTCCCGTAGCGTTTCAGCTGATCCGTCGACCTGGTTCTGGAGCTCCTGCAGCGGGATAGCTTCGGAGAACAGCGTGGGAGTCTGGTTTTCGCCGACGGCAGGGGCCTCGCGTATCATGTCCACAGGGACGCCGACCGAATCAACGATATCCTCGGCAATGTAGACCTCGGCACCGCAGCGGACGGCCAGCGCAAGCGCGTCTGAGGGGCGCGCGTCTATCGTTATTTCCCCCTCGATGCCCTTGATCACGACATTGGCATAGAATGTCCTGTCGCGCAGGTCACGGATTTCCACCCTGACCAGATCCGCTTCCAGGGCATGAATCACCGACATCAGGAGATCATGGGTCAGCGGCCTGGGCATCTCGACCTTGCCCAAGCCGATGAGGATGGACTGCGTCTCCAGCTGTCCTATGAATATCGGTACGACCATGTCCGATTCTTTCGGTCTGACGAGGACGACGTTTCCTTGATCGGTCTGCGCCACGGTCCAGACATCGGCGCGCACGAAGGTATTGGATCCCATGTTTGCTTCCGGTTATAGTATAGCGTCGAGATTCCGGCTATGAAAGCCTCGAGCCGAACAATAGGAGTACCCGTGGCCTCTGCAAACTATGAAAAACCCGATTTCTGGTCGATCAAGGCCAGAAAGGAAGGATACCCCGCGCGTTCCGTATACAAGCTCGAGGAACTCGACAAGAAATTCGGAATCATACGGCCTGGCGCGCGCGTGCTCGACATAGGCGCTGCGCCTGGCAGCTGGAGCCTCTGGGTTCTCAAGAGACTCGGGGCACAGGGCTTCCTCGCCGCCGTCGACCTCCAGTCACTGGGTATAAGCCCGGGGAACGAAAATTTCATGTTTCTACGGGGAGACCTCTACGACTCGGCCATCAAGTCGGCCCTGGCAGAACGTGGGCCTTACGACGTTGTGCTGTCGGACGCCGCGCCATCGACGAGCGGGAACAAGGGCCTGGACACAGACCGCTCGGAGGCCATCGTCGAGGCCGTACTCGACTATGCCGACGAAATGCTCAAGCCCGGCGGCTGCGTTGTCGCCAAGCTGTTCATGGGGGGCGGCCAGCGCGACTTGCTCGACCGCATGAAGGCGTCGTTCGCGACAGCCCGGGCCTTCAAGCCGGAGGCTTGCAGGTCCGTCAGTTTCGAGACCTACCTGATAGGCATGGGCAGGAAACAAACGCCCAGAGTCAGCCGGCAGACTTCCCGATGATGCCGACGAGTTCCGCGAGCGATGCCTGCCTCGAGAGGGCCGTGTAGAACGCGTCGTCCCCACACAGCCTGGCAAGACCCGAAAGCGTCGCGAGGTGGTCCGGCCGGGAAGCAGATACTATCATGAAGACCGCCTTCACCGGCGCGCCGTCGGGAGCCTTCCAGTCTACGGGAAATCTCGGGTACGCCAGCACGACAATGGCCTCGTCAGCGTTTTTCGCCATCGGGTTGCCCGGGTGAGGAAATGCCAGACCGCGCCCCATCGCCGTCGACGACGAGGCCTCCCGCCTGGCGCAGGCCTGGGCCAGATCGTCGCGACTGATATCCGCCGTCACCTTGATCGTAGAGACAAGCGTACTGATGAAATCCGCCGATGTCTTGCCGGGGATGTTGTACCAGACGCCACCGCGCGTCAGCAAAGCCGCTATATCCATCTCTAGACTCCTCGATGGGAACACGCTGTCTGAACGGTTTTCCGTGTCGGTATAGTATACGACTTGCGGCGGAAGTCGAAAAGCACGTTTTCAGCACGTACGCGACGCGAAACGACCCGCAGGCGCTATGAGGTCAGCGAATAGACAACCCGAATGCCGATGGCTGCTTCGCCATCCAGATCGTACATCAAACCGAGAGGGAAAATGCCTTCGACAAGCGCCATCGCGGCCTTGTCCAGGATGGAACTGCCGGAACTGCTCGTAATGGAGCTTTTTATCAGACTGCCATCCTTGCCTATCAACAATGACAACCGCACCGCCCCTTCAATATTCCGTTTCCTGGCCAAAGGCGGGTAAACCAGGTTCCTGCTGACCAAGGCGTCGATGCGCTGGAGTAGTTCAATTTCTGTCGTTGCCCCTCCTGGGACTTCGGACTGACGCTCGGCAGCTCCGGGACCTGTACCCAGATCGGGTAGTCGCGAACCGCTCCATTCCGGGAGAGGCTGAACCGTGTCGACGGCTGGCCCAGCCTCTGAAACCGGGATGGGAAGCGGGGCCTTTGGTGGGGCCGGAACCGGCACAGTCGCCGCAGGCGCCTTTGCTATCGGAGCAGCCGCGCGCGAATCGGACAGGGCGGGGCTGAGGCTCACGCGAAGGCTCGCGGGCACGCCTTGGATGCCCGCTTGGCGCGGCGAGCCCATCAATATTCCGGCCAGCCCCATCCCCGCGGCGTCCAGGCACAGCGCGAGAAGAACAGACTTGATCCAGCGGCTCCCGTTTGCTCCCAACCTGGCCGTCATCCCCCGTCCCGCCTTACCCTGTCAGTACCGGTAATCCACCGAGACGCTTACGGAACGTCCCTCGGCGGGGTAATACGCTCCGTAGAAAACAAGCGGCGCGTACCGGGTGTCCATCAGATTCCTTGCCGTGATCTGTATAGACACCTCCTGTCCGTTCATTTTCCCGTCCCAACGCGCCCGCGCGCCGTACACGAGGTATGCCTCGACTTTTTCCAGCGTGTTCGCGTTGTCGCCGCTCTGCCAGGCGTCGCTCTTATAGGCGATGGTCGGCCCAAGGCTCAGACCCGCGGGCAGCATGAAGGTCACCGAGCCGGAGGCGCCGTGCATCGGCACCAGCGGTATTTGCTTAGCCTCGTTGACGCCGTCGGTAAACACCGCGTCGACGAAGGAATAGCTCGCGTCCAGTTTCAGGAAACCGAGCGGCCGAGCGGTCAGCCCCACGTTTGAGCCGATGCGGCGGGTCTGGTCGAGGTTTTCATTGTGGAAACCGCTGTTGACAGCAATTTCGTCGTTCAGCCGCATAAAGTAAAAATTGCCGCTGAGGCTCAGACGCTCACCCAACTCGACACCGATGCCGCCTTCGGCGTTGAAACCGGTTTCCGGCTTGAGATCGACGTTGAACTGATCGGCCCCATACCCTGACGTTTCCGCCTGTTCGTCGGTGAAGGGATACCGGAACAGGGTGCCGTAGCTGACATATACCTTGAGGCCGTCCATAGGCCTGTAGCTCAGGCCGCCGTCGTAGACGAAGGCGGCATGAACAATTTCATCGTCGACGGTCTTGTCCTTGTTCACCGCCGTGATGAGGGCGGTATCGTAGCGGAGACCCCCTGTCGCGCTCAGGCTCGGCAGCAGCTCCGCCTTTGCGCTCAGGTAGGGTCCGGCGCTCAGTTCCGTTACGGTGAACCGGTTCGCCTCGGTCGTCCGCTGCTTGTCCGAGTACGAATGCACATCAAGCAGCGCGCCGTACATGTCAACGCCGCCGACCAACCTGACCGGCACGCCGCCGGCGGAGAATCCGGCCGTCAGCTTCGGCCGCGCCTCGCCTGTCTGCACCGCGCGGTCGCTGTAGGAACCCCAGGAAGCCATGTCCGCATGTATGTCCTTGTAGCTGTACGAGAGCGGAAGCTCGAACTGCAGCGTATCGCCGGGCAGCCATTCAAGGCCCAGGCCGCTGGAGTAATGGCGCTCGGTGCCTTCGTCCGCCTGGTTGACGGCTTGGGTCGGGTCGGCCTCGAACTGGGCCTTGGATAACCCGCCAGGAAGCTGGTAGCCAAGGTCGGCAAGCGATGCCTGAGCGGAGAGGCTCAGGACGTCGGACAGGTCGACGGTTCCCCTGACCGAGGCGTTGACCGTATGCGCGGCCTGCCGGTCGCGGTAGCCAGCGATGCCGATGTGCTCCACGGCAATGGACAAGCGGCCCCGGTCCGAGCCGCTCTGGTGCGAGAACGTCTGTATGTCAGTCTGGAAACTGCCCACGGAACCGGAAATACTGGTTGTACTTCCGGCGCTTCCTTTTTTGGTGATGATGTTGATGATCCCCGCTACGGCGTTGTTGCCGTAGAGCACGGATGCGCCGCCGTCGAGCACTTCGATGCGCTCTATGTCCGACAGGGAAACCGCGTTCCAGTTGATGGTCTTCATGTCCGGGTTGTTGAGCCGTGCCCCGTCCACGAGGACAAGCACGCGGCCGTACGAGTTCTCGCCAAAGCCCCGCATCGAAACCGATTCTGAACCAGGACCGGCCAGCGACGGCAGGAACGAAACGCCGGGCGTGTGTTCCAGAACCTGGACCACGCTTATGGCGCCTGAGGCGGCGATGGCATCGGCGG
>CAZNXK010000037.1:0-27383 GCA_964576835.1 uncultured Treponemataceae bacterium | reverse complement strand
CGGGGATGAGCGCTAGGCGCGGCCCGCGGGGAGCGCCGAAGGCATACTTCTGTATCCCGAGGCACGCCACGCGGGCCGCAACGCTGCGATCACCCCGCCTTGGGGAAAAGATAAAAAAAGCCCGCCGCCGGATTTGAGCCGGAAGCGGGCTTGAAAGTGCTGGATTCGTGGACTACAAGGGGCAGTCCTGGCCGGTATTACCAGCGGTTGCCGTAGTCGCGGCGCGGCGGGCGCTCGTTGGCTTCGTTGACCCGCAGTGAGCGACCATCAAGCTCGCGGCCGTTCATGCCACTGATCGCCGCGATAGCGGCATCGTCAGCGTTCATCTCGACGAAACCAAAGCCCTTGGAGCGGCCGGAATCGCGATCGATGACAATGTTGACGGATTGCACTTCGCCATACTGGCCGAAAGCGGCGCGGAGGCCGTCCTCGGAAGTACCATAGCTGAGGTTGCCGACGTAGAGTTTCTTAGCCATGAAAAAGTCCTTTTCCCGGATCGATGCCGGGGATTGAGATAGTCGTGAAACGTATTCGGGGAGAGAGGCCAGAAATTGGGCTACGCGGGGATGCGGGATTCGCCGGACAGAGTGCGGAAAATTGCACATTTATAATTCGGCTAAAATCTGACAGATTCACGGTCCTCAAAACACGATTCGTTTCCAACATTCATGAATATACAGGAATGTCGGAAGAATGTCAAAGATTTTTAAAGCGCGATGGTTCTGATCGCGCGTTCCCGGATTGATCGCTATTCCAGCTCCATGATGGACTTACATATGCTGTCCAGCCCGTTTCTGAAGTGCAGGGCGGCGATGTTTGCCTCGATCCGCTTCCGGTAGGCCACGTCGCCGAGTATCCGTTCCACGCCCAGGCGCAGCGACTTTGGAGTCCTGCAGTACAGCCCAAGTCCGTGCGAAACGACGAAATCGACGTTGCCTTTTTCCTGCCCCGGAATCATGTAGGCTATGATGTTGGGCTTGCCCACCCTGAGTATCTCCGCGACTACGCTGGCGCCAGCCTTGCTCGCTATCGCGTCCGCAGCGCGCATCAGGAGGGGCATCCTGTCGGTAAAGCCGAGTACCGCCACTTTCTTCAGGTTCGACGGAACCATATGGTACGCGGCGGCAACGGTTTCAACCTTGAGCTTGAGCACAGGGTCGCGGCCGCAGACAACCGCCAGGTCGAAATCCAGGCGGGACCGCAGGAGTTCCATCGTCATGGCTTCCGCCCGCTTCATGCCGTCGGCGCCGCCGGCTATCAGCACCATCGGTTTGCCGCGCCTGAGTCCCAGTTCGTCCTTCAGGGACTCCAGTTCGTCCATGCCGACGACGCGCTCGAAGCTGTCGTTGACTATCGACGAATGCACGCTTATCCGTCCGCGCTCCACCCCGTAGCCGACGAGCGTACTGGCCGCTTCCTCCGAATAGCAAGCCAGCGGCCACCGGTGGTTGAAGGCCCATATGGGATGCGGCTCGAACGGATCGGTGACCACCATGATCGTCGGAACCCTGCCATGCTCCTCGAGCGCGATGCGCAGCGCCCTCACCATCAGATGGTGGACGCAGACTATCTTCGTCGGCTGGTACTCGTCGAGGACCTTCCGCAGCCCGTGCAGCGTAAAAAATCCCGCCAGTATCCTTGAAAGCCGCATACCCCATGGTTTCTCGTTGCGCTCGTACATCACCTTCCATAGCGCCGGTAGGGCCTGCGACACCACCTGGTAGCCGTCCTTGAAAATGAACAGCCCAAGCCTCGAGAGCGAAGGACACTCGATGCGCGTATCTACCCCGTATACCGCCTCCATCCGCCTGGCCAGCGCCCGGGCAGGCGCCAGGTGCCCGCCGCCGGTTGGCAGGTAGAGGAAGAGGATGCGTTCGCAGGCTGTCTCTCTGTGCATCGTCGTGGTCCTTAGAGGAAGGAGAGTCTAGGTTCTCTTCAACGCTTCAGCGAATATAATGAACTATTGAAAAAATGGCACCATGGTATCCTTTCTATTAACGGTCTTGCAGGTAGGAAAATCCATCGTCGTACGATAGAATCATTGGAGCGGCCCGATGACTCCCGCAGAAATACTATGCCGAGGTACACCATGCATTCCGGAACCATACCGACCCTTGCGTTGCTTCTGGCGCTGGGATCGCCTGCCTTTCCCCAAGACTATTCATTTACCCCGGATATATTGCAGCCGACGGATTCACAAGACTTCAACCTGGCCGGAGGCTTTGAAGCCAATTTACATCACGCGAGTTCATCGACTTTAGTTATACCTCTGAGTATTTCGGTTTCATAACCGCCACGACCCTCCACCAGGATGACGAGTACTCGCCCGACCTTGCCCACCTGCCCGGCGGTACGCTCTTCAACAGCTATTTCCTCATGGATCAGGGCGGACTCGTATTCAGGGCAAAGGATATGGAACTGCAAGCCGGCCGGCTGGAACACCATGACGTCATCGATTCGCCATATTCCCTTTTCATTTCATCCAGACGCAATCCGGCAATGCTGGCCAATTTCCGTTACGAGAACGACTTTGCGTTCTACGAAACACGGTGGATAGAGCTGAACAGCGACTCGGCGGTCGAAACCAGCGCGTTCCCCAACGGCTTTCCGGACCGTGGCGCCAACCTCAAGACCTATGGAATAAAACTCGGGACAATGCGTTTCGGCTTCCAGGACGCGGCGGTCTACGCGGGCAAATCCTTCGACCTCGAGTACTTCGTCAGCCCCATGCCCAACTACCTCATCCAGTACGTCAAGGGAACCACCGGCAGGCCATGGTCAACCGGCGCCAACGAGAACGACATCATGGGCGCCTTCTGGGATTGGACACCCCGGGAAGACCTGTACCTCGATGCGCAGGTATTCATTGACGATATGAGCATTTTCGGTCTGCTTGATTCACCCGACAACCCCTGGAAAGCTGCGTATTCCATGGGCGGAAAACTGAAAACCAGCTTTGGAACCTTCGGCCTGCACCATGCGCTCGCTACGAAATACGTCTTCAGCAGGACCAGGGATGCCTCCGACGGAGACTACGAATACTCATACACCTACTATCCCGACACCCGGTTCAAAATGGCCGACGGGGATTTTATGCCAATTTCAATGGAAGACCTTATGATCGGCTATTACAATGGCGAGAACAACATCGCCTTCAGGCTTGATTACGACGGGTCATGGTCTGGCTTCGATGTCGTTACAAACCTTGAGTTCGTGCTGTCCGGCCCCAAGTCCCCGGCGAATGGGTGGCACGAGTACACACACTATCCCGAACCTGGCACCAAGCTCTTCGACTACTCCAAGCTGGAGAAGAAGCTGGTACTCGAAGCGCAAGCCTCGCGACGTTTCGGCGACTTCCTTGCATTCGCCAATCTTCGGGCAGGCGTAGCCTTCAATGCCCTTGAACTCCAGGATCCGGCATCTCCCGAACCACCAGCAACAGACACTGTCAATGACACTGCCTGGATATGGCGTCCAGGCAACGACACCGACTATACGCTCTCCATAGGTATCGGGCTCCGCTACGACATACCGGTCATGAAGGCTCTTGTCAGATAGCAGGAAACGACACCCGCCTATCTGTTCGCGAAGTGCCAAGCCCCCGACATCTCCAGTCGCGGAGAAAAGCCCCCGGGAAGCAGATCGCCTCCACAGCCCGCAGTCAGGCTGAGGCCTGAACCGAGGTCACGGGTCAGAGAAACGCCCAGACGCAGGAGCATGAATTCGTACGATACGTCATTCGCGACATATGAAGTGCTGGTCAGGTTGATCGAAGGATCACCGTACAGCAGCAGGCCTGAGCAGCCGATGTCGAACCAGCCGGGCATCCGCACCGTCGCGACGGCCTCGAACGACAGCCTCCCGGGACCGAAGGGCGAACTCAGCGGGAGGACCAGCGGCTTTCCGTCGGCCCTGAGCCGGTAGATGGAGCGGCTCAAGGCCAGGTCGTCGTCGAACGAGCCCCACAGGTACTGCGTCGCGACCACCTCGGTATCGTAGTCCAGGCTCACCGACCCGGAACGGAACGTCCCGGACAGGCCTCCCTGGACCGCCCAGATCGTCGGGATGCCGCTGTCGTTGACCCCGAACAGGTTGGCGTTGAAGTCGTCGAAGCCCAGGACGAAATACTGCCGGTGGTCTTTTGCCACGTTGAACTCGACGTCAAAGATGAATGATATGTTGTTTGACCCGACCGAGCCGTTGTGGACGCTGAATATCGGCAGGATGTCGCCGAGCTGGAATGCGTTGTTATAACGGGAGAACAGCGACTGGACGCCGAGTCCCAGCTCGACGCGGTCGAGCTTCCACGCGAAGCGCCTCGATGACAGGAGGATCTGCGAAATGCCAAAACCGTAATGCTCGCTATCCGGAGAGATAGGGAGGAAGCTACCCACGTCGACTGCGCCGGACCTGTTCTCCAGGGTCGCGATCACCTGCGTCATCTCGAGTTTCCCTATCGGCAACGAGTAGTAGATGGCATCGAGGTAGGGTACGTGGGCATCGATCTGCAGGCCGCTCAAGCGGGATGGGCCGAGCTCGACCTTCTGCCTGCCGATGCGGAGCAGGCCGTCGAAAACCGGAGCGTACAGGATGCCGGCCATCATCAGGTTGTTCTCGATGGCCACGGGATTTCCGGACTGGCCGATCGGCACGTTGAACTCGCCCGGCGCCCTGTATTCCGGGACCAGCCGCGTCGTGATCGTCACGCCGAGCCCTGAAGAAGCCTCGAGCGTCGCGGTGAAATCGCTGACGGGCCGCAACAGCCGCATGGAGTCAATGCTGCCCAGGGGCGGGGTCAGGTCGGCATATGTATAGGCCAGCAAAATGTCCGACTCTATCGAGATCCGCGCGTCGGCGTTCGGCGAGTCCTGGGCGGCCGCATCCAGGACCAGGCAGAGCGAAGCCGTGGCCAAGGCCAGATACTTGATACCAAGCCGGTTTCCGGAATTTCCCATATGATCGCTCCCCCGTCAGGTCAGTTGTTTCTTCATGAAGCCTAGAACGGCACCTTCATCAGCAACGAGAAAGCCAGTCCGATCCGGTACCCTTCAAGGCCGACCTCCAGACCTTCCTCGTTGCCCTCGACATAGCTGGTATCGACATAGTACGAGCCCACCTCTCCGTAGACAACCGGTATGCCGATTGTTGCGGTGATGTACTTCAGAGGCGTCCAGTTGAGCACCATCAGGTAGACGCCGGACCAATCGCTCAGGGATTGCTCCAGCTTGACGCCCAGGTCGATGGGAGTGTCGCCGAGGTTCTTCAGTCCGAGTGCCAATCCGAGCTTCTGGTCAAGAATCCCGGATTCTCCGCCTGAAAGATAGTACTCGCCGTACAGGCGCAGGTCATTCCATTCCTTGAAGAACCCGGCGAGTCCCTCGAAGGATGCGATGCCCACCGCGTTGTACCGTCCAATAGAGTCGAAGAACAGGTCGGCTCCTAGCACCACCTTCTTCATCGAAAGTACGCCCGAGTAGCCGTCGGACTCCTTGAAGCGGAGCCCTCCGGCGACATAGGTATCCAGGACAAGCGTCTCCAGCCTGCTCGCATAGACAAGGTCGGCGATCGAGTCTACGTCGCCGGAGCCGTACGAGTAGGCAGTGACCCCTCGCAGGAAGCTGGGAACGGAAACGCGCACCGAGAAGCCGTCCCCGCTGCCATCCATCAGGTTGCCCGGATTGAAGATGCGCCCCTGTCCCCACGACGACTCGAATTGCCCGGCTCTGAAGAATGCCGTATCGAGTACCACGTAGTCGCAATAGAACTCGCTTATCCAGAAATCCCCCCATGAAAAGGATGAATCGGACGGCGAGAATGACGTGGTAAATTCGCCGTGGATGCTCGCGACCGGACCAGGGCGGGCATCTATCACGAAGACCGCCTCGGCGACCAGTCCGGCGCTGGCGTCGAAGGCGTAGCCGAGATCGTCCGGATCGGGCCATTGTCGGTATCCTGCCAGCGTACCGGCGAGCGCCCGGAAGAATCCGCCGATTTTCAGCTTCTCCTCGGACTGGTAGGTTTCGCGATGGTCGATGCCGGTATCGACGACGACCGCGTCGCCGCCCGGGGCATCGAACAGGTCGTCCAGCACCCCCTCCTGCTGGGCGTCCTGGGCGAAAACGCCCGCCGCGAGGACCAGGGCCGCGAATGCCGTGACGGCGTGACGGCGAAGTGTCATCGACTTACCTTCTCGAGGTATTCCTTGGAGTAGGTGGAATCGGGGAGCTTCTTGAGCGACGGCCTCGAGATCGTCACGGTCGTGCGCTCATACTCCACCTTGCCCTGTATGGTCTTGGCCTTGAGGTGGTCGACGATGACCATCGACAGGGGGAGCCATCGGTCTCCCAGCTTCTGGTAGCTCGGTATGGCCGTCGTCCGCATCAACTGGCCGGAGAGGCTGTAGTCTTCCATCTTCCTGACCAGCCCGTCGTCCGATGCCCAGAGCCGGACCTTCGGGAACGATACCCGATCGTGCCGTGCCTCGAGATCGAGGACCGTGCAGTCGAACTTGCCGAGCTTCTCGCGGACGCTCGAAACGGCACGGTAGTCGCCGGAGAAATTGAAGCGGTTGAAGTCGGAATTCCTGAAGCTTGAATTCTGGAAACGCTCCTTGGCGCTCGTGAATGTAAAGCTCTTGCCTATCGGGTCATAGAGCCAGAGGTTGTCGCCTTCCTTAAGATAGCCCTTGCCCTTGTCCGAGACCGGTTCAAGGATAAGGATCAGGAACTGGCTGGTCTTGTCGCGCCTGAACATCGCCGCGACGGTCGAGGAGGTGGAGCCGCCCGGATCGCGCTTGTCGATGCGGTACTCGGCTGAAACGTCGGTATCGTCGAAAGCGACAAGCCTGTCTATCTTCTGGAGCAACGCGGCATTCCCGGAAGCGTCTTGCGACCAGACCGACGCACCCGCGAGAGCGGCCAGCGCCACGATGGACAGTATCTTTTTCATGTAGATCCTCTGTTGTTGGATGTATTAATCATGATAACCAAGACCCGGCGCGCCAGGTAACGTTCCGCTCAGCCATTCATTCTCATTGCGTCGACGGGCCGGATTGCGCCTGCTTTCCTGGCCGGGCCGAGGGCAGCGAGCATGACGGCAAACACCATGGCACCCAGGTTGAAAGCGGTGGATGCAGGGTCAATGAAGTAGCCAAGACGGCCGCCTTCGGTGAACATCCCGGCAGCCGCGATCGCGCTGAAGTCGACGAGGCCAAGCAGCCGGAGCGCCGCGATGCCACAGACCAGGCCGACGACCGACGCGCCTCCAGCCAGCATCGCAGCCTCGTTTATGAAGAGTCCGATCACGGTGCCCCGTCCCATTCCGAGGGCGCGCATCGTCCCGATCTCCTTCGTCCGTTCGTAGACGATGACCCGATAGGTATTGAGGATTCCGACCATGACGATCACCACGAATACGAAGAGCACGAAGTAGCTAACGGCGGAAAAGGCGTCAAGGATATCGGTTATCTGCGCCAGATGGGCGTTCAGGGTCATGACCGCGAGCATCTCGCCGTCGAACGAATCCTCCAGCGCGTCCCAACGGTCATTCTTGCTTGAGAGCACCGGCATGACGGCCGCCACTTCGGCAAGCGCCGAGCGGACTTCCAGGCCTAGCCGGTCCAGGTTGACCCCGTCCCTGGCATAGACGGCGATGTCGGTCGCGGCACCTGCCGGCCGGCCTGTCAGCCGGTTCAGGTCCTCGTTCCTCAGGTATGCCGCGAAGCCGAACAGGCTCGCTTCCTCGAAGATACCGCGAACCACCAGGGTCGTAGTGTTGTACTGGCCTGAATCCGTGGTCAGGAACAGCTGGACGTCGTCCCCGACCCTCGCGCTCAGCAGGTCCGAAGCCGTACGGCTTATGAGGACGCCCATGCCTCCGCCTTCCCCGAGCATCGCGTCGATACCGCCATCCTTGAACTGCATGCCGCGGAGTTCAGCGGCTTCGTCCTCGAACTCGACACCGACGAGACGCCTCTGCCTGATCGACTCTCCGCCGAAGAAGATGGTGGCGTCCTGACGGTAATACACGGTGCGCTTGGAGACAGCCCGTACCTCTCCAAGGCCGTCGCGAAGGAGGCTGACGAGGCGATCGGGGTCGGTTATGCGCTGTTCGCGCTCGGGGCTGAACCCGGTGACGCTGACATGCCCCGCGAAGTATCGGGCCGCCTTGGCCTTGACGGTAGAAAGGACGCCGCCCGTGACACCGCTGATGAAGGTGATCAGCGCGAAGCCTATGACCACCGCCAGACTGATGACGGCATAGCGCTTCCGCTGGAGGAGAAGGTTCCGGAGGGCCAGAAAAAAAGTCATCGATGCATCATCCTGTCGGCCGAGTCTAGCACGAGGCTCGTCCGGATGGCTATCGGACGGATTCTCAGGAACCGCTCATGGCGGTAACCGGCTGTACGCGCATTGCCAGGGATACAGGATAGATCCAGGCAACGGCACCCACGATCGTCGCCATACCAAGGTGAAGCAAGGCGCTGCGAACGGTTGCCACTGGACGGATGAGGTCGCCCCCGAACAATGAAACCAGCAGCTTGTTATCGATCCTGATGCCGACCCTGGCGGCATAGGCCGATATGGCAAGCCCGATGGCGATGCCGAATACCGCTGAAACCAGCGTCAACGCCATGGACTCGGCTATGAACAAGGTCCGAATGAAACCGATGCCGGCTCCCAGGCCGCGCATCGTCCCGATTTCGGTCCTTCGTTCGAGGACCGATATGACCAAGGCGTTCATGATGACCAGGATGGCGCCGATGACTATAAAGCCCATGCCCGCATAGAACGCTCCCTGCAAGGCGAACAAGGCCTGTGCGCTCGCGCCGGCCGCGCCGCGCCAGTCGAGTACCCGGATGTTCCAGCCATTGTCCGAAGCTTCCGCCTGCAACGATTCGCGAAGCTTTGCTTCCTGTCCGTCCACTGCGCGGAACAGCACGAAGCTCCAAGCCGCGGCGTCGGGGCTGACCATGAAGTTCCTGTCCGCAGTATCCGCGAGGGCTCCTTCGAGGACCTCGAGCGAATAACTCGACTCTCCGGAGTCGACCACATCCACGGCGGAATCGAACAGGTCGTCCAGGTCGCCTGCCGATCCGGTTTCGGTAGGCTGATCCGAAGACGATACATAGCCGAGGGTGTAGTCCGCCAGGCCGCGGACGATGGTCGGATCGGCCAGGACCAGGCGGTCCAGGATATCGGTGCTGCCCGGATACGAGTGTACTCCGGCAAGCGTTCCCGCGCGGACCTTGAAGCTTCCGTTCGAGTACATGCTGAAGGTAACCGGCTCGCCTATCGCGAGCCCGCGCCCGAGGCGTTCCTCGATTTTGGATGCCAGTACGGAATTGATGAAGACCCCGCCCGAGGCCAGGTTGTCCGTATCGCCGCTCTCGATGACAATGTCGGAACAGACGGCAAAATACGTCGCGGCGTCGACGCCGAATACCGGTACGCTGAAGGATGATCCCCCCACGCGCATCTTGGCGGCTGCGGAGACCAGCGGGGTCCAGGCCATCATCCCCTCGAGCGCATCGAAGTTCGCCGCCATGCCCGAGAAGCCGGCTATCGCCGGTATCGACTCATAGTCGCTGACTATCGGGATTTCACTGCCGAAGAGGCCGTACGCGGTCTCGCCCCGCTCGCTCGCCACCACGTCGCCCGTCACGCTCCTGACGAACGAAGAACGGAGCCCCCGGTTGGTGCTCTCGAATACCGCGTTGGCGACGAAAAGGGCCGCGATTCCTATCGATATCAGGAACCCTATCGTGAGGCTCTTCCTGAGGTGCCTGGCAAGGTTTCGTATGGCGAGCTTGAGTATCAGCATCTGCTTTCCGTCTTTATGCTCCTGTATTCGATATCCTCGAGGAGACTCCGGTTGACTGCAAGAAGATCAGCCAGAAATGCCGTGATCATCGTCTGGAAGCCGATGCCGAGGAGTATCGACGCCAGGATCAACGATTGGACGTGTCCGCCGCCAGAGCCGCTGAATACAAAGAAAAGGTACCGTATGCCCAGAAGGATGCCAGACAAAAACACGATCAGCCCTGTCTTCATGAAGAACCTGAAAGGTTTGTACACGACGAATATACGCAACATCGTCATGACGGATTTCCTGATATAGCTCGGTATGCTCTTGACCAGCCGTGATGGTCTGAGGTCAGCGTTCACGCTGATGGGCACGTTGATGACCATCATGTTCTTCATGCCAGCCTGGATGATGGTCTCCAGGGTGTAGGTATATTCATTGAAGACATGGAGACGCATAGCCGCGTCCCGGCTAACGGCCCGGAATCCGCTGGGGGCGTCCGCTACGTCGGTCTTGCTGACCGCGCGGACTACGGCGCTGCCGAGCCACTGCAGGGCTTTCTTGATCGGGGAAAAATGCTTGATAGCCGAAATCGGCCTGGCCCCGATGACGATGTCGGCGCGTCCATCAAGAATGGGGGCGGTAAGCAATGGGATGTCGCCTGCACTGTACTGGTTGTCCGCGTCGGTATTCACGATGACATCGGCACCGAGCTCTATACCAGCACGGAGACCAGCCATATAACCTCTTGCCAAGCCCCGGTTCCTCTTGAAATTTAATACATGATCGACGCCACAACGAATGGCCACTTCAACAGTATCGTCCGTGCTGCCATCGTTGATTATGAGCCACTCTACGCTGTTGAACCCAGGCACTTCCCGGGGCAACTCCTTCAAGGCTATTTCGAGCGTCTCAGCCTCGTTGTAGCAGGGTATCTGTATGATCAGCTTCATCGCAGGCCTTCCTCGTCCGGGATCATTCTTGTTCATTCTGTTCCGCGCCAGGTTCGGCTGCCACCATGGGCAAGTCCCGCACCTCAACCAGATCAAGCCGGAATGGCAATCGTCGAGCCACTATAACACTGGAACGGCCTTTGATGTCCCCATTCACGGAGAGACAGAGATACCGGGAGCCACCCCAGGAAACGGATATCGGTTCAGGGGCGCGACCGTCATTGAATTTGTCGATGTCCAGAAAAAATGCCGCGCAGGCCTGAAGGGCGCTGCTGCCCGCAAGTCCCTTGCTCGATACGATCGGTATTCCATCGGCGTAGGCTTGGTTCATCATGAGCCTGTACCGCTCGTTCAGGGCGAAAGGATGCGTCGCGGGATCGAAAGGGGAATGCGCGTAGAGGCGCAATCGGTCCGGCAGAATTGGCAGCGAGAATACGATGCCGACACCGAAGGCACCCAGCGCAAGGACGACCAGGAACGTTGAAGGAGCGCCGATCTGTCTCAGGGCTCGCCCCGTTCCGGGAAATCGTCGCAAGGCGCCTTCCGCCAGAAAGGCCAACGTCAGGAAGACGGGGACCAATACCACGCTGAAATAGCGGTTGATAAAGCTCTCGGCTGGTGTTATCGGATGCAATCCTTTTACGGCTATCGTAATGAAGAAGAAGAAGCTCAACGCGCCAAGAATCAGGCCCTTTACCCCGCGGTCGCGGCCTTTGACAAGGTACCAGATGGAGCCTACAGCAAATATCACGAACGGAACGCTCCAGTATGGCTGCAGGTTGTCTGGCGCATATCGCTGCAACAGGTCGATGAGGCGCGGTACGGTAAAGGAATCAGTATGAAAGTGCTTCTGTGTGATGATTTCAAGTTCACCTAGTTTGTACGGAGTAAGACCGGCATACAACGTGGTCTCCACGAGAAACAGACCAAAGAGCAATCCAGCCATCATCCAGGCATGTCGCGGCCTGCGCTTATAGAGCAGTATCGCAAGAAAAAGACCAGGCACCAGGAACAAATTGGTAATCTTCGTTTCATAGGCGACGAACATCCAGAGCGTCGCCCACAGGAGGGGTCTGAAGCGTTGATTTTCCTGATCCATGTATTGAACGAAATATCGCAAGACCAGCAGCATGTATGTAATCGAGAAGACCTCTGGTCGTACTTGGCTCCCGGCCCGAATCATGTAGGGAAACAGGATCAGGGCAAGCGCCGCCAGGAATCCCGTGAGCCTGCCGCGCAGCCGAAATCCCAGAGCGTACGCCAGTCCCGCCTGCAGCATGCAATTCAGGACTGGCAGTACGTAATAGACATTAGGATGGATGCCCAATGCAAACTGGGCGGCCGCAACGGGCAGGATGACCGCGTATCGAGTCGTGCGATGCGATAGCTCCGGATACGGAAGCCCCTGGGAAATGGCTCGAGCCGACTGCCAGTAGTCACGCTCGTCCACTCCGGTATTGATCATCATGACGGTGGCTAGCCTGAAGAGCAGGGCGAAAACCACGAGCCCCGCGACGACGATTCGATCGTCCCGTGTCATAGCCGCTTGTCTCATAGTCGGTGACTCCCCGCCTTGTCGTTCGAAACGAACCCGAGTGCCTTCTGCATCTCTTCAATATAGAGACCAGCGATGCGCGGCCAGGCGAAGGAAGCAGCCGCGGCCACGACACGATCACGGTCCGGCTCGGCCGATTCGATGGCAGCCGCAAATGCTCCAGGATTCAGTGGCGCCACCAGTGTGCCGCTCTGGCCTGGAAGCACCGCGTCGGGAATACCATCCAGGTCCGAGGCTATCGACATGAGACCGCGCGTAGCCGCCTCCGCGAGTACAAGGCCAAACCCCTCTACGTCACCGGCCACCGGAATGTTCGGCATGATGAACAGATGGGCGGCCCGAAGCAGCCACTCTTTCTCGCCATCCCCGATCAACCCCAGAAGAAGCACCCGGTTCTCAAGTCCCCGATCGGCTATGGCCCGCTCTATCGCAGATCGCTCGGGGCCATCTCCGGCTATCAGGTAGACATATGACGCATCCAGCCTGGGCATGACTTCCCGGACAAACCATTCATGTCCCTTGCGCTTGACCAGCCTTCCGACGGTGCACAGTATCCGTTCAGAATCGAGCGCCGGAGATGCGTTGCGCGGCCGCGTTGCCGCCGGTCCATCCCCAGGTTCAAACGAGACGCCGTTGGGAATGACGACGATCCTCTCCGCCGGTATCCCTTGTGCCAGACACAGGTCGCGTGTGTTCCTGCTGATGGCAACCACGCGGTCCGCCTGTAGTATTCTCGGGATGATCACGGCGCGGTAGAGCCAGTGGTCGTAGGTTATATCCAGACCATGAACCGTGATCGTCACCGCCGAGCCGCCGCACGCGTGGGCCAGTGGCACCAATACCCCCAGGAGTCCGTCACCGAGATGAATGACATCGTAGCGTTTTGCCGTGACAATGATCCTGATCGCCGCGGCAACAAGGAAGAATGGAAGAAACCTGTTGCCTTTCTTGTTCGCGAACAAGTCGACCGAGGTCACCGCGGAGAGCGCGTAATACAGCTCTTTGGAATACTTCTCCATGCCGCCGGTTATCGGGGGGTATTTCCTGGTTATGAACAGGATTTTCATATGGCTCTGCCATTGCCGTAAAAGAGTCTCCGCCCGCCGACACAGGCCCCCAGGAAGGCAAGATCCATGATCAGCGCGGTGACACGAAGCACGATGGCGGATACCACGGCTAGTTCCGTTGGCATGGCTAGCGAGAGGAACAGTACGATGAAACCCTCGCGGACCCCCAGCCCGCTCGGCGCGAACAGCGCCAGGATTCCCATGGTGCCTGCGATGCTGATGCCTGCGGTAGTGAAAGCGAACAGCGATGGAGACAGCATCGGCATGAAGGATTTCATAGAAAAAAAGTACGTCAGCCCAAGGAAGAGATAGCCTACAGAGTACAAGCCTGTCATCTCGCCGATGGCGGTCCAGGTTACCCTGATATTGTGCTCGGTGCTGCGCTTGGCAATCCGCAGGAACTGCGATGTCAGGTAATTGAAGACGGGTGGCGCTAGCGCGACGGCGAGGCCGATGATCGCGAAAACGGTAAGGATCCTGATTCCATCAGGAAGCATCCCGAAATGACCATCGACAAGAATGATCGCGAGGCTGATAATGAGCTGCGTCGCCATCTGCACCCCGGCTTCGAGGAAGGACGTGACCCCCAGTTGCGATACCGGGATGCCGTAGCGTGACGCAAAATGGATCTTTCCAGCTATCCATACGACCTTGCCGGGAATATACCTGCCCATCCACGATTTCGCATAGACAGCAAGGAGATCCCAACTCGCACGGACCGCGGGGTTCAGCCGGAACAACATGCGAATCCAGATGAAGGCCGAAAGAAAAAGGTAACAAATCCCGGCAATGAGCGACAGGACCATCAGAGGGAGGCTGAACCGCAGGTCCGCGAGTTTGCTCCAATCCAGACGCGACGCGTACGCGATACAGAAGGCTATGACAGCTACCGAAAAGACGACGTTGATTGCCACCCGCAGGATGGGAGACTTGTTCATGACGCCCGCTCTGTGTTCAATGCGGCGTTGCGCGGTAGGGTATACGCACGGTACCACCGGGCGAACGACTCCAGGCCCTGCCGTATCCCGGTTCGGGGTCTCCAGCCAAAATCGCGCTCCATGTCCTGGATATCCGCCTCGGTCGCGTACACGTCTCCGGACTGCATGGGCAGATAGCGCTTCCTGGCCTGAATGCCAAGCGCGCTCTCGAGTTCGCCGATAAAGTCCACCAGTCGCTCCGGCTTGTTGTTTCCGAGGTTGTATATTCGGTACGGAGCGCTGGAACTTGCGGGATCGGGGTGCGCGGGATTCCAGGAAGGGTCCCCCGCGGGTATTCCGTCCAGGACGCGCACCGTTCCCTCAACGATGTCATCTATATAGGTAAAATCGCGGAGCATGTCCCCGTTATTGTAGATATCGATCTCGTTGCCGGCGGACATGGCCTGGGCAAATTTATAGTATGCCATGTCTGGCCTTCCCCACGGACCGTAGACCGTAAAGAAACGGAGTCCTGTCGTCGGCAACCCGAACAAATGGCTGTAGGTGTGGGCCATCAGTTCATCAGCGCGCTTGGTCGCGGCGTAGAGGCTGGCCGGGTGGTTGACCGCCGCGTGTACCGAGAAGGGGCGCGACGTGCCGAGTCCGTACACCGATGAAGACGAGGCATACACAAGATGCGGAACGTTAGTCTGCCTGCAGCATTCGAGCACGTTGACGAAGCCCGCGACGTTGGCCTCTATGTAGGCCCGCGGATTCTCCAGGCTATAGCGCACCCCGGCCTGGGCGGCCAGATTGCAGACACGATCGAAGCGGTGCTCGGCAAACAGGTCTTCCATCGCCGCCCGGTCCTCAAGCGCCAGGCGGCGGAACTCGAATCCCGCAAAGTGCAAACTCCGGACCGGCCCCGCCTCGGTCGCGTCGCGGGCAATGCCGAGTTCGGCAAGGCGCGCGTACTTGAGCTCCGGATCGTAGTACTCATTGATCGAGTCCAGACCAACCACCTCATCGCCCCGCTCGAGGAGCCGTCTGACGAGATGATATCCAATAAAGCCGGCCGCGCCGGTAACAAGCACCTTCATGTATTCATCCTTGACGATTATGGATGTGCCAACCCTGACAACGCTTCTTCATACGCATCCAATACGATTTTCTCCTCGAACTCGCGCAGCATCTTTTCCCTGGACGCGGCTCCCATCGCCGACAGGCCTTCGGGAGGCATGGCGAGGAGGGCGAGCATCTGCCGCGCGAGATCGGACGGGTCTCCCGGACGGCACAGATACCCGTTGACGCCATCCTCCACCGGTTCGCGAGTGCCGACCGAGTCGCTCGCGATCAGGGGTTTACCCATGCTCGCCGCTTCCAGAAGGGAGCGCGGCACGCCTTCGCGATAGCGCGAAGGAAGGACGACGCAGTCGGCCCGGGCTATCGTTTCGCGGATGTCCTCTACCCTGCCCAGCCATTCGACCGTTCCATCGGCAAGCCATCCATCGAGGTCGGCGCGGGGCACCATGTGCGCGTCCATCGGGTCGTGATCACCCGCTAGCAGAAAACGCGCGTCCGGTCGTTCTGCCTTGACGATACGCGCCGCTGCGGCATAGTCGCCCACGCCCTTTTCGGCGAGCAGGCGGGCGGCAAGCAGGAACGTAAAGCCGGGTTCGCAAGTCCGCTGTCGCGGCGCGAAATATATCGTATCGACGCCCGAGCCGGGAAGGAGGTTACAGGCTTCCTGCCTGACAAGGCGGTAACGGAGAAACAGGGCTTGGTCGTCAGTATTCTGGAAGAACACGCGATCGACGCGACTGAAGGCAACGCGATAAAGGATGCGGACCAGAGACTGGAGAGGGGATTCCATCGAGAAGGCGGCCCCCAATCCGGTCACGTTGTCGATCGCCGGCACGCCAGCGATCCTGGCCGCGATGGAACCGTAGATGTTCGGCTTGATCGTATAATGAAGGACGGCAAAGGGTTTCAGGCGCCCATAAAGCCTTACGAGGCCAAGACAGTAGGCGAGATCGGAAAAGGGCGAAAGCCCCTTCCCGTCGAGCCTGGTCTCATGGAAGGTAACGCCTTCCTCGGTCTCCAGCCGCCTTGCATGCTCATCCAGCGGAGCCGCCACATGGACCTCATAGCCAAGCGCGATCAGGCGCCGAATGAGCGGCCGCCTGAAGTTGTAGACATAATAAGCGGTGTTGTAGACGATGAGGACGCGCTTCACGTCAAGCCGATCCCTTGAGTTCCAGCTCGACGCGGCGAACGAGCTTTATGACTACGACGAGGCACCCGCCACCGTAGACAATGCCATAGGCGAGGACAACCCAAGGGAGGAAACCAAAACCATACGCCAGGGCGGAGACAGGCACCAGGAGCCCCGTTATGCCTATCGTTTCAGACAGGCGCTTCTCGCTCCCGACGCTGCCCCGATCGGCGGACGAACTCGATGCGCCCTGCATGCCGCCTCGAACGGCGCGATAGTTCTGGAAGACGGCCCGCATGAGGAGGTTGGCCGCCGCGGCGGCACCGCCCATAAGCGTCCATCCGCCTGCTGGCCAAGGAAGGACAAACCCCGTTCCAGGCAGGACGGCACCAGCAGAAGCGTCCGCGGCGACACCAAGGCCGAGGAGGATGGTGGCATAAGCGATGTAGCCGCCCAGGGCATCGACCCATTCGCCCCAGGGACTGGCACTCTTCAGGACCCTGGCCATGTTGCCGTCGACGCAGTCGAGGATTCCGAAAATGAAGTACAGCGCGAACCCTATCCAGACAGCAGCCGCCACCCCGGAAATCAGGCAGATGAAACCCGCGAGGCAAATAGCGGCAGAGAGGTAGGTGACCGCGTTCGGCGAGAAACCGGACCGGAGGAATACCCATGCGGCCGGGTATGAAAATGGCCGGAGAACGAACCTTGTCCATGGACCATCAGACAGCCGCTTCTCTGGAGTCAGGGAAGCCTTGATATCGACGATACTGATTTGCCTCATCGTCCCTCTATCTCCGCGATAATCCGTTCGAAACGCGCGGGCAACTCGGCAAGCTGGCTACGATAGGAATCGTAGGCATTGCGGGCGATTCTCGTCCTCTCCGCCTCGTCGCCGAGGTACCGCTCGGCTGTCTCGACCAGATCCTTCGCCTCCCAGGAGAATGGCGCGTACGTCTCGCCGGGAACGAAGACGTCGGGCCAGGTCTCGATGTGAGACATGTCGGGCTTGAGGAGGAGGGCTCCGGAGAGTACCGCCTCGAAGTCGCGGAGGCATAGTTCACCCCAGCCGAAGGGAGAGAGCACGATCCTGGATTGCGCGACTTCCCGGTTATAGGCTCCTTGTGAAACAGACCCCGTCAGGAACAGGGGATTCCCGTCGATCTTTTCCATTATGAGCTTGCGCTGGAAGGCGATAGACGGACGCGGTGCCGGAGCGAGCCGTGCGTGGATCGGTATCGTCCCGGGGTTGCGCGATACCGGGTCGGCTGGAAGCCTCCCGCGGCCGTAGAAGAGGGGAGTCACCTTGAATCCCAGGGCCATGCCCGCAGCCACGCCGACCCGCTGCCTGAGCTTACCCCGCGGATAGTCGCCGACGCCGATGTTCCACGACAGGCGGAGCTTCCCGAGCATCTCCGGCCTCGTCTCCACGACGCGTTCGCGCGGCTCGGGATCGACGACGCCGTAGCGTTCATGGAAGAAGTCGGAGTACAGCTCCTTGCCGTAGAGGCTCCGGCCGTACAGCGAGCGGTCCCTGAAAAGCGCCTTCGAGTAGAACAGGTCGACGAAGGGGAGCACCTCGAGCCGAGGTATGCCCCCGCCGGCGTCGTCATGGAAGAAGGCGATGCGTTCGTACTTGTCCCTGAGCCTGTGCATCAGCGGAAGGTCGACGCGGTCGGGCTTGATAAAGCTTCTGACCATGACCAGGATGCGGTTCCTGTCCCTTTTAAGGCAGTCTTCGGGAGAATCGAAAAAATCGAAGCGCCCCGATTGTCCAGCTCCCAGAAAGGGATAGAGCGAATGGAAGCATGCTACGCGGTCATGGATCGACAGTACAGATATTTTGTCCATGGTTCCTCAATGGCTTTTATTCGGCAAAGTGTCCGCGGCCGATTGCGCCGGGCCCGGCTGATTGTATAGAATCCCCGCATGAATGTCAGCGCCAGACGGCCCCGGATCGGAATCTTTACCAAGCCCCTGGACAACTGGAACTCGGGTTCCGGTCACCACCTCGACGAGATGCTCTCCAGGGTACTCGACATCGCGGGGGAACGTTTCGATTTTACGTTCATCCACTATGCGAAGAGCCTCAATCCCATTTATTCGCGGGCGCGGGAATTGCTCATACCCAGGAATCCTCTCGCCGCGGCGGCGCGGTTGCGCACAGAAGACTTTGACCTGCTTCATTACGGCCCGCTCACGATATTCTCGCCGATCTGGGGCCTGAGGGCCAGGAAGGTCGCCACGATACACGGCGCGGAACAACTGCTCCTGCCGCAGTTCCACGGACCGATAGAGCTTGCCCACGAACGTATCCTGGTCCCCATCTACGCCAGGAAAATGGACTCGATCATCACGGTGTCAGAAACGAGCGCCCGCTATTTCTCCGAGCATTTCGGCGTGAGGGCGGAGCGGGTGACCGTGTGCTACAACGGCGTCGGTCCAGCCTACCGCGTCCTGGTGCCTCGTCGGGACGAGGCCTTCCTCGCCTCGAAGGGCGTCATGGGCTCCTTCGTCTTCCACATCAGCCGATTCTCCGAACGCAAGAACCCATGGACCCTGCTCGAAGCCTTCGCGCGCTTCGTCGCTCTGCGGCAAGGCAACGAGCGATATTCGCTCGTATGTGTCGGCAAGGGCTGGGACAGCGAAGCGGTGCACGCCCGGGCGACGACCCTGGGCATAGCCGACAGGCTCGTCACGCCCGGCTTCGTAGACGAGGGCGAAGTGGTCCGCTTCATGAACGCGGCCTCGGCCTTCGCGTTCCCGTCACTCGCGGAGGGTTTCGGCATGCCCAACGTCGAGGCGATGGCCTGCGGCTGCCCCGTTGTCACGACGCGGGCCTTTGCCGTGGGAGAGATAGTCGGGGACGCCGCCATAGTGGTGGAGGACCCGCATGACGCCGAAGGATTAGCCAGGGGTCTCGACTCGGTGGTCAACGAGCCGGAGGTCCGGGAGCGGCTCCTGACAGCGGCCCGGGCCCGCCTGCCGCTCTTCAGCTGGGACGAATCGGCCCGGAAGCTGTTGGAGGTTTATGGGAGCTTATTGGTTGAAACGCATTAATCGCCAGAAGGTTTCCTGATTGCAGAAGCCATGCGCAATGCGGCTTTTCCCCAAGTGTGGTTTTCAAGGAATTCATCGGCCACTCTCGGGTTCCAGCGTTCTATCGAAGCAAGAGCAGCCCCCAAGTCCGAGAAATCCTCGCGCACGACCGCACCCAAGCCATAGAGCCGGACAGCCGCACCTACGAAACCCGTATCGATGGCTAGTACGGGTTTGCGCATGGCGGCAGCCTTGTAGAGCGTATAGGACATCGACCAGTCTCGGTAGCCTCGCCACATAAAATCAAAGCTGTCGAGGAAGTCAACTTCATCGAGCGGAATATAATCGCCACGGAACAATATCGCTGGCTCCCTGTCCAGGCCAAAGAAGGGCTCTCCTCCATCATCGTACTTGCCTGCGATAAAGGGCCCGACGACAATGCCCGCTAAGGAGAAACCCAGCCTGCCGGCTTCGTTGACCAGATCCCGGGCCCGACGGAAATGGTCGTACTTGTCGCCCGGACGACCGATGCAGCTAAATGAAAGAAATCGTTGCCCATTGGCGAGCGCCAGGCCTCGACGTTGGTCGAGGAAATCAACCACTTCCTTCAAGAATGTCTCGGTTGCGCTAGAAACCCTTTGCATTGCCGGAGTTCCAAAGCAGAGAAAATCGATCTTCGCAGCATGGACCGGAAAAATGTTCCTGGCAAAGGGAACAAGCCCCTCATCCATGACAAAGATCCGTTCGGCGGCTCGCGCAAACATCCCCCTCCGCAACTCGCTGAGCATGGGATGGTACCGCTTGGTTTCACGGTCCACATTATGGCATATCCAGAAAACGCGTACATTGAAAACCCTGCAAATCAGCAATCCGGTTATTTCCGCCAGCATCCTCGCCATGGTCTTGGCGAGCGAGCGGTAATCGTTCAGGTAGCGAAAGAAAACTGCCAATGGCCGTTTCCCGAGCAGCACGGTCTTCATCAGGACGAAGGGCGTAAGGGCAGGGGAATCATGGATTGCCCATGAGGCAATCCCGAGTTTCAGGAGCTCAGCCGACCAATTGGCCGATTTCTCGTCACTGCTTTCAATGAGAACCCACGCCCCTTCGGGTATCGCCGCACCGGTGTGTCTTCTCACCTTCGATTACCAGGTACCAGCCAGAGGGAGATCCTTGTCAGAGCCTTCCTGGCCATGACAAGCATGGTATAGGGTGAAAGGACGGTCAGCAGAAGGATGATGGCATCCCGTTTCCATATACGCCCCAGGACTGAAAACAGCAATTTACGATCAAGCCTTCCCAGCGCGCGCATCACCATACGGCGGGCATAGTTCACTGAATTCCGCCTGAACCATCCATCCACCCTCTTCTTTTCAAAATCAGGCAGCACCATCTTCGCATAATCCCGGACGCTGGAAAAGAGCTCGAGATTGTCGATCCAGGCGGCCACATCCAGGTTTGTGGACAGGTTGTCACCATGACGGCGCCAGACGCCGATGACTCGATCCAGATGAACCACCGTTTTATTCAACATGAGCCTGAACAACGATTCGTAGTCGGAGCTGATAATATCCTTGGTGTAGAAGCCTATCCTCACGGCTTCCCGTCGATCATAGATAGTTGTCATGTGACGAAGGCGCAATGGATTCCCGGGCATGGAAAAAAAGAACTCGTTGCCGTCAAGAACTGTGACACGTCCCGATCCAAGATTGGGTATGGCTTCATAAGCCAGCTCACCATCGTCCAGGCGAGCGTATTCCGAAAACGCAAGTATGGCCCCTGGATGCTCGGACAACGCGGTCAGGCTATCCTCCAGGAACCGCGGGTAGATATAATAATCGTCTCCATCCAGATTGACCGCCCAAGCGCCGGTAGCATGCTCATACAGTGCTTTTTGATAGTTTTGCACACGGCCAACATTGCGCTCATTTCGGTAGTACTTGATGCGAGGGTCGTTGAATCCCCCGACAACATCACGGGTTTCATCCGTTGACGCGTCATCCGCCACGAGTATCTCGATTTCGGCATACGTCTGTGCAAGGGCGCTCCGTATCGTGTCCGCGATATAAGCGGCTTGATTGTAGGTCGGGATCATTATTGATACGACACCGGGACGGAATTCAGGCATATCGTGACTCGTTTCTTTGCGGATGCATGTTGTCCATCATGCCATCCTGTCGGTCGTTGCGGGAGTGTCTTCCATCGACTTTTTGATCCAGGCCGCGGTCAGCGCTATACCATTTTCAAGAGTGGTCTCCGGCTTCCATCCAAGCTCCGTTCGTGCAAGGGAATTATCCAATACGCTGACCGGTACGTCGAATGGTCTGCCCGGCAAATAGCGCCGGTCGACCGCATGGCCCAGATGGCGTTCGAGTTCAGCCAGCAATTCATTCAAGCTGACACCTGCGCACGAACTGATGTTGAATGTGGTCGAATCGCCATCATAGGCAAAGACCCGGACAAAGGCATCCGCGACATCGCCGATATAGATGTAGTCGCGGATTGCGCTGCCATCACCCCAGATGTCTATCATCTGTCCACGCAACGCTCGGTGCAGGAATACCCCGACCGCCCCTTGGGCAGTCTCCGCGCGCTGCCGCTCGCCAAAGGGATTCGCCACGCGGAGTATCGTCGGGTTGAGTCCATGTATTCGTCGGTAAAGCAGCAGGTATTTCTCGATGGCGAGCTTGGTGATGCCGTACGAAACGCGCGGGTTTGTCGGATGCTCCTCGTCGATGGGCAAGTACCGTGGTTCCCCATAGACCGTTCCGCCGGAGGATATGAATACCATCCGCTTGATCCCGCGTGCTACCATAGCGTCGAGCAGGTGCAATGTGGCGATCAGGTTGCTCTGGACGTCGAACACGGTGTCTTCGTTCGAGTTCTTTGGCAAGGTTGTGGAGACCAGGTGCAAGACCGCATCCATGCCTTCGAGTGCCGTGGCGACATCATGCGGACTCTGCATGTCGCCCGTGGTCCATTCCACGGGCTCTGATTCTCCGAATATTCGATAGGGAAGGACACGCGTACGCTCGAAGATGCGCACCTCGTGCCCGGCCAGGAGCAGCCGGTCGACAATAGCGGACCCGATGAAGCCACCGCCGCCGAACGCTACTATTTTCATCGGGCAAGCATCTCCTTGGCCAGTTTTTCCCAGGCTTCAGGCCAGTCAAAGATGAAGTGGGTACGTCTTGCCTCGCACAGCGATCGGAGCTTGGCGTAGTGGCCAGGTTCTTCGAGACAGCGGTGTAAAATGGATGCGATCGCCGCACTGTCGCGGACGGGGAACAGGAGTTCGTCGTCCGCGAGCATTTCCGGAATGCCGCCGACTCGACTCCCGATGACTGGTATACCCGCATGCAAGGCCAGAAGGATCACGTCAGGATAGCTGTCGAACAGGGAAGGCGCCACCATGAGATCACATTCCGCCATTAAAGGGAAAGTGCTCGGGACCCTGCCGTAGAATCGGACCGATCGCCCGATAGCATGAGTCTCCGCATACCGTTCAAACCACATTCTCTGCTTTGCGGTGCCCGGACCGGCGACATGCAGTTCAAGCTCACCGTGCCCTTCTCCATGAAGTATCGATATCGCCTCCATGAGGTAGCGAAGCCCCTTGCGCTCTCCCAGGGTGCCCATGAAAAGAACTTTTCGAAGCGATCCGCTATGGTTACTATCGCGATTCTCATTGGTGCAACGTGGCAAACCTATGTTGCCACCGACAATGAAGAGTCTGCCCCCGGTACCGGGATTGCGTGACTCATAGTCGTCTCTATCAAAGGTACTCTGGAACACGATCAGATCACAGGAGTGAGCGATACGCCGTTCATACGCGCGATAGTGAAGACAGGAAAACAGTGCTCGAAAGAATGCCATTGGCCGAAAAATGTTCTCCCTTAAGGAGATGCGGGACTCCCGTACCGTATTGCTCTGGCTGCCGAAAACGATTGGTATGCCCAGCTTGTTCTTGACAGCCACCGCGGCCTCAAAATGAGTCTCGCTGAACACCAGCACCAGGTCGGGTTTTTCATCCACGCTTGTCCTTGCCAGCCACGCCTCTACCGCGTTTCTGAAAACCCGAGAAGCGGGAGGAAATCGTTTGCGTTTGTAGGACGCCACAATCCTGATGGCGGAAAAGTAGCGTGGGGTATACGCAAGATCGGCATTAAGCAACACACTGACTCGATTCCCGCGCCTGGCGAGCCCCTCCATCAGTTCCAGGCAACGGATATGTCCGCCCGTGCGGATTTCGTTGTTGAGGAAAATGCCGAGAATGGTCATGGGTTCTCCTGTAGGTTCCTGGAGTCATGTGGACGGCAACGAGGTTTTGTGTTGCGTGAAACGGTCAAGCAAGAATCCGGCGAAATCTTTTGAATAGTGATGGAATCAGCCTGAACCGAATCCATGAAGGATACGCCACAAACATGGGATACTTTCTCCACTTTGATAGGTCCAGGCGCTTGAACAGAAAACGTTCATAGGCAGTGAATGTATCTATGTGCCGCTCGACGTACACTCTGCGGAGCCTGTTCTCCTGCTCGAACCTGTCGCGTTTGCCGGAGAATCCAGCCAGGGACAACGATGAGCAGGCCCTTACCCAATAGATACCACGAACATCAAGAAACCGCAGGCGATAACCGCTGGACAAAAAGTGATTGAACAGGGGCATGTCCTCATAGGTCCTGAACCGTTCATCAAAGCCACCAACCTTCCTGAGCGTCGGAAGATGCAAGACGGTGCCAGGGCCAGCGTACAGGAAATTTCCAAGGATGGCGAGGGCGGCATACTGCTTGCGCGCAGGCATGCGAAAGAAGTGTCTCTTGTGTCGGTATATCGATTCTATGGCATTCCCGGGCCTGTGCAAAGCCTCAAGATCGATCTTGGCGATCCTCAGGCCCGGGTAGGCCGTCAGTGCCCGGGTAAGCTCGCCCATGAAATCATGGTTGTAGATAATATCATCGCCGCCGATATAGAACCCGTACTCGCTCGTTGCCTCAGCAAAGGCGCGCGCATGATTCCCCGATATGCCAACATTGTCCTCGTTCAGGAGGAGCATGCAACGATGGAAAACGGCCCCGTGTTCTTTTGCCCAGGCAACGAGATACTCACGTGTGCCGTCCATAGAGGCGTCGTCGCTCAGGATAAGTTCGACGCTCCCCCGATCCTTGAGGGCAAGCACGCTCTCTAAGGTCTCCCGCAAGGTTGTAATGTTGTTATAAGTTGGTATGATCAGGGCAATATGCATGATGCTGGCCTTCGCACGAATCACTATTTTCTCCACATGGCCTTGGGATACGACCGCCTCGTCGACAATTTGCGTAATTTCACTGAATAATGCAAAAAGAAATGCACCTTCAGAGTTAACACAATGCTGAGTAATTGCTCAGATCTGGCCATTTTGGATCACTCAAGATCATAAATACGGCTCTTGTTCATACCTACATGCGAGTCGATACTTGTTGGTAGATCATCGCTTTTGTTTTGGCACTGCCTGAACTAGAAATAAAACGTCGGTTTCTATTCTAGCTAAGGAAATAGGGACCTTTATGAATTTTATCTTTTCATATCGACCGACACGTGCTTTTTCATCAAGTAGATTGCTTTCTTTAAGAAATACATTATCTCGTACAGAAGACGATAAATGGCAGCATAATGCTTCGCTAAGAATTTCGTAGAATCCCGTAAATCGGTCACAAACTGATGTGGATTCCTCTCGATTCTTAGCTGCATTGGCAAAATATAGCGAAACAATACTCTGTTTTTTTCCCTATAGAATGATTTGTGACTTAGTTGCTTACCGTCAACCTCCAACCAGAGTAGATCGAGGTAATTTTTACCGAAAACCATAAAAAGATTATATCCACCCTTTGGTTCAACTGGTATTATATCAGAAAAGAGCTTTCGATTATTGAGTATTGCGAAGGGGGCGAACTCCATCATCCGAAACAGAAAATATGTCTGTATCAAAAAGGTACTCTTTCCCTCATTCTTGTCCTTGATTGAAAGCCATACACTTTTCAGGAAGCATATTGCACTGAGCCACGTACAATTATAAGAAACGATCTCAACAAGTTCATCCATTGTTCGTGCGACAGCCCTTGTATGCAAATACCTAGCTCCATTTGTCGTTAGAAGAATAGAAGGGCTATTGTTGTTCAGTTCTTCTAGTATCTGCCGTAACGCACCAGGCATAAAAGGCTTGTTATCATTATGAAGCTTCACATAAATTCCCGAGGCATCTTCAATAGCGCATAGAAAATTATCATCTGCACCCATGTTTCTTTCCCGACGAATGTACTTGAGCCTCATTGTTGACAGAGCCTTTATCGCTTCACACGTGCCATCAGTTGAGCAATTATCTGAAACCACTATCTCTATGGTTTCATCGAATGCATCTTGCGTAAAGATGCTATTAATGAGTTCAACAAGTGCATCGCGGCGATTATAAGTCGGGATGACAATTGATAAAAATGGTACTGCCATAATTACTCCACGACGGTCCATATAAACCGCAGCCGATGACTATTGTCATATCAATCCAAATCACTTCAAGCGCTTGTAGATTTTTCGGATTGGGTAAGCTAGAAAATATAGAATCTTAGAATTCTTGAACCATCGATACATTCTTCTCTGTAAATATAATTTTGTATACTCCCTTTTCGTAATGAGTTTCATGTTGGGCCTAGAGTTCTGAATACATAGATAGATATAGGGAGGCAAATCCTCATATGTGTTGACATTCGAATATTTGATCGCAGCATACTTAATTGTCGCAATGAACCAATCATAGACGGCTCGTAATGCATTGTTTATGCGCACAGCCATCCTATATCTCCAAACTTGATCAATTGTATCGAAGTGCTGCTTAACTGCGAATAGTAGATTAGTTACATCTTTTTCCTGCATTTGTATCTTTTGCCAGTAACTATTCCATGCTCGATCATCTCGTTGTTCGCTTACGCTCTTGACCTCGTTGCCTGCATACAGCCCGTAAGAACCCATGTTAAATCGCATTGAATCATATGAATCGTCCATGAGAATGACTGGAGTCCCAAGTAATGTTGCTTCATAGTTCATATTGGAAAGAGGATCGAAACTGATCATAAGCCTCGACTCTGCAATAGACTTGAGAGCAGCCTGTCGAGAAGCAGGAATCGCGCGTGTAATAAAATCAACTTCGTCATATGATTTAGAGATCTCTGTTGCATCACGAAATTTTCGCACGACTCTTCTACGATTTATCTTACCGAAATAGAATACGCACTTATTCTTCTTGACTACATCTCTAAAAATAGATATTTCTTCGATGTCATCATTGACAATAAAACATTGGTGCATAGCAAATAATGGGGCGATCAGATTAGAGTAAACTACTATGTAGTCACTCAAGCCATAGCTAATTGCCTTACCAGTTAAAACGCCTGGATTATTTAGCAGATACCTTACACAATGCTTGGCATGCAGTGGGTTATCCCTGATGGTTTCGGGATAGAATACGATATCAGCATCGCTAATAGTGATATCGCCTTCTCCAGCATACTGTATAGAAATTTCATCAGAGAAATGGCTGGGCGTGGAATGATCATTCCGGCGTTGTTCATAACAAACAATCCTGACTTGGATATTCGACTTGTGGCATAATTCTGCAAACGTATACCAGATTCTGATTCCGTTGCTAGATGAAACGTATGCTGGAATGTATAGTACGATCATCATTTTTCCTTAAATATGTTCTAGCTAAATTTCATGAAATTTCAAGGCGAATTGAGCTGTTTTGCAGGTCCTTGAGAATTCACATGCAACTTGTTTTAAGGGGCTGCATATATACCTCGCCAA
>CAZNXK010000036.1:0-28077 GCA_964576835.1 uncultured Treponemataceae bacterium | reverse complement strand
GTCGCCATAGCGCTGCGCAACAGGCTCAGGCGCAAGCTCCTGCCCGTCGCCGTCCGCGAGGAAATAGCTCCCAAGAACATCCTGATGATCGGCCCGACGGGAGTCGGCAAGACCGAGATAGCCAGGCGCCTGGCCAGGCTCTGCGGCGCGCCGTTCGTAAAGGTCGAGGCCACCAAATACACCGAAGTCGGCTATGTCGGCCGCGATGTAGAATCGATGATACGCGACCTGATGGCCGCGGGGTACCGCATGGTGATGGAGGAGATGTCCTCCGGCGTCAAGGGCGACGCGGAGAACCGTACCGAGGAAAGGCTCCTGGACCTCCTCCTGCCCGGCCTCGGCGCCAAGCCCGACGCCATCGCGTCGCCTTCGTCCCCCGCGCAGCCGCTTGTCGCTCCTATGGCACACAGCGACACCAGGGAAAAATTCAGGAAGATGCTCAAAGATGGCCTCCTTGAAGACAAGGAAGTCGAGGTCCAGGTCTCCGCCCAGCCGGCTCCGACCGTTGAATTGTTCGCGGGCCAGCAGATGGAAGAGCTCGAGTCGGCCTTTTCCGGGCTGGCGAGCATTTTTGGCGGCAAGAAGAAAAAGAAGGTTGTCGCGATAAAGGATGCCAGGCGCCTCATCTTCGAGGAGGAATCGGAACGCCTCGTGGACAAGGACCGAGCCTCTGCGGAGGCACGGGAACGGGTAGAGCAATCGGGCATCGTATTCATCGACGAAATCGACAAGATAGCGAGCCGCGAGGGCAAGTCTGGCGGCATGGACGTGTCGCGCGAAGGCGTCCAGCGTGACATCCTGCCTATAGTCGAAGGCTCGAAGGTGACAACCAAATACGGAGTCGTCGATACGACCCACGTGCTGTTCATCGCGGCGGGCGCTTTCAACGTCTCCAAGCCGTCGGACCTGATACCTGAACTCCAGGGGCGATTTCCCATCCGGGTGGAGCTGGAAGCCCTGTCGGCCGCCGATTTCAAGAGGATACTGACCGAGCCTGAAAACGCCCTGGTCACGCAGTATACCCAGCTTCTGGGAACGGAGGGCGTCGGCCTGTCGTTCTCGGAACCGGCCGTGGAACGACTCGCCGCGATAGCGGAAAAGGCGAATTCCCGGACTGAGAACATCGGGGCCAGGCGCTTGCACACCATCATGGAGCACCTGCTCGAGGACGTATCGTTCGACGCGCCGGAAATGGGCGGGCAGAACGTGGATATTACGCCGGATTTCGTCGATGCCAGGTTCAAGGGCATCTTCGAAAGCGAAGACCTCGCGAAGTTCATTCTTTAGAAGGGAAAACGATGAAGGCAGGGAATTTGAACCACGGAGACACGGAGACACGGAGCAGAAGAGAGAAAAAGGACGAAGTGAAATGAGATGCTTTTTTCTAATTATTATTTCCTCATCTTCCTCCGTGGCTCCGTGCCTCCGTGGTCTGATTCTCTTTTCTTCTCTTTATTGTCTTCTTTATGTCTCTGTGCAAAAAACGTATAACAGGCCTGTCGATATTGTCCGATAAGAGAAGGTGAGGGGCAGGCCGGGAACGGCGCTGCCCGTGGGAGGCGGGAAGATGCTTGAGGGAACGACATTCGGAAAGACGGTGGATCTGCTCCAGCGGAGCATGGACGTATCAGTGCTGCGCTACAACGTGACGGCAAACAACATCGCCAACTCCGAGGTGCCGAATTTCAAGCGCTCGGAGATCAACTTCGAATCTTCGCTGAAGCGGGCCCTCGACTCCGAAGGTGCCAGACCGCGCATCGAGCTGGCAACGAGCGATCCCGGCCACATCGCGTCGTTCAAGCAGACAGACTGGCGTGACGTCAGTCCGAGGCGCGTCCTCGACTATCTGTCGACGTCGAAGAACAACGGCAACAACGTGGACGCGGAACAGGAATTCATGGCGGCGATGACCAACCAGCTCCGGTACACGATGATGACCCAGGCCACAGCCTTCGAGTTCAACCAGATCAAGCAGGTATTGAAATGATACAAGATTCGAACCACGGAGACACGGAGACACGGAGTAGGAGAAGAAGTGTTTTTTCTGCCACTTCTCCTCTTTTACTCTGCGCTATCTTCTCCGTGGCTCCGTGCCTCCGTGGCAATATCCTCGAGTTGGAGGCAATCTGATGGGAATGTTTACGAGTATCAATATTGCGGCTACGGGCATGACGGCGGAGAGGCTCCGCCAGGACGTGATCGCGGACAACATCGCCAACCAGTCGACGACGAGGACCCCCGAGGGAGGCGCATTCCGCCGCAGCCGCGTCGTCCTGCGGCCGGTGACCGATACGCCCTATTTCAGGCTGCCCTTCCTCCCGGACCAGTGGGACGGCGGGGCCGGAGACGGCGTCAGAGTCTCGGAAATCCAGAAAGACTACGCCGCCGAGACCCGCCTGGTCTACGATCCGACCCATCCGGACGCGATCAAGACCGGCCCTCGCACCGGATATGTCGAGTATCCGAACGTCAACGTGGTCACAGAAATGGTCGACCTGATATCGGCATCGCGCGCCTACGAGGCGAACGCGGCCATAGCCAACGGATCGAAGGCCATGTTCCTGAAGGCCCTCGAGATAGGAAGGTAAGCGATGTCGACGCTTTTCGGCATTCCCGGCGTATCGAGCTCCATAGGCGTCCAGTCAGTGCCTGGCGCCTCGCTTACCGGCGCTACGCCGGTCGGCGGCGACCGCCTGAAACTGTCGCGCCTCGACCCGCGGCATTTCGCCACCGGTGGCGGTACTCCGGCCATCGGCGCCGAGAAGGCGGCCAGTTTCGAGGACGCCATGCTCAAGGCGATGGACGGCGTCAACGCGATTCAGACAGACAGCTCGAACGCCATGCAGGCGATGCTCACCGATCCTGATTCGGTCGATGCCCATGACGTTACCATAGCGATGGCCAAGGCGGACCTGTCCTTGAACATCACCCGTACGGTGCTCGACCGCGTGGTCAGGGCATGGAAGGACATAATCAATACGAGATGACGTTACGGCCCTGACGGTCTAGCGTCGTTCGTTCTTCTGGGAGGGGGAACATGAACGAATGGTTCAAGAAGGCACTTGAGCGGATCAAGACACTGTGGAGCTCCTGGGGCCTCGTCCAGAAGCTTATACTCGCAGGCGTCGTCATCGCGGTCATAGTGGGCGTCGTCGTGCTGGTCTCCGTTTCCGGAGCGCCGACGCAGATCCGACTCATCAACACACCCATCACCAATGATGGAGAACTCAGGCTTATCACGAGCAGGCTCGACGAGGAAGGAATTCCCTTCAGCGTCGGCGAAGGCAACGTGCTCTATGTCAAGGACGAACCCACCCGCGCCAGGGCCAACGCGGTGCTGCTCCGCGAAGACCTGATCCCCAAGGGAACGGACCCGTGGGCGGTATTCTCGATCGACCGCTTCACGGTCACCGACTTCGAGCGGAACGTGAACCTCCGCAAGGCCATCATCCAGGAAGTGACCAAGCACATCGAGTCGCTGTCAGACATCGACAAGGCCAACGTGGTCATAGAGATACCCGAGGACAAGCTATTCTCAGAGGACCAGAAGCCGGTAACGGCGAGCATCATCCTGTACCCCAAGCCCGGTTCCGACATGTCGACCAACCGCAAGAAACTCGAAGGCGTCCAGAAGATCATCAGGTTCGCGGTTTCCGGACTTGCAGACGAGAACATCGTCATCACCGACCAGAATGGCCTCGTGCTCAACGATTTCGCCGGCCTCGAGGATTTCGACAGGATAGAGCGCACCAAGCGGGAACAGCAGCTCGTACAGCGCCAGGAAGCGTACTACCGGGCAGCGGTTCTCAAGGCCCTCCAGCAGATCTATACGACCGACCGCGTGCGCGACCTGAACATCAAGATCGACATGGACATGAGCAAGAAGAGCGTGTCGACAGAAGAGCATTTTCCCTTCGTGCTCAAGCCGGACAATCCCATAACGCCGTACGACGACTCGGTGATACAGCCATCGGTGCGGCTGTCATCGGAGAACACGACCTACGAGTACCAGGGCACGGGCTTCAATCCTGAAGGCCCCGCTGGAGTCGAGGGGCAGACAGCGCCTGCCTACAAAGACCTCCAGAACATGGTCGGCAAGGCGACCCAGACGCATACAATCCAGAACGAAGCGCTGAACACGAGGCAGAGCGTCGAGGAATCGTCTCCCGCGATCGACCGGGTGACTGTTTCGGTAAATATCGACGGAGTCTGGAAGTGGAAGTATACTGACAAGGGAGATCCTGTCGTCAGGCCGGAAGGCGGCATAGATCGCGAGTATATGGCGGTTGCACAGACCGATCTGGACGCTGCCGCCGCCCTGGTACGTGATGCCATAGGGTACGACAGGATGCGCGGCGACTCGGTGACCGTCAGGAATATCCAGTTCGACCGGAGCCTCCAGTTCAGGAGCGAGGACGAGGCGTTCCTGAGGCGCCAGCAGACGAACAGGGTAATCCTGTATTCCCTGGTGGGCGTCGCCTTCCTCCTCGTCGCGTTCATCGTCTTCAGGCTGGCTTCCAGGGAACTGGAGCGCAGGAGAAGGATATCCGAAGAGAAGCGTGCCCTGGAGCAGCAGATGCTCAGGGAGAACGCGATACGGCAGGCGGAGGAGCAGAACATCGAGGTTTCCATGTCCGTGGAGGAGCGCAAGCGAATGGATCTCCAGGAACACGCGATCAACATGGCCAAGGAACACCCCGAGGACGTGGCACAGCTCATCCGGACCTGGCTCAGGGAGGAGTAATCGATGGCTCAAGCTGCCGCCCCGACAAAGGGCAAGTCGGCCGGTGCGGGACCCTCTGGTTCACCCGGCAAGAAGCCCAAGAGCGCGAAGGACCTGAACGGCCGCCAGAAGGCCGCAATTTTCCTCATCACCCTTGGCAGCGAGATATCCGCCGAGATATTCAAGCACCTCCGCGAGGACGAGATAGAGACGCTCACCTTCGAGATAGCCAGGCTCGAGAACGTCGAGCCGGACCTCAAGGACGCCGTGCTCATGGAGTTCCAGGAACTCATGATGGCCAGCGAGTTCATAAGCTCGGGCGGCATAGACTACGCCCGCGAGCTGCTCGAGAAGGCCCTTGGTTCGCAGAAGGCCATAGACGTCATCAACAGGCTGACGAGCTCCCTCCAGGTCCGGCCTTTCGACTTCATACGCCGGACTGACCCGGCCAACCTCCTCAACTTCATACAGACCGAGCACCCCCAGACGATAGCGCTGATCCTGGCGTACCTCGAGCCCAACAAGGCCAGCTACATCCTCACGAAGTTGCCCAAGGAACATCAATCGGACGTGGCCAAACGCATAGCGATGATGGACCGGACCTCGCCGGAAGTCCTGCGCGAGGTGGAACGCGTGCTCGAGAAGAAGCTGTCGACGTTGTCGAGCGAGGACTACACAGCCGCGGGCGGCGTCGACGCGATAGTGGAAATACTCAACCTCGCTGACCGCACGACCGAAAAAGGCATACTCGAGGCCCTCGAAGAAGAGAATCCGGAGCTCGCCGAGGAAATCAAGAAGAAGATGTTCGTCTTCGAGGACATCGTCATGCTGGACAACCGTTCGATACAGAAGGTCATACGCGAGGTCGATACGCAGGACCTCACGCGTGCCCTCAAGGGCGTGGATACGGAAGTCCAGGAAAAAGTGTTCCAGAACGTATCCAAGCGCGCCTCGCAGGCGCTCAAGGAAGACATGGAGTACATGGGGCCTGTCCGCATAAAGGACGTCGAGGAAGCCCAGCAGAAGATAGTAGCGGTAATCCGTCACCTCGAGGACACGGGCGAGATAATCATCGCCCGCGGCGAGGACGACCAGTTGATCCAGTAGAAGGTAGGCCATGGCCAAGACCGTATTCAGGCCCCAGGAGACAGTCCACCTCACGAGCGCTTACGTGCTCAGCGCCCCCGGGGGCAAGCTCGTCGTCGCCGAGGAAATCGAGGATGCGGCGCCGGTCATCGAGTACCAGGGCCCGACGGCCGACGACCTGCGCCGCGAGGCCGAGCTTTTCAAAAAGAACTGGGAGAGTGAAAAAGAGGCGATGGTGGCGGCAGCCCGCGCTGAGTCGCAGGACATCGTCGCCAAGGCCGAGGCCGCCGCCTTCGAGGAAGTCAAGCGCAAGAACGACCAGGCACTCAAGATACGGCGCGACGCTGAATCGGCCGCGGAAAAAGCCCTCCGCGAGGCGGAGGCCAAGATCCAGGCTTTCGAAGCCGAGGCCAAGGCGCGTATCGACGAGGTTACCAAGGCAGCGCACAAGGAAGGCTTCGACGAGGGGCGCGAGGCGGGTTTCAAGGAAGGCAAGAACGAGGTCGATCGCCTCGTGAACAGGCTCCATGTGATACTCGACCGCGCCATGGACAAGCGTGCCCAGATACTCGAGCAGACCGAGGCCCAGGTCGTCGAACTGGTCCTCCTCATCGCCCGCAAGGTAGTCAAGACAATCTCGGAGAACCAGAAGAACGTCGTGCTGTCGAACATCACCCAGGCTTTGCGCAAGCTGAAGACGAGGAGCGACGTGATAGTCAGGGTCAATCTGGCCGATCTCCAGCTGACCACCGAGCACGCCAAGGACTTCATCGAGATGGCCGAAAACGCCAAGAAGCTGTCGATCGTCGAAGATTCGGCGGTCGACCGCGGTGGCTGCATCATCGAGACCGATTTTGGCGAGATAGACGCGCGCATCCAGAGCCAGTTGCATGAACTCGAGGAGAAGATCCTCGACATATCGCCGATCAAGGCGCGCGGAAAGGCGCAGTAGAGCCGTGGACCTCATTGCCAAATACCTCGACGTCGTCGAACTCTCCGACCCCATCAAATATACGGGGCGGGTGACCAAGGTGCAGGGCCTCCTCGTCGAGAGCAGGGGGCCGCAGGCCGTCGTCGGGGAACTGTGCCAGATACTCCTGCCGCGGCTGGGGACAGTCGCCTGGGCGGAAGTCGCGGGCATACGCGATGAAACAGTGCAGCTTATGTCGTATTCGGGGCTGGACGGTATCGAGGCCGGCTGCACGGTCATCGCCACGGGAGAGATGCTCAGGGTGCCGGTATCGGACAAGCTCCTGGGAAGGGTCCTGGACTCGATGGGCAAGCCGGTGGACGGAAAGGGAGACATAGCCTCGCCCGAGTACTACCCCGCCATAGCGTCGCCCCCCGACGCGCTTACCCGCAAGCGCATCAGGACGCGCATCAGCTCTGGCATCAGGTCGATGGACGGCCTCCTTCCGCTCGGCAGGGGCCAGCGCATAGGCATATTCGCGGGTTCGGGCGTCGGCAAGTCGACGATGCTTGGCATGATGGCCCGCAATACCAATGCCGACATCAACGTTATAGCCCTGATAGGCGAGCGCGGCCGCGAAGTCCGCGAATTCCTGGAGAACGACCTGGGCGAGGAAGGCCTTTCACGGTCTATCGTCATCGTATCGACGTCAGATACGCCGCCGCTGGCCCGGCTGCGAGGCGCCTACGTGGCGACGGCCGTGGCCGAGTATTTCAGGGACCGTGGGCTCGACGTGCTTCTGCTTTTCGACTCGGTTACGCGGTTTGCCCGAGCCCAGCGGGAGATAGGGTTGGCCATCGGGGAGCCGCCCACCACGAGGGGATACACGCCGAGCGTATTCGATTCGCTTCCGAAATTGCTCGAACGCTCGGGTACCTCGCACAAGGGCTCGATAACCGGCGTCTACACCATACTGGTCGACGGCGACGACATGGACGAACCCATAGCGGATACCGTTCGCGGAATTCTGGACGGCCACATCGTGCTGTCGCGCAAGATGGCCGAGCGCTACCACTATCCCGCCGTTGATGTCCTCAAGTCGATATCGCGTCTTTCCCAGGCCGTCACGGGTCCTATAACGCAGAAAGCGATGGGCATCGTCCGCCGGCTGATGGCGACCTACGAAGAGTCAGAGGACATGATCAATATAGGCGCCTACGTCAAAGGCACCAACGCGGGAATAGACGAGGCCATAGCCAAGCGCGAGGCAATAGAGGCTTTCCTGATGCAGGGCGTCGCCGAGAAGGCTCCGACAGCGGATACGATCAAGCGGCTCGGCGATATCGCCGGGTTGACGATTCCAGCCTCGGAGTTGCTTGCCTTTGCCGAGCCTGATCACGCGAAGGCCCCGCCATGAGGCGTTTCGCGTTCGGCCTCCAGCATGTGCTCGAGGTCAGGGACTTTGCGGAGCAGGCCGCCAAGGCAAAACTCGCCGGAAAATCGGCTGCCTGCGCGAAGCTTGGCCTTGTCCTCGAGGAGAACGCCAGGGCGACTCTGGCGACTTCGCGGGAACGGTTCAAGCCGGGCAGCGGAGCGGCCGACCACCGCGCCGTCGAGTTGTACGCGGTACGGCTCGCATCGGAACGCGAGCGGCTCCTTAAGGCGCTCGCGTTTGCCGAGGTGGAACGGGAAGAAGCCCACAAGGCGTATGTTGTCGCCAGCGTGGCAAAGAAGCTGGTTGAAAAATTGCGGGAGCGTGAAGAAACGGACTACTACAAAGCCGTTTCACGTGAAGAAATCAAGACGATGGACGACCTGGCTGCGGGCGCGCATATGCGCTTCGCGTCCGCCAGAAGCAAAGAAATCGCTGGGTAGAGGGGCATGATCAATGGCATCGTTCGGTAAACGGCGCGTGTTCGGCAGGGTTGTCGTCATGCTCATCATGATTCTGGCTCTCGTCTCAGGCGGACTCTTCTGGTTCGATTACCTGGGTCTTGTCGATGCCAAGAGCATTTTCTCACCCCTGCTCAGACTTGCCGGACTGCCTGTCAGGACCGGCCAGGCACTGCCCGCCGACTCCCCGACGCTGCTCGACGACGAGCGCTTCGCGAAGCAGCTGTCCGCAGTCGAAGCCATCCGCCAGGAGCTCGACCAGCGCGACAAGGCGACCACCGAGAGGCAGGCTGCCGTAGAGGCGATGGCCCAGGAAATCGCCGACAGGACCACAATGCTCGATGAGCGAGAGAATTCGTTCAAACAAATGACGGAACGGTACGAGAATAGAAGAGCGAACGTCGAACAGAATGCCCGGTATCTGACGGGCATGCCACCGGCCGACGCCGTGAAGATACTCGCGGCATCGGACGACCAGACGGTGATAGACGTTTTGAGGGCCGTGGAGGAGCTGGCCGCGAAGACGGGTGAAGCCTCCGTCGTCTCGTATTGGCTGTCGCTGCTGCCGCCGGAGCGATCCGCTGACTTGCAGCGCAAGATGAATGTCAAGCCTGCGTCCCTGAACTAGCGTCCGGCATGCTCCCTCGAGCGTACCGACGCAAGGCCGGACGCGAAAGGAGCCTGCATAGATGCTGGCGTTATCACGTATAGCCGCCGTACCCGATGGCACGTCGCCGCCGGTCGGCGCCCGGCGCCTCGGCAAGGCGACTCGCGATTCCATCACTCCATTCCTGGCTATGCTGTCCGCGCTCTCACCCGGAAAAACGGAGAGGGTCGCCGAGGCAAAAGGCCTGGTGGTGCCGGTCCGGGAGCAATCCGCGGCAAAGGCAAAGCTTCCTGTCAGGAACGATCCAGTACCCCAGACGCGTCTTGTGTCCAATCCGTTCGCCTTGGCCTTGAACGAGCGTGTCACCGACAAGGAAAAGCCACGGAACCGGGATCTCGACCGGATCGCTTTGCCGAAGGACAAGACCGCCAGGACCAAAACTGCGGCTGACGGCGAAAATGAAGGCCGCCTCGGTTCGCTTGTTGCCGCTTTCTCCCTCACGGCTTTGGCTGAACCCAGGCTGGCCTTGAACCGCAGCCATGCGGCTTCCGCCGGAGCGGCGACTCGCGGAGCCAACGAAGCCTCCGGCATCGAAGTCACCGGGACGGGGAGCGCTGCGGGCAAGGATGGCGCCAGGGTATCCATCGTCGACCTCCGACTCAAGGCGCGCGGCGATGGATCGGCACGCCGTGAAGGCGCACGCTCAGGTAACGATGCCGACGCGGCAGCGGGCTCATCCAAGGCAGTGCGTGCCACCGCGGGAGCGCAGGTTGAAAGCGATCCGTCGCTGTCCGCGGGCCGCCTCTCGCAGTCAGCAGCTGGCAGGGCGGAAAACCCCGTCCCTGCTTCCGGCGAAGGCGGGCAGGCCGCGTCCCGGTCGTTCACCGAGTCTCTCGCCTCTCGCTTGCGGGATGGAGCCGCCGACATCGTGCGGTCGGCCCAGGTGGTCCTCCGCGACGGAGGCCTGGGCATGATCAGGTTGCGCCTGGAGCCCGAATCTCTCGGAGGCGTCAAGATCGAGCTCAAATTAGCCGAGAAGCAAATAAGCGGGAAGATAGTCGTCGAGTCCGACATAGCGGGAGAAGCCTTCAAGTCGTCGCTGGACGCGCTTAAAGACGCCTTCGCGGAATGCGGATTCGAGACGACATCACTCGAAGTCGAAGTGCGGAACGGCATGGCTTCGGGCACAGGTCATGATGGCCACCACCCCGGGGAAGCCGGAATGGACGAGGGACCGTACAGGAGCCGCTCGCTGCGCGAACTGGACGCGGCGGTTCCCGTACTTGCTTCGGGTGGCCGCGACGGGCTTTTGAATGTCATCGTGTAAGGTAAGGAGCGATCCATGGACATAGAACTGCGGATGAGCCAGGCCGATGCCTCGAGGACGAGGCTGCAGGTAGACACGCTCAACAAGGAGCTCGGCGGCGGCAAGGCGTTCAAGGCCGATCTCGACAAGGACGACTTCCTCAAGATACTCATTACCCAGCTCCAGCACCAGGATCCCACCAACCCGATGCAGGACAAGGAATTCATAGCGCAGATGGCGCAGTTCTCCTCGCTCGAGCAGATGACGAACATGGCGACGAGCTTCGGCAAGTTGTCGAGCGTCCTCAATTCAAGCGAGGCACAGTCGCTTCTTGGCCGTACCGTCGAGGTGACCGACGGTGAGCGGGCCGTGTACGGCAAGGTTTCCCAGGTCGTCCGCGGCGAATTCCCGCTTGTAATGGTCAACGGGTCGTTCTACGACCTTGACCAGGTCAGCAAAGTCGAAGAGTAAGGAGGCGCCGTCATGATGCGCTCATTGTATTCAGGCGTCGCCGGCCTCCAGAACCACCAGGTTCGCATGGACGTGCTCGGCAACAACATAGCCAACGTCAACACCACCGGCTTCAAGAAAGGCCGGGCAAATTTCCAGGACCTCCTGTACCAGCAGATGTCAGGCGCAGCCCGCCCGACGGAGGAAGTCGGCGGCATCAACCCCAAGGAAATAGGCCTCGGGATGTCGATAGCTTCAATCGATACCATCCACACCCAGGGATCGCTCCAGACGACCGGCGTGATGACCGATCTCGCCATCCAGGGCAACGGCTTCTTCGTCCTTGCCAAGGGCGACACGACGCTGTTCACCCGTGCGGGCGCTTTCGGCCTCGACGCGGAAGGCCGCCTCGTCAACCCGGGAAACGGTCTGCGGGTCCAGGGCTGGAACGCGGAAGTCATCAACGGCATAGAGATCCTCAACACCTCCGGCGCCCTCGATGACCTCGTCATCCCCATCGGCTCCAAGGATCCAGCCAGGGCTACCGAGCAGGTATTCCTCGCCTGCAACCTGGACAAGCGCATAGCCGAAATCCCCGAGGGCGCCGCGGCTGAAACCATCAGGCAGGGCACCTGGCGCGTCGAGGAGAAAGTCTACGACTCGTTTGGCCAGGATCACGTGATGCGAGTCGAGTTCACGAGGGTGGTCGGCCAGCCCAACCAGTGGCAGGCTGCCGTTGCCATCGACCCGCAGGCCGAAACCGCCACGAACGCTGCTGTCGGACTGAATCCCGAGGCGCAGCAGGGCAACATATTCACCGTCGAATTCGACAACCTCGGAACCCTGAGGCGCGTCATCGACGGGCAGGGCAATGCATCCGGAGAAGAGGGGCTGCTATCGATGAACGTCGCATTCGACGTCGCCAACGCAACCCCAGGCGTTGGCGGGGCGCCAGTCCGGCAGAACTTCTCGCTCAACCTTGGAACCGCGGGCAGCGTGCGGAATACTGTCACGCAGTTCGCAGAGGCTTCGAGCACCAAGGTTTTCGAGCAGGACGGCTACGGCATGGGCTACCTCGAGAACTTCAAGATCGACCAGTCCGGCACCATTACCGCCGTATACTCGAACGGTTCGACGAGGACGCTCGGCCAGGTAGCCCTGGCTACCTTCACCAACCCGAACGGACTCGAAAAAACCGGCGAGACGAACTTCGCGAGGTCTAACAACTCAGGCATGGCCAACATCGGCCCGTCGGGCATAGCGGGCAAGGGCAAGCTCATCGCTGGCGCCCTCGAGATGTCGAACGTCGACCTTGCCGAGCAGTTCACCGACATGATAGTCACTCAGCGCGGCTTCCAGGCCAACTCGAAGACGATACAGACTTCGGACCAGATGCTCCAGGAACTGCTGACGCTCAAGAGGTAAGGGGATCATAGAGACGTGAAGCGGAGGCATCGATGATAGAGCTGTCCAGGCTCTCGGGCGACGTGTTCTGGCTAAATCCGCATCAGATCGAGTATATTGAGCGGATACCGGACACGTCGGTTGCGATGCTGTCTGGTAAGCATGTCATCGTCAGAGAGAGCGTAGCGGTAGTCATCGAGAAAATAGTCGAATACCGGCGCTTGATCGGCGCGTTCAAGAACGAGGAGTAGCGGATGGATCTGGCGAGTATCATAGGCATCGCAGGAGGTTTCTTCTGCATCATCGCATCCATGTACGCTTCAGGCGGTGCGGTTACCACATACCTCGATCCTGCCAGTGCCTTGATGACCATAGGTGGTTCGTTTTTCGCCCTCATGCTGAATTACACCATAAAGGACATGACCGCCATCTTCAAGATAATCGGAATGGCGTTCAGGATACCGGATTTTGGGGAAATGAAGATAGCGGAGAGCCTGCTGGCATTGTCTGAAAGGGCCCGCCGTGAAGGCATCTTGTCGCTCGAAGAAGAGATCGAAGGTGTCGACAGCGCGTTCATGAAGCGCGGTCTGCGTATGGTCGTCGACTCGACTGATCCCGAGGTGATTAAGACCATTCTCGAGACCGAACTGAACCAGATGAACGACCGCCATGGTAAATGGATCAAGATGATTGACCAGTGGGCTAAACTGGCACCTGGTTTTGGTATGCTGGGAACTGTCCAGGGCCTCATCGCTATGATGAAGAACCTCGAGGACAAGAGCCGCATCGGTCCCAACATGGCTGTAGCCCTCATCACGACCTACTATGGTGCTATGATGGCAAACTTCATTTTGACGCCAATCATGGGTAAGCTATCCGGCCATGACGCGGCCGAGACCAAGGTACGCGAGATGATCATCGAGGGCGTACTCTCGATCCAGCAGGGCGACAATCCGCACATCCTCCAGATGAAACTGTCGTCGTATCTGTCGCCGGAAGCCCAGAGGAAGCTTGAAGAACTGCATCCGCAGTCCTGAGGCAATTATATGGCACGGAAGCAAAAAAAGAAGCAGGAGCTGGGTGGCCTTGGAGAATGGGTTGTCACCTATGGCGATATGATAACCTTGCTGCTTGTATTTTTCGTAGCTCTCTTCGACGTAACCGAAGTGGACATCGTGCAACTCAATCAGATGATATCGAGTCTGAACAACATCGGCATGGGCGGTTCGACTGGCGGAAATACGCTTTCCGTCGGCAAGCTGTCGGAGCTCGGAAACTCCATAAACACCCTGCCGTCCATGGAAAAGGGCAAGATGCTCGCGACGGCCAAGAAGAAGGCCGTCTCGCTGTTCCAGCCTGAAATAAAGTCAAACAAGGTGCGCATCAATTCCGACGAGCGCGGCCTGGTCATTTCGCTTGCCTCCGACGCGTTCTTCAGGCCGGCGAGCGCCGAACTCGACATCGAGGAGACGAGGACAATGCTCGTCCGACTCTCCGAGCTCCTCAAGTCGGACAGTCTCGAAGGCAGGAGATTCAGGATCGAGGGGCATACCGACTCGTCCCCTACCGATCCCGCCGGCCAGTGGCGGTCCAACTGGGAACTGTCGACCGCACGCGCTCTGGGCGTATTCCATTATCTGAGCGATTTCGGCGTTCCGGAAGCCAGGTTCCAGGTTTCCGGCCTTGCCGCGACGGTGCCGATAGCCGACGATTCGACGCAAGAGGGACGCGCGTACAACAGGCGCGTCGACATAATCATCCTTGACGAGGGGCACCTGTGATACCCGGAGGTAGCGACCTATGAGCGACGATTTTGACAAGGGCGGGCCAGACTTCAGCGAGACACCCGAGGTCACCGACAAGCCGAAGGGCAAGGGCGGCGGCAAGGCCATCCTGGGGCTGCTCAAATGGATCGCGATAGGGCTCGGAGCCGTGATATTCATCATCGTCATCGTCGTGGTGACCGTCAGCATCCTCAATCGCCAGGCCAAGCCGATGACGTCTGTCCCGACCTCGGAAGATTACCAGCGATCGACGCCGATATGGGCCACGTTCACGTCGATCGACCAGATAACGACCAATACCATCGACAAGGAACCGTGGGCGGTGATGGTCAAGCTCAATCTGGCCTATGACACATCCGACAAGGAGATACAGACCGAGCTGACATCCAGGAAGTACCAGATCCAGGATTCGCTGCGCAATTACTTCAGCAGGAAGAAGATCGAACAGCTCAAGCCCGAGCGCGAGGGCGAGCTCAAGGAGGAGTTGCGCGAAATGCTCAACCGCATGCTGACCAAGCCTGCCATCAAGGACGTCTATTTCCAGACCTTCTCGAGGAACCAGCTGTAAAGTTTCCGGGCATCGCGCGACATTGCTAAATGCGGAGTTCTATGCAATTATACAAGGCGGAGTGAACAGATGACTGAAGTCCTGTCCCAGGACGAGATAGACCAGCTTCTCACCGCCATCAACGCCGGCGACACCTCCCTCGAGACGGTGCAGTCGGCGACCGATTCGCGCAAGATAAAGATATACGACTTCAGGCGGCCCGACAAATTCTCCAAGGAACAGATGCGCACCGTGCAGAACATGCACGAGACCTTCGCCCGCCTGACGACGACGAGCCTCTCGGCCTCGTTGCGCATCCTCGTCAATGTGCACGTGGCGTCGGTGGACCAGCTGACATACGAGGAATTCATCCGGTCCATACCGACGACGACGACTCTCGCGGTCGTCAGCATGGACCCCCTGAAGGGGCAGATAATCCTTGAAATCGACCCGGCCGTAACCTTCACCATCATCGACCGCCTTTTCGGCGGAGCGGGCGAGGGGTCGAAGCTGACGCGTGAACTGACCGACATCGAGCACTCTGTCATGGAGGGCATCATCGTCAAGATCCTCGGCAACCTGCGCGAAGCCTGGACCCAGGTCATCGACCTCCGTCCCCGCCTGTCCCAGATCGAGGTCAATCCCCAGTTCGCCCAGATAGTGCCGCCGACCGAAATGGTCGTCCTCGTGACGCTCGAGACGAAGATAGGCGATGTCGAGGGCATGATGAACCTTTGCATACCGTACCTGACCATAGAACCGATAATATCGAAACTATCGGCGCAGTACTGGTACTCGTCTGTCAGGCGCGGAGCCACGACCGAGAACCTCAACATACTCAAGGACAAGCTGTCCACGATCGATGTCCCGGTGATTGCCGAGATCGGCCGCATCCAGGTGACGGTGCGCGATGTTCTCAATCTCAATCTCGGCGACATCATACGGTTGTACAACGTGAAGGTGGACGACCCCATGGTCCTGAACGTGGGCAACAAGAAGAAATTCCTGTGCCGCCCCGGCGTCATCGGCAAGAAGATGGCAGTCCAGATAAGCAAGAAGCTCGAGGAGCTCGGCCAGGAGGAATACGAGGAACTGGCCGCGGAAGGTGAGGATTCATATGAGTGACGGCGCTCTCTCTCAGGACGAGATAGATTCCCTGCTCGCGGGACTCGATCCTAGCGCGGGCGGCTCTCCGTCCCCCAAGGGCTCTGCGTCCGGGCTCTCGTCGCCCGAGATACAGGCCTTCAGCTCGATACTGGCTGGCTTGAGCGAAACGCACGCCCAGACTGTCTCGATGATGACCAGCAAGGAAGCCACGTTCTCGAAGCCGCAGCTCGATTCCACGACACGGGACGGAATGCTGCCTTCGTTGCCTGACGAATTGCTCGCGGTCAAGATAGACATGGTCGGCGGCATCCCTGGTGACCACCTGTACTTCGTGCCCAAGGATACGGCGCTCAAGATAGCGTCGCTGGCGAATCAAGATGAGTCGCTGTCGGAGCTGGACGAGATGTCGGTTTCCGTCGTCTCGGAGTGCGCCTCGAGCCTTACCGGATCCGCCATCAACGCTTTCACCGAGAAGACGGGCAACCGTTCCATCCAGTCGGACGTCGCAGACGGTTCGTTCGGTCCCAAGGCCATAGCGAGATTTCCAGCCGGCGATTTCATCAGGGTGGCCTACGACCTGACGATAGACGGTTCGCCGTACAAGATGTGGGAGATTTATTCGCAGTCGTTCGTCAAGGATATCGTCGCTGCTTCAGGCATGCAGGCGCCCGCGCAGCAGTCCAAGGGCGGAGGAATGTCCCAGGGCGGAGGAACTATGGGCCAGATGCCCCAGATGGGCTACCAGCAGCCAATGTACCAGCAACCGATGATGGGCATGCAGCAGCAGCAACAGGGCATGTACCAGTCTCCCATGATGGCCCAGCCAAACGTCCAGCCCGTGCAGTTCGCCAATCTTGGACTTGGGCACGTCGGCCAGGAATCCGGCAATATCGGCCTCATCATGGACGTCTATATGGAGCTCACCGTAGAGCTCGGCCGGACCAAGAAGCTCATCAAGGATATCCTCGGCATTGGCGAGGGCACGATCATCGAGCTTGACAAACTCGCCGGCGAGCCGGTGGATATACTCGTCAACCATAAATTGATCGCCAAAGGCGAAGTCGTGGTCATAGACGAGAATTTTGGCGTGCGCGTCACTGAAATCGTATCTCCGATGGAGCGCATGGCTGACTTGAGCTGATAGACTATTCTTTATTCTCCATAGACTTGTTGCCAATCTCCGCGCTTGGCTGTACAATGCCCCGCGGAGGGGAAATGGACAAACGCATCCGCTTCTCGTTTGCGGCCCTTATGTGCCTGGCCGCAGTCGTTTCATCATCGGCTCAAGCCGCCGTTCCGCCAGCGGTGCCGCAAACCGCCGTTCCATCTACCGGAACGCGAACAGTCGACGAGACGACGCTGACCCTGCCCGAAACGGGCACCGCGGCCGGCACCGTGGCAGGTACCGGCTCGTCGTCGATGCTCCCCTATTTCCTGCGCATGCTCCTGGTGCTGGGGCTCGTAATCGCCTCCATTTACGGATTGTACGCCCTTCTCAGGAGGGGCTCGCGGCCTGCCGTAGCCGCTGACTCGTACCTCAGGATCCTGGCCACAACGAGCCTTGGCGCAGGAAAGAGTCTGCACGTGGTATCGCTCGGGGACAAGGCGTGGCTCGTCGGCGCCACCGATTCGTCGATCAACCTCGTGGCTCCGATAGACAACAAGGAACTCGTCGACGCTCTCGAACTCCGTGCCGCGGAGGGACCCCAGACGCCACGCAAGGACTTTTCCTCAATGCTCATAGAACTGCTCGGGCGTAAGGGTTCCCGAAAGGTCGGTTCCGCCGACGCCACCGATTTCTTCAGCCGGCAGCGGGATCGCCTGAAGAAATTCTGATCTTCACCGCCGGCCCGGACGGGTACGGCCAGCTTCGTGGAGGCGTTCGTGCGTATAGCGATACTTGCTGCGATCATGTTTTGTTCGATATTCAGTGCATCGGCCCAGGATGCCGTTACGGGAAACGCTGCCGGTACCTTTCCGGCGACTCAGGCGGACACAGCCCGTTCGGTCCCCGTGCCGAGCGCCCAGAGTCCGCGCACTGCCTTTCCCGCCGGTGCGGCGACCGCGACGACGGCAATTCCGCGGAACCTACCCGTGGTGCCGTTCGTGGATCTGTCCGTACGGTCTCCCCAGACCGGACAGGAAGTCGCCTTCAGCCTGCAGTTGCTTATACTACTCACCGTGTTGTCGCTCGCGCCGAGCCTCATCATCCTGGTTACCAGTTTCCTGCGCGTCTCGATAGTCCTCGATTTCGTCAAGCGGGCGCTTTCGTTACAGCAGGTACCTCCCGGCCAGGTCCTGATGGGAATTGCGCTGTTCCTTACGGTTTTCATCATGTGGCCGACTTTCGACGAGGTGTACACTCAGTCCATCAAGCCGTTGGCGGATGGGCAAATCGGCATCGAACAGGCCTACCGCGCTGCTGAAAAGCCGTTCAGGCTGTTCATGTATTCGCAGATGCAGAACGATTCGGAGAACATACGCCTGTTCATGAGCATGCGCGGGCTCCCGAAACCGGCCTCGCTCGCTGACGTTCCGACCTATGTGCTCGTGCCTGCCTTCATCCTGAGCGAGCTGACCATAGCGTTCAAGATAGGAATACTCCTGTATATCCCCTTCATCATCATCGACATGGTAGTCGCCTCCACGCTCATGTCGATGGGCATGATAATGTTGCCGCCGGTGATGATTTCCACGCCGTTCAAGCTAATCCTGTTCGTGCTGATCGACGGCTGGAACCTGATGGCCAGGCAGCTCGTCGAGTCCTTCATGAGGAGCGGTTCATGAACATAGGGCAGATATCCGGCATGATGGCCGGCGCCGTCCTGGAAATAGTGACCCTGGCAGCGCCGATACTGATCACCGCGCTGGTCGTGGGACTGATAGTCAGCATATTGCAGGCCACGACGAGCATCCAGGAACAGACCCTGACGTTCGTTCCCAAGATAGGCGCGATCATGCTTGTCCTGGCGCTTTTGGGCGGCTGGATGTTCTCGCATCTGGCCGAGTACACCAAGCGCCTGTTCGATCTGATACCCACGATGGCCGGATAGGAGGGGCGCCCAGGTGCTGAACGACATCATCGCCGACGCCGACCTCTTCTTCATCGTCGTCGTGCGCATACTGGCGATGATAGAAACGGCGCCTCTCCTGTCGGGCGACGGCATACCCCAGGTGGCCAAGGTCGGGCTCGCCGGATTTGCGGCAGCGGCCGTCTACCCCTGGGTAAGGGATGCCGGATACCCGATTCCGGCCAACGCCGGCCAGTATGTCGGTCTGGTCGCCGGCGAGGCGATGATAGGCGTGATAATCGGTTTCTTCCTGACGATGGTGTTCAACGCCTTCACGACTGCCGGGCAGTTCTTTTCCCTGCAGATGGGTTTCGGCGCTTCGGAGACCTACGATCCCCTTGCCCAGGTCGAGATTCCCGTAGTCGGGCAGTTCCTGAACCTGATAGCGATGTTCGTGTTCATATCGACGAGCGGCTTCCAGCGGCTCTTCCTCATAGGCGTCAGGGGCAGCTTCCAGTCGCTGCGCGCCGTAGACCTGCTGGCGAGGAGGGCCGATTTCTTCGCGTACGTGGCCGGCTCGCTGGGAGCGCTGTTCCAGAACGCGCTGATACTGGCGTTCCCGATTTTCGGAACGCTCCTCCTCGTCTCTGTCACGACGGGCCTGCTCTCCAAGGCTGCTCCGCAGATTAACCTCCTGACCGAAGGTTTCCCCATCTCCATCCTCGTAGCGTTCCTGCTCATGGCCGTCGCGATGCCGTATATGATCGAGGCTTTCTCCACGCTGGTCGATACAGGATTTTCCAGTGTCGCCTCCATCCTGGAAGGCCGATTCATCGGGGCGGGACCATGAGCACCCGCGTCTTGCCTGGATACGACCTGGCGCGCATCCACCTTCAGTGGTTCGCCCCCGAGGACGAGGGCAAGACCGAGGAGCCGACCGAATACCGGCTCAGGAAGGAGCGCGAGGAAGGGCGGGTTCCCAAAAGCCCCGACCTCGTCGCCGCGATAGGTCTGCTCCTGACTTCGATAACGCTGTCGATAGTCGGACCGTGGATGCTCGTGACGCTCAGGGAGATGGCGCGCTGGTTCCTGACCGTTTCGACCGAGATTGATCCGACCACCGACGGTGGGTTACTCGGAGGCGTCTTCCTGTCGTATTTCTCGCGCCTTGTCCTGCCGATAGCCATCGTGGCGATGGTTTCAGGCATTTTCGGCAACCTGTTGCAGACCGGCTTCATGTTCACGACAAAGCCGCTCAAGCCTGACTTCAAGAAAATCGTGCCGCGTTTCGGCCAATATTTCAAGAGGACGCTGCTTTCGGGCGAGGCGCTGTTCAACCTTGCCAAGTCGCTGTTCAAGATAGGGCTCATCGGCATCGTCGCGTACCTGAACATCGACGCCGAGACACCCAGGCTGGCGAGGCTATACACATCGACGATATGGAACTCGGTTGCCTTTATTTCAGGCATCGTCGTGAGGATCGTCATCGAAGCGGCGATATTGATGCTCGCGCTTTCGATACCTGATTACATCTTTCAGCGGCGGCAGTTCAAGAAACGGCTCCAGATGACCAAACAGGAGGTCAAGGAAGAGCGCAAGATGTTCGAGGGCGATCCCGTAATCAAAGGCAGGCTCAAGGAACGGATGCGCGACATCATGTCGAGGAACATGGCCGTCAACGTCCCCAAAGCCGACGTCGTCGTGACGAACCCGACGCACTTCGCCATTGCAATAGAGTTCGATCCCCTGACCATGGCCGTCCCCACGATTACCGCCAAGGGGGCGGACGAGATGGCGTTCAGGATACGCCAGCTCGCCAAGAACGCGGGGGTGCCCATCGTCGAGAACAGGCCGCTCGCCAGGGCCCTGTACTCGGAGGCCGATGTCGGCGAGGCGGTGCCGGAGGCGTACTACGAGGCGATTTCAAAGATCCTCGCCCATATCGCCAAAATCGATGCCAGGGTAGCCGCGAAGTACGCTTCCATGGGTACGTGAGACGACTCGTTGTTGAATCCTGCTTTATAGGGTAGCATGGGGAAAGATCATGTCCGATACCAGGCGAGTGCTCAAGGAAACCTTTACCACCAACCTCTCCGACTACACGGTGGCGATAGCCGCGGTGGCGGTGGTGATGATGATCATCATACCGGTTCCCACGATTCTCCTGGACGTGCTCATGTCCCTGAACCTGGCGCTCGGCCTTCTCATTCTGCTGCTCGTCCTGTCGACGAGGCGGGCGGTCGACTTCTCGGTCTTCCCGACGATGCTTCTCGTCACGACCATATTCGGTCTCGCGCTGAATATATCCTCGACCAGGCTGATACTGACCAAAGGCGTGAATTTCGACGGGCGCATCATCCGGGCCTTCTCGACCTTCGTCGTCGGTGCTGGCGGTTCCGAAGGCCTCGTCGTCGGATTCATAATCTTCATAGTGATAATAGCGGTGCAGGCCATCGTCATCACCAAGGGCGCCACGCGCATTGCCGAGGTGGCGGCTCGCTTCACCCTTGACGGCATGCCGGTCAAGCAGATGGCCATCGAGTCGGAATACAATTCAGGCGCGATAGGAGAAGAAGAGGCGAGGCGCCGGAAGGACGACGTACAGCGGGAGGTCGATTTCTACGGCCAGATGGACGGCGCGAGCAAATTCGTCTCGGGCAACGTAACGGTCGGCATTTTCATAAGCGTCATCAACCTGATAGGCGGCTTCATCGTCGGCATGGTCATACACTCGGAATCCTTCTCGAGTGCCCTGACCACCTACACCTCGCTGACCATAGGCGATGGCCTCGTATCCCAGTTGCCGTCGCTCCTCATATCGGTAGCCACGGGCATCATCGTGACAAGGGCGAACAGCCAGGGCACTTTCGGCGCAGAAGTGACGGCGCAGTTCACGCAGAACGCGCGCATCTACTGGATAGGTTCCGGGGTCCTCGTCGCGATGGCGCTGCTGCCCGGATTCCCCTGGTATGTGCTCCTTCCCATCGCCTTCGCGATGGCGTATCTGGCGTGGAACCTCTCGAAGAAATCGGTGCTGGAATCTGACAAGGTCAAGATGCGCGCCGCGGAAGGCTCGGCCCGGAAGGCTGAATCGCCGCAGGAACTGTCGCCGGTGGTTCCCCTCGATCCAATCAGCCTGGAACTCGGCTATGGCCTCATACCGCTGGTCGACAAGGACAAGGGCGCAGAGCTGCTGGAGCGCGTCACGCGCATCCGCAAGGAGAGCGCCATCGACATGGGACTCGTCGTGCCGCGTATTCGCATCATAGACAACATGCGGCTCGAGCCGTCCGAATACTGCTTCAAGATCCGCGGCGTCGAGATAGGCCGCGGCATCATCAGGCTTGGATACTACCTCGCCATCAACCCGGGGAACGTCTCCGAGGAAATCCAGGGCGAGCGTACCAAGGATCCGGCCTTCGGACTGCCCGCGGTATGGATATCCGAGGACATCCGGGACAAGGCCGAACGCGCCGGCTATACGGTCGTCGACGCGCCGAGCATCGTCGCCACCCATCTGACAGAAATCATCAAGCGCTACGCCGCCGACATACTGGGGCGCCAGGAAATCCAGGGAATGCTCGACGCGCTCAAGAAGGATTACCCGGCCGTCGTCGAGGATGCCCAGAAGCACCTGTCGCTAGGGGAGATCCAGAAGGTGCTCCAGGGCTTGCTCCGCGAGCAGGTGTCGATACGCAACCTCGTCGCCATACTGGAGACCATCGCGGACTATTCGGGAATCACGAAGGATGCCGGTTTCCTGGTCGAGAAGGCAAGGCAGTCGCTAAGCCGCCAGATATGCCTGCAGTATGCCGATCAGGACAAGGCCGTACGGGTGCTGACCATAGAGCCCGCCCTCGAACAGAAAATAATAGACGCGCGAGTCGACACCCACGCCGGCGCCATGTCCGCGCTTGAACCAGTCGTTCAGCGTCAGTGGATCAAGGCTCTGACGCTCGCCGTGTCCGCGGTGCAGAAGCAGGGACACTTCCCGGTAATACTGTGTTCCGAGGCGGCGAGGGCCTTGGTCAAGTCGAGCACGGAGCGGGAGATACCCGATCTCGTCGTACTCTCCGTTCCCGAGATCGTGGCAGACGTCCAGGTAGAGGCCATCGGCGAGATTCGGATTGAAGGATGACAAGATGCAATACCTGGTAGAGCAAGGATCGAGCCACAGGGAAGTCCTGGAAAAGGTCAAGGCGCGCTACGGCGATGCCGCCCAGGTCCTGAGCCACAGGACCGTCCGCTCCGGGGGCTTTATGGGGCTGTTTGCCCGCGAGGGCGTCGAGATAACCTTCTACCTCAAGGACGATTCGGTACGGGAAGGCGAGAAGAAAAAGGCGGACATCGAGGAAGAAAAACGCCGCCTCCTCGAGCGGGTAAGCCAGGAACAGGTCATACAGCAGGTGCTCTCGGAAGTCAGGTCGATAAAGGACACCCTCGTAGAGACGGCCTCCAGGGCGTCCCCTGCGGAAGCGGAGCACCCGACACTTGCCGCGGTCGATGCCCTGCTTGCCGACAACGACTTCTCGTCATGGTACCGCACCGAACTGCTCGGCCGCGCCAGGGCCGAGTTCAGCCTGGACGCGCTGGAAGACTACGAGTCGGTCGAGGAGGCGATCCTCGAGTGGGTAGGGGACACCGTCAGGCTGCCCAGTCCCCCGAGGGCGGTCAAACCGAGGGTCCTCGTGCTCGTGGGGCCCACGGGTGTCGGCAAGACGACGACCATAGCCAAGCTGGCCGCCTTGCACAACCTCGGCATCGGCGGCCTGCCGGCCCAGGATGTCAGGATGATCACGATTGACAACTACCGTATCGGCGCCAGGCAGCAGATCGAGACCTACGGCTCGATCATGCGGGTGCCCGTCTCAAGCGTCGAGACCGCCAGCGACCTGCGGCAGACGATTGCCATGTACCGCGATACGGACCTGATACTCGTCGATACCATAGGCAAGAGCCCACGCGACGCGGTCAGGCTCGCCGAGATGCAGCAGATACTCGACGCCTGCGGCCCTTCGGCCGAGGTCTACCTCGCGGTGGCGGCGACGACCAAGACCCAGGATATGCTCGACATATTCAGGCAGTTCGAGCCGTTCAGGTACCGAGGCATCGTAGTCACGAAGATGGACGAGACCGGCAGGGTCGGCAACGTGCTGTCAGCGCTCGCGGAGACAGACAAGGCAGTAGCCTGGGTTACCGACGGGCAGAAGGTCCCCCAGGACATTTCTCCCGCCCATCCGCTCAGATTCCTCATGAATCTCGAAGGTTTCAGGCCGAATCGGCCGAAACTAGAAGAAAGATACGGACCGGTAACTCGAGGTTCGTGAACGTCACAGCCAACCGAATCCAGAACCGCGTGGAGGCTCTTTTTCGAGCCTCCGATGGAGAGACCCTTATGGAAGACCAGGCGCAGAAGCTACGCGAACTGATGAATGCGAAGCCCCAGGGCCAACAATCGGCCAAGAAGACCCGCGTCATCACCGTCGCGAGCGGCAAGGGCGGCGTCGGAAAGACCAACCTCTCGGTCAATCTCGCCATCGCCTATGCCAGGATCGGCAAGCGCGTCATGGTGATGGATGCCGACCTGGGACTGGCCAACGTCAACATCATTCTCAACATCATCCCCAAATACAACCTCTATCACGTCATTCGCAAGCAGAAGACCATGAAAGAGATAATACTCGACACCGAGTACGGCATACAGATACTCGCAGGCGCGTCAGGGTTCTCGAAGATAGCCAACCTGAACGAGGAAGAGCGCCAGAATTTCATAACCGAGCTGTACGCTCTGACAAACGTCGACATCATCATCATCGATACCAGCGCTGGCGTTTCGAACAACGTCCTGTCCTTCATCGCCGCTGCAGATGACGCCATCATCATCACTACCCCCGAGCCTACGGCGATCACCGATGCGTACGGCATCATCAAGATCATCGCCACAGAGGTTGAAAACCTCAATATCGGACTCAAGCTCGTCGTCAACCGTGTCAAGAACGTCACCGAGGGGCGCAAGGTGGCGGAGCGGATAATAAACATTTCCGGTCAATTCCTGAACCTCAAGGTTGAGTACCTCGGTTGCATATACGAGGATCCCATCGTGCAGGCTTCGGTGCTCAAACAGAAACCATTCATAGTGCAGGACCCGAAGTCGAAGGCGGCAATTTCAGTGCAGCATTTGGTAAGCCGGATAGAGAAGACCGAATTCGTGGATGACCGCGGCATCGGACGCCTGATCAGGAAGCTCTTCGCCAAGGAATAGGCCATCGTCCGTCGTTATCGAGCCAAAGCTTGACGAGACAAGGGCTTATGCCTTAATCTCGTTGCTATGGGAGGGTAGCGAGGAGGTGGACTCGAGTCTTCGCGCGTCCGCCTTTGCGGGGCTCGGCGCGTTTGTGCTTTCAAGTATTGTCGCCGCCTTCTCTCGCGTCCCGTTCGGGGCGCTGTTTTTCCGCGCGCTCCTGTCGGGTATAGGGTTCGCCTGCCTCTGTTATCTGGGTCTATGGATGCTCAGGCGCTTCATGCCTGAGCTTTTCGATGATTCGGCAAGGGCGTCTCCCGTCGGCGCAGGCTCAGGCATCGGGTCAATCGTGGACATCGTGCTGCCGGGCGGCGATGAAGAAGGCCATGACGGTGACTCCGTCTCTTCGGTGAATTACACCAACGACATAGTAGCGGACGTGATGGCACCCGGGTTCCAGGCGTCGCTCTCCTCGGGAGAAATAGAGCAGGAGGTAGCCAACCTTCGCGCCGATGTGCTCATCCCCAATGATCCTTCTGATACCGCCGCTGACAGCAGGAGCGACATGTTGCTGCGGCCTTCGGTTTCTCTCGACGAACTCGATACACTGCCGGACCTGGACGGCATGAGCGATTCATTCGCCGGCTTGCCTTCCGCAAGCTCCGATACCGCGGGCGGCCAGTCGGGAGACGAGTCATCACGGTTCGGCGTCTCCGAATCGATGCCGACCGCGGGCTCGCCGAACGCGGGGCAGGACCCGGCAGCCCTGGCCAAGGCTGTTCAGACCTTACTGCGCAGAGACCAGAAAGGGCAATAATGTATGAATAATTCCCTGCTGGAGCATCACAGCGAAGAAGAACTCTGGGCCGCGTACAAGCGGCACAAGGATCCGCTCATTCGTGAGTCGTTCATAAAGCAGTATGCTCCGCTCGTCAAATACGTCGCAGGCAAAGTCGCGGCCAACATGCCAGCTTCGGTCGAATTCGACGACCTCGTGGGATTCGGCGTCTTCGGGCTCATAGACGCCATCGATAAATTCGACCCCGACAAGAACGTCAAGTTCAAGACGTACGCGGTGACGAGGATCAGGGGCGCGATATTCGACGAGTTGCGCAGTATCGACTGGGTTCCAAGGTCGGTGCGCCAGAAGACAAAGGAAATAGAAGAAGCGATCATTGCGACAGAGGCCAAGCTTGGCCGCCCGGCGACCGACCAGGAGATAGCCGAGACCCTGGGCCTGTCCGAGGATGAATTCTCCAAGACGATGCTCAAGATATCGAGCACTTCCGTTCTGTCGCTGAACGATCTGTGGTATACCGCCGACGAGAGCGAGCACATGACGATCGGCGACAGCATAGAGAGCCCGACGAGCCTGAGCCCGGATTCGATAGTCGAACGTGACGAGATTCGCCGCGTCGTCGTCCAGGCCATCCAGGAACTGCCGGAAAAAGAGAAGAAAGTCCTCGTTCTCTACTATTACGAGGAACTGACCCTGAAAGAGATAGGCAAGGTCCTCGAGGTTACCGAGTCCAGGATCAGCCAGCTCCATACCAAGGCGATACTGCGATTGCGGGCCAAACTGACCCACTACAGGAAAGGCATCGTGTAAATGGCGTCGCGCATAGGCTTGGATGCCGTACGGGAGCTGATGCGCCGCTACCTCGATGAAGACGGCGAGAAGCGTTCCGTCGTCGCCGAAGGCATTTCGGTTGAAGAAGCCTTGAAGAACGCCGCTGTACAGCTGGACTGCCCCGTTGCGCGAATAGAATACGAAGTGCTCGAGAAGGGCGTCCAGGGATTCATCGGCGTCGGCGCCAAACGCTGGAAGATAAACGCGTACGAGGTTGCGGCCAAGAAGAAGGTCGAGGCAACCCTCGACGAGCCATTCGATGCTGGCCTCGACCTTCCCGTGGATCTCAAGCCCTTGCAGCGCGACGTCGACGGCCAGGTTTTCGTACGTCTCGCTTCCGACGACGCCTTGCTCAAGGTCACGAAGCCGCTAGGCCGCGGAAAACGCGCCAGCGACAGAAACGCCATAGAAAAAATGCATGCCCGCGCCATCCACGACTTCGACGAAGGCCTGCTCAAGGAGACGGTCAAGGCCGCTACCGGCGAATGGGTGCCTGTCGGCTCGTTCATAGCCAACCCTGCCGCGGACGCGCTCCTGACAGTCGAACTGGGTTCGCAGGAGATGGAAGCGCGAGTGGTGATCACTCCCCCTCAACCAGGCGGTTGCGATCTTTCAAAAGACGTCATCCTCGCATACCTGCGCAACAACAAGGTCGTATTCGGAGTCATGGAGGAAGCGCTTCAGGGGCTCGAGGATTCCCCGCGCTACAAGGAACCCCTCCTGGTCGCACAGGGCCAGAAACCCGAGAACGGCGATGACGCGCGTGTCCAGTTCATGTTCGAGACCGATCGCTCGAAGCTCAACCTCGAGGAGAAAAACGGCAAGGTCGATTACAAGGAACTGCATCTCGTGCAGAACGTCGTAGAAGGCCAGGCTCTGGCGCGGAAGGTCCAGGCAAAACAGGGGATACCCGGCCGCACGGTCACGGGCAAGCTCCTGCAATCAAAAAACGGCAAGGATATTCCACTGCCGCTGGGCAAGAATGTCCACGCGAGCGATGACGGCCTGACTGTCATAGCCGACGTCAACGGCGAGGCAACCTTCATCAACAACAAGGTGAATGTCGAGACCGTCTACACGATAAACGGCGACATCGACCTGAAGTCAGGCAACCAGTTCTTCCTCGGAACGATAATTGTGGTGGGAAACGTCGAGGACGGTTTCTCTGTCAAGGCGACGGGCAACATCGAGGTCCGCGGCAACGTAGGCAAGGCGGAGATAAGCGCGGAGGGCGACGTCATAGTGCACCAGGGCATTACCGGCAAAGGCGCGGGACTGGTAACCGCGGGCAAGAACGTCTGGGCCAAGTTCATAGAGAATGCCCAGGTCAACGCCGGCGAAAATGTCATTGTCTCCGCCAGCATCGTCAATTCCGACA